>NZ_NXIB02000060.1 GCF_002412335.2 Tychonema bourrellyi FEM_GT703
CCCCTCTCCCCCCTCCCCCTCTTGCTTTTATCCTCTCCTTCTGCACCCGGTTCTCAGGCAGGCAATTCCTTAAGGAAGGCGTTCCGAATCTCCATGCTGCGAATCATTACTCAGTGGGTTGAGGCACAAGCTGAACTGCGACGGATCTGCGATCGCACCCATGACGAACTTGTTGTTCACAAAGAAGCCACCGTGCGGGAGGTGCTGCAAGCTGTCAAGCGTAAAGGCGATAAGGCTGTGCTGCACTACACCGCTGAATTTGACCGCATGACCCTGAATGCGGAAGAATTGCGGGTGAGTGGCGCCGAATTGGATGCTGCTTATCAGCAGGTGTCGAAGGAATTATTAAATGCAATCCGTACAGCTTGCAAACAGGTAGAGGCGTTTCATCGACAGCGCGTCCCAAAGTCTTGGGTGCAGTTTGGCGATGACGAGGTTGTTTTGGGCAAACGCTACACTGCTGTTGATCGCGCGGGAATTTACATCCCTGGCGGTCAAGCATCCTATCCCAGTTCGGTGATCATGAATGCAGTGCCTGCAAAGGTCGCCAAGGTTCCGAGACTGGTGATGTGTACTCCTCCCGGACAGGAGAAAAAAATGAATCCTGCGGTGCTCGTAGCGGCTCAGGAAGCGGGAGTTGATGAGATTTATCGAGTAGGTGGGGCCCAGGCGATCGCGGCTTTGGCCTATGGTACCGAAACTATTCCCAAGGTGGATTTAATTACCGGACCTGGGAATATTTACGTCACGCTGGCTAAAAAACTGGTTTACGGGACTGTGGGGATTGATTCTCTGGCGGGCCCATCGGAGGTGCTGATTATCGCTGATGGCAAGGCTAACCCCGTACACGTAGCTGCGGATATGTTGGCTCAAGCTGAACACGATTCGATGGCGTCGGCGATTTTGCTGACGGCGGATTCGGTGCTGGCGAGAAAAGTCGTGGCTGAGGTAGAGAGACAGTTGGCAAATCACCCGCGCCGGACTTTGACTGAAAAGGCGATCGTCAACTACGGTTTAGTCGTAGTAGTTGATTCTCTCAAAACGGCGGCGGAACTCTCTAATGAGTTTGCTCCTGAACACTTGGAATTGCAAGTGGCAGATCCCTGGGCTTTGCTTCCGCAAATTAGGCACGCTGGGGCGATTTTCTTGGGCTACTCAACACCCGAAGCCGTGGGAGACTATTTGGCGGGGCCGAATCACACTTTGCCGACTTCTGGAGCTCCCCGCTATGCGTCGCCGCTGTGTGTTGAAACTTTTATGAAGCATTCGAGTTTGATTGAATATTCGCCGACTGCACTTAAGAAGGTGGCTAAGGCTATTAATGTTTTGGCCGAAGCTGAGGGTTTGCCTTCTCACGCTGATTCGGTGCGCCTGCGGACTGAAAATCAGGGGGATGCAGAATTTTAGCTTCTAGTTGGTAGATGTTAGATGAGCAAGCATAAACTGCGATCGCTGTTAGATCCCCCACTTCTTGAAGAAGTGGGGGATAGGGCTGTTATTTTTTTCTGAAAGTGATTTGAGAGTTATATAAAGTTTTATTAAAAAAATCAGGAATTTTGAGAAGTGATCGGGAACCAGCCGATCGGTGATGAAGATTAACTTAACTTCTGACGACAGTCACTTGTTGGTAGCCAGAGATTACCTATACTAGCTACATAAACAAAGAAGTACAACTCACTTTCCGGGCCTTCAACCTGTTACATCAGAAAGTTCTTGGCATTTTCCTGAATGTTGGTAAAACAAAAAAGGTAGCCAGAGTTCGATCCAAAACAGCATCCAAGTCAGGAAAGTTAGTAAAGAAACAAACAGCGGTGATGCTTCGTCTTAACAAAATGGGCATCATAAATATAAATAACCGCCAAGCGTAGCATCTTTTCACCCGGAGCCATTGAGAAAATCACTATGCCAGCCACCTCTTTTTACGCTGAAGCTGAATTCGACGAACGACTGCGAGTCAATCCCTTGCAAGATGATGTGTTGGATGAGGATGCTGAAGAAGCTGGAGACGAACTCATCGACCAAGACGCAACAGAGACTGAGGATGCAGACCGTGACGCGAAGTTGCAAAAAAATGCCAACCGTCGCACTACAGATTTAGTGCGTCTGTACCTCCAAGAAATCGGACGAGTTCGTCTGTTAGGTCGAGATGAGGAAGTTTCTGAAGCTCAAAAAGTTCAGCGCTATATCAAATTGCTAGAATTGCGGAACACCGCCGCTTCGCAGGAGGAAGGAAAGATTCAGGGCTTCGTGCATCTAATAGAGGTGCGCGATCGCTTGGCCGCAAAATTGGGACACAAACCTTCCCTGGAACGCTGGGCCACAACTGCCGGCGTGACTGATGTCTCGGAGATCAAGCGGATTATGAGCGAAGGTAAGCGCCACTGGGCAGAGTTAGCAGAGATGAGCGTCGAGACGCTGGAAAAAACTCAAGCTGAAGGAGTGGAAGCCAAAGACCACATGATCAAGGCTAATCTGCGCCTGGTAGTTTCGGTGGCGAAAAAATATCAAAATCGCGGTTTAGAACTATTGGACTTAATACAAGAAGGTACTCTGGGACTGGAACGAGCTGTAGAAAAGTTTGATCCAACGCGGGGTTATCGGTTCAGCACTTACGCCTATTGGTGGATTCGTCAGGGAATTACACGGGCTATAGCGACTCAAAGCCGTACTATCCGCCTCCCGGTTCACATTACCGAAAAACTTAACAAAATCAAAAAAGCCCAGCGCAAAATTTCTCAAGAAAAAGGTCGGACAGCGACTATAGAAGACATTGCTGTTGAGTTGGATATGACTCCCATCCAAGTGCGGGAAGTTTTGCTGAGAGTACCCCGCTCTGTTTCCCTAGAAACTAAAGTTGGCAACGAGAAAGATACGGAGTTGGGCGACTTGCTCGAAACAGACTCCGTATCGCCGGAAGAAATGCTGATGCGAGAAGCTTTGCACCGCGACTTGCAGCAATTGTTGGCAGATTTGAGCAGCCGCGAGCGAGATGTGATTTTGATGCGGTTTGGCTTGGGTGACGGACACCCCTACTCACTGGCAGAAATTGGTCGGGCTCTGGACTTGTCTCGCGAGCGAGTCCGCCAAATCGAAGCTAAAGCTTTGCAAAAGCTTCGCCAGCCCAAGCGTCGCAACCGTGTTCGCGACTATCTGGAGTCTCTCAATTAAAGTTGTGTCGTTGAAAATGCTCTGATGCTTAGATCCCCGACTTCTTAAGGAAGTCGGGGATTTTTGATATAGCAGTCGCCAAGACGCTTGGTCACCCGGCCCTTCGGCTTCGCTCAGTGACCGGAAGTATCCTAACCACCTTGGCGGTTGCTGTCTAAGCATTCTTCCTTCTTCCTTCTTCCTTCTTTTTATCAATAAGCTGTGATATTTGCAAAATATTCCGATCGTTGTGTATGATTGTCAATAGGCAGACTTTCTTGAGAGGGTCACTATGGCGCTTTACACAGCTTCTTCGTTTAAATCTGAACTCAATGACAAAGGCTGGCGGATGACTCCCCAACGGGAAACTATCTTGCACGTTTTTCAGAACCTCCCCAAAGGCAATCACCTGAGTGCGGAGGATTTGTATACTTTGTTGAAAAATCGCGGAGAAAACATTAGCTTATCTACGATTTACCGAACTTTAAAGTTGATGGCAAGGATGAGTTTGCTCCGAGAACTCGAATTAGCAGAAGGTCACAAACATTATGAAATAAACCAACCTTACCCCCATCATCACCACCATTTGGTCTGCGTTCAGTGCAACAGAACGATCGAATTTAACAATGATTCGATTTTGAAAATTGGGATGAAGCAAGCTGAAAAGTCAGGGTTGCACCTGCTTGACTGTCAGTTGACCATTCACACTGTTTGTCACGAAGCTTTGAGAATGGGATGGCCGTCTTTGGTTTCTAGCAATTGGTCTTGTCCGAGGTCGATCGCCGAAAATGGCAACGCCCCGGATTTAGGCTAGTAATTATACACCTATTTTCGTGCTCAATTACAACTGGTCACAAATTGCCACAAAACTAGGTAGCGCCAAAGCTAGAAAGTTTGGGTTAACAAATCGTCAGTGCTCACCCCGTAACTGCGCTGAGCTTGGTCGAGGGCCGCTCTTGTTGGAGCGTCAAAAACTCCACTAATGGGGCCGTTGTAAAAGCTGAGGTCTCGCAGTCGCCTTTGTAACTGGTAGATGCTCGATCGAGAACTGCTGCTAATGCCAACAGCAGAGGCTCGATCGCTCTGTGGCAGAACTAAACCCCGATCGGGCGATTTCTGTGCAGTTCGCGAATGACTTCGCTGCAAAGCTACCTGAGTTTGGCGATCGACAACCCCAGTCCCCAATAGCCTGTTATTTGTCTGAAAGCGAATCACGGCCGCCTCTGTAGCTCGATCGAACAAACCATGAATCGGGCCGGCATAATAGCGCACTTTTTGCAGTCGTTGCTGCACCAGCTCTACTTGATTGCCCGTATCACCAAACTTTAACAAATCTAAGGCAAAACTCTGCTGCCTACCTTCCCCAGGAGAGAAAGTAGTTTCAAACTCTGACCTCCTGGCATCTATAGCAGTCAGAGTAGCAGAGTCAGCGCAGCCATCAGAAACCAGAAAATTATCTTGCTGAAAACGAGTTACAGCATACAGAGTGCGTTCGCGAAACTTGCCGTCAACACGCCCTTCAAAATAGCCCAAATCCTTTAACTGTCGCTGCATCAAGTCTACCGTCGCTCCTCTGTCTCCAAACCGCAACCCTCTGCAACCGCCATTTCCCGAAACAACGCCAGGAATGGGTGGAACGGGCGTTCTTACCCGTAACAGCAAAGCTAAAGTTTGGCTGTCAGCAACTCCAGTCACCGACAGTCGGTTAATTTGCTGGAAACTTCTGACAGCTTCCTGAGTAATTCTGCCAAAAGTGCCAGTTGGATGGGCTGTAAAATAACCCAACTGTTGTAACTCGCGCTGGAGAACTAAAACATCTTCACCCTTGTCTCCAAAGCGCAACTCTCGATAATTGATCTCAACACTTCTATAAGGTTGAGCTCTAGAGGCTAAAGTATTGAGTGCTGAAATGGTATCGCGATCGGCTCTTCCTGTCAGAGATAATTGATAGTCTCGCTGAAAATTGGTCAAAGCGTTTTGAGTTAGCGGGCCGAGTTGACCAGTGGAAGTTCTGTTAAAATAGCCCAACTGTCGCAATCGGTCTTGAACAGATCGCAAATTTGGTCGTCCGGGGTCTATTTGAGCAAAAGCTGAATGGGCGACACTCAAAACCGACAGCATTAAAGCCAAAGATAATAAACGGACATAAGTCTGACTGGATAAGTGTTTCCACTTTATTCCCTCTGAAATTTTAGACTCTGTAGGTGATTGACAAGCAAGAGCAAGTTCGAGGTAGGCAAGAGATTCCATAACTTTATTATTGTGAAATTGTGATTAGGGTAATTGGGCAAACTGTCAAAGCTCAATTTTGGGCTGTGACTGAATCTATGGAGGCCTAAGTTTGACCTGTTGGTACGCAGCACCCCGGTTTGTCAAAAAAAAATTACAGCCAAAACATAGGTGTAAGTAACAACTAAGATAGCATCACTGTTTATAGGGACGTAATAGTCACAGAAAAGTTTGATCGCCAAATTTTAATGCTGTGTTTGCTATCGATCAATTCCGGTAACACCGGAATGATATAGAGGACACGGCAGTGCCCATAGGTGTCAACTTAAGCTTGAAACCCTTGGTATTTCTTGCTTTTACCTAAGTCTAGATCCCCCTAAATCCCCCTTAAGAAGGGGGACTTTGAGAATACTCTTGTCCCCCCCTTCTTAAGGGGGGCTAGGGGGGATCTAGGCTTAATAGTCAAAGAGCAGTCTCTGACTGGGTTTGACGTTAAGTTGACACCAATGGGTCTAATTTCTTTCGGGATCAACAATCAACCTTTGTGTTTTTGGTTCAATAATCACATCTTCAAGACGCAAAATTAGACAGCCAATTGAGCAGGTTCAATTCGTGGAGAATGATTTGCCTAGCTTCGGCAATTTTATCCCTCGCTTCATGCCAATAATCCGGGGTTGCAATCACCTCTTGAATAAATTCTACTCCTTTGCCATCCAAACTCGGTAGCCGCAGAAAACTCCCCGCCGGCAACAATTTATCCGCCGCCGAACCGCCGTAATAAATCGGCAAACACCAAGCTAATAAAGCATCCCAAAGTTTCTCGCTGACATACCAATCGTTGGTGGCATAATTTTCAATAGCTAAGTTGTAATAGTATGGTGCGACGGCGTGCCATTTATTGTTAACAGTGCCGTTACAGTGCGCCCAAGTTGGCAAGTTGCGCCCGTAAAGGTCAAAATTTAATTCTTGTTGTTGCAACAATTGGATAAAATCTAGTCGGTGGCGGTGATTGGCGGTGCGACTAACACCTGAAGTAATCCAAGAACAGAGTTTAGTTTTAGTTGGTGATGGCATTTCATCGAGTTCTCGAAACGAGTTGCTGTGATACCAAATCGCGGGCATATAATTTGGGTTGGGTGCGAAGTCGTCGGGGCCGGAAATGTAGCCACAGTAAAGTTTTGCTTGTTCGTAGTTGGCTTTGGTGATTTCAATAACTTCTGGTAATGGTGGCTCGCGGATTAGGTAAATTATGCGTTCCTTGGGGACACCGCGCAATTTTTCTCGAAGGTCGTTTTCGGGATTTTGAGGGCTTGGGTGGCGGATTTTGTCTACCCAGGATTGCTGTTTTTGTGGCTGGGGAAAGTCGAATTGATACATCAGTAAAAAGTCTGGTTCGGAGTGATTTGCTAGCATTTGAATCTTGCCCCATTTGCCGAAGTTGTCGGGGGTTTGTTGCCACAGCCAGTCAGTTTGGTTCATGCCTGGGTAGGTGGTGATTGCACCGATAATTTTTGGGTGCATTTTTAATAAGAAATATGGTTTTTTCGTGTGGGCTGGGCGGGTTTATGAGATTGTTTATTTGAGGCGATGATTGTTGGTAAAACCCGCCTCTACCCCACTTTAATGATTCGCCCCTTTAATAAACTAAACTGCACCAGCTTGAAAAATCTGGTTTGCTGTTAGGTTTAAATCTGGAAAAACTTGCGACACAATGCGATCGTTATCTCGAAACTTAACGATTTGATATTCACCCTCAACCAAGTTACAGACAGAAATGGTCGGTTGTTTGGGATTGCCAATAAAATTCCGTCCGCCCAAAGCAGCATAATCTACAATCCAATATTCTGGGATACCCATCTCCTCATAATCGGCGTATTTCAAATGGTAATCATCGCGCCAATTGGTTGACACAACCTCAATTACTAAAGGGATCGATGCACCTAAACTGAGGGTAGATTGTTTTTGCCATAATGTTTCTTTCCCTAGATTGGCGCGATTGAGTACCAAAACATCAGGGAAATAACCAGAGTCTTTTTCAGGAGGTCTAACTATCACTTGGCGGGGGATACCGTAGGGTAATCCCAGACGTTTAATCTCAACAGGAATTTCGATGCTAAGAAAGCTGATAACTTCCTCGTGTTCGCCTACGGGTTGTGCGATCTCAATAATATCTCCATTATGCAGTTCGTAGCGTACCGCCGAATTTTCTGGCAGCCGCTCCACAAATTCCTCGAAGTTTACGAGTTTGGGTAAAGCTTGAATCATAGGTTTTGAGAATTACCGATAATATAAATTATATCTCTAAGTTGTATTACCCAACATCAGACCCCATACTGTAACGGGTTCAAGCAATAAATTTAAATGACTAACAGCTTACTAGGAAATATCGCCTAAAATCCTTGATTCGCAATGGCTTTAGCAATTGCAAAATTTGAGAATGAAACAGCCCTGGGGCGGGTTCGCCGAGATAAATGATTAAGTATCGACAAATTATATAAACCCGCCCTGTCCCATACTTTACTTTAAATTAATGGCAATTTCTTCATTGATAGAGCCATCAGGCATAATTGCCCCAGCCAGTACCGCACCTTTCAGATTTGCTCCAGTTAAAATAGCGCCTTCTAAATTTGCATTACTCAAGTTTGTGACTTGCTTGGAACCTCGCGAAAAGAAGCTCTGCAAATCAGCATTTGTTAAATTACTCTTACCCAAATTGGCATATCGCAAATCAGTACCGTGTAGCGTCGCATCAGTTAAATTAGCCTTGGTGAGATTGCAACCCCAAAGTCTAGAATATAACACATTAGCATCTTGTAAATTAGCCCCAGTCAAATTTGCCAAAGTCAGATTCGCATCCCACAATCGAGTGCGAGTGAAATTAGCTGCGGTCAAATTAGCTTTGCTGAGATCTGTTCCAAAAATATCGGAATTTGCTAAATTAGCACCGCTGAGATCTGCGTCAGAAAGGTCTGCATCTTTCAAGTTAGCACCTGACAAATTAGCCCCGCTTAAATTCGCCCCGCTCAAGTTAGCTTCTTCGAGATTCGCTCCTCGCAAATCGACCCCACTCAAATCGCAGTGTTTCCAGAGAAAGCTGACGCACCAATTATCTTTTAATAGATGACTCACATCCTCAGCAGTCGCGGCCATAACTGGAGGAGTTAAACAAAGAGTGCACAGTGCGATCGCCAATACTGCTACCACTATTTTTTTCAACTTCAAAATTATTTTCATTGACCGTAATTTGAAGAATATATTCTTGATCTATAAATGATCATAGCAAATAATATCCAACTTTCATCAGAAATATTACTGAGAAGTAAGTCTTATATTAGATCCTAGACTTCTTTAAGTAATACAGCACTTTTCAGGTAAATAGGTACAGAGCATAACTTATTTATGACCAAACAGATGCCTCTTGGCGATCGCTATAATGTTAAAAAATGTTTCGCCAACAGTATCGTATCCCGGCTTAACCCCACTTAGACATCCAATTACTTGCGAATAAAAGTTGACACAATACTGGAAAAACCATTTGAAGGAAAAAATATCCCTCCTGTGAGGCTGTTATGCCGAAAGTAGTTGGGGTCAACAAGCAGAATTTTATGCGCCTGGGCTAAATTCCAGAAGGGTAAAGATGGCATTAAATGATGGACTAGGTGGAAGTTTTCCCCGTGAATACTGGTAAAGAATGCCTCATACCAGGGACTGAAGCGATTCCTTGTCATGTATAAATCAACCGTGTTTTTTCCTACCAGTGGGTAATGTTCACTGACTTCTATGAAGTACCCTAATACTTGAAATACAGTTACATAAGGAACTAGCCAAAATAATATGAGTTCGTCCAAAAATCCAAACCAGACAGATGCGCTCACAATAGTGAATACATAGGTAAGCATGATGAGAGTTTCATACAAATTGCAACCTTTGCCGAAGAGTCTATTGTTGATTAAGTAAAATATGTATTGCGGAACCTTGAATAGCAGTAGAGGCTTTATAATATGATTCACGAGAAATTCTTTGGGGCTTTGTTCACAATAGAGTCCTTCTTTAAGGTAAAACTTAAAATCGGGGTCTACTTCAGGGTTGCCCAAGTGACTGTGATGCTCATAGCAATGAGACTTTTTATAAGGAATCATCTGCTGAAAAATTAAGTATCCTGAGCCGAATGTGCCAAGGAATGAGTTGAGCAATTTGTTTTTAGCTAGTACGCCATGAGCGCTATCATGCAATAGGGTAGTCAAAGCTCGTTGTCTTGAACCAATCACCAAAAGTGCTATTGGATAAAAAAACCATGTGACATAGCTTGTAATCAGGATACTGGCAAGAATGAGCGTACAGTCTTGTAACAATGCTAGTAAACCATGCCAATTATCCAGCTTAGTTAATTCTTTTAGCTGGATTTTAATCTCCAAAGAAAATTTATACTGCTGATACTCTCTCTTCATACTGAATTCATGAGGCTTACATTACACTTTTCCACTAATTTGTTCAGCAATCGCCAAAGCAAAGAGTGCTAAAGCTAGCTGACACAACTTTTTCTGACATAGGCACAGACAATCCCTACTTTCCTTGTTGGTTTTATTACTCTGTCAATCGCTTTGTTTAATCAAATGCAGTATCGTCAAAGTCTTCTGCCAGTAAAGAATGTAAGGAAAGCCATTGACGAACTTTAGCTTAAAGCTTGTTCGAGGTCCAAAATCAACGTTTTTACGTCCTCAACACCAACTGATAAGCGCAATAAGTTGTCCGGTATAACAGTTTCAACATTGCTGGTATCGAGGTTTTGCATTGATTCCATGAGTGCCCCAATTTCCACCAAACTTTTCACCGTTCCCAAGCTGGTTGCTGACGTAAACACCTGCAATTTTCCTGCAACTTGAAAGGCTTCCTCTCGGCTACCTACCTGAAAAGAAACCATCCCACCGCCATAGAGCATTTGTCGAGCAGCGAGGGAAGCACCTGGATGTTCCGGTAATCCCGGATAGTAAACTCGCTTAACTTTAGGGTGGTTACTCAAAAATTGAGCAATGTAACTTGCTGCTTCTGAACTCGCCTTAATCCGCAAAGGCAAAGTTTGAATACCTCTGAGAATTAACCAAGCATCAAAGGGCGCGTTCCCAATCCCCATGCCAACCTGAATCTGCCGAATCCGCTCAAAAAACTCATCTTTCACTCTGGATACGACAATCCCGCCCATCGCATCGCCGTGTCCCCCCAGATATTTGGTGAAAGAATGGGTCACCAAATCTGCTCCTAACTCGATCGGACGTTGTAGTATAGGCGTTGCCCAAGTGTTGTCACAAACACACCTAGCCCCTACCTGATGAGCCATTTGTGCGATCGCTGCAATATCCGATATCTTGAGTAAGGGGTTTGAGGGGGTTTCCAGCCAAACCAATTGGGTGTTAGGGATACTGATCGCTTTCTCCACCTGATTGAGATCGGTCATATCCACGAAGGTGGACTTCAGATGCCAGCGTGCGAACACGGTGTTCAGCAATAAACCCGTGCCACAGTAGGCATCTAGAGGCGCTACAACATGGGCCCCTGGTTCCAAAGCCAGGAACACACTCGCGGCTGCGGCTGAACCAGAAGCGACTGCTGCTGCTGCTTCTCCCCCTTCCAACTCACACAGGCATTTTTCTAAGTTGTCGCGTCCTGGGTTGGTACAACGAATGTAATCATAGGGGTGCTGATAACTCCCATCTGATTGTCTAGCAAAAGTAGTGGATAGGTGAATTGCTGGTGTAACAGCATCAGTACCGGGGTCTAGCGGGTGTCCTGCATGAACAGCGAGGGTTTCAATACCGGGATTAATCTGCATATTAGTTCTTCAAAGTCAAATGGGTTCTATAGAGGTCAAGACACTATTGTTTGTCATCGGTTCCCAGAAGTCTATAACTGCCAGTAAAGCAATTTCATGTCCTTTTTCTTGTACTTGTTTTGCCATCTCAAAGGCAACCCAACTGCCAAAAGAATGACCCACCAGAATGTAGGGTCCTAAAGGTTGAACGGCTTGCATAGCTTTAATATAACAGGCCGCCATATCCTCAATTCGCTGGTGAGGCTGAGATTCTCCATCGAGACCAAGTGCTTGTAAAGCATAAAACGGTCGATCGCTTGTTTTTTTACAAAAGGAAAAGCGATAGTTCCAGCTTCGGGTTCGAGCCAATCAATAATCTTGCAATCCACTTTTTTCCGATCCTTCACTTGATTTAGCTAAATAGATTCCTAACAAAATTACGGGGAAAGCAAACATATCTAAAATACTTAACTCTTGAACAAAAATAAACCATGCTAAAATTGCAGCCAAAAATGGTTCTAATAACAAGCACAGCGACACAAAACCCGAAGAAAATCTTTTTAAACTGTAAGCGATCGCCCCTTGACCAATTACTTCGCAAAGCAGTCCTTGTAAAATAACTGCTATCCAAACGAGCCAAGAACCAGGGAAGATTCGTTCTTCAAACAGTAACGCAGTGGGGATAACAGCAAGAGTTGTTATCAAAGATATCCATAAAATAATTGTCGCTGTCGATAATCGATCGCGCAATCGTTCGATCACCAACAATCTAATGCTGTATGCAATAGCAGAAAACAATGCAGCTTGGTCGCCAATAAAACTACCGCTCGCGAGTTGCCAATCTTCTAGTACGATCGCTATAGAACCACCAATTGTTATAGCCACCCCCAACAAAAATTTCATCTCAAAATACTGCCCGAAAAACAACCATCCACCAAGAGTTGTAAAAATAGGCGTTAAATTGTGCAGTAACGTCGAATGAGCAATACTGGTTCGCTCGATCGACCAAGCCCAGGCAACCATACAAAAAGCATCAGCAACCCCTGCTCCCAATAATAGCAACCAATTTTCTGTTGTCTTGGGTTGCAATTGTTCCGAATCAATTTCGTTCTCTTGGTTTTTTTCGATCTTGATGCGGTTCCAAATACCTAACACCAATGTTGCCACCCAAAAACGATGAAATACGATAGCGTTAGCACCCAGTTCTTGAGAACTAATTTTTATTAAAATAGGTGCAAATGTGATCGCAAGAATACCAAAACCAAGAGCAATTAATTCTTTTGAAACAAATTGACGGTATGTTGAAGTTTGCACTAGAGCTAATTACCTTGTTGATAGTTTATAAGAAAGTTTTCAAATTCGTTCATTGCTTTTTGAAAAAAGGGGGGTTCGACTCCCAACCCAATCCGAAAATGCCCTGGTAGATTAAAAGTTTCTCCTGGTAAAAGAAAAACGCCTGTGCTTGCTCCAAGCTTGCCCCTAGTTGTGCTGGAGTGTCCACCCATAATACATAGCACGAACTCTGACCAAATGCAAATCGTTCCATCTACCGTTGCTTCCGTAGAACCGTATTCGTTAATCACTAGCGTGGGTTTTACCGTCTCGTGGCGGTGTAGCCTATCGTGAACATACTTTTGCCACAGCCTTAATTTTTCCGGATTATTATATAGTGCCAATTCGTCACGCTTTCATACTTGATCCTGATTGTAACCCCTCGTCTGGCGAGTCTGATGTTTGCTTGATCTGCGTGGTAGATGTGAAGCGTAATCGACTTAAAATGCCGATCGCACCCCGCTTACTGTATATATGTACGCAGATCCCGGACTTTTTAAGGAAGTCCGGGAGTTAACTGCGATCGCCAATTTACCCAATTCTCAAGGCTGCGTCACCGACTGGCAAATCATCGGGACGGGAAATAGTAGAAAAGTTAATTGCAAACGCAGCATTTTGAACTGCTGTGGGGGCCGCATTTTGAACGGTTGCCAAAGTTGCTCCTCCCAATTGAATCAGAGTGTTGCTTCCAGATGCAGTGAATGCGACGCTTGATAAAGTGCCGGTAATCCCAATGCGATCTTCTCCTGGTGTAAAATCAAGAATTAGATTGCTTGTCGTATCCAAAGCCAGATTTTGACCGGTAATCAGAACAAAAGTATCAGCACCTGCACCGCCAGTGAGAGTATTGTTCCCAGCATCTCCAATCAAAATATCATTGCCATCACCACCGATTAAAACATCGTTTCCTTTACCGCCTCGCAAAAAGTCGTTACCAGCATCGCCATTGAGAGTATCGTCACCGAGATTTCCAGTCAAAATATCGTTGCCAACACCACCGCTAATTAAGTCGTTACCTTTGCCACCTCTGAGAAAGTCGTCACCAATTTCGCCACTGATGGTATCATTGCCTTGGCTACCATTAATGGCATCATTAGTTGGTGAACCTGTTATGCGATCGCCTCCACTACCTCCTAGTACACCGCTGGGATTTTGCTGAGAGTCTTGGGAAGTGACTTGATAGTTGTTGGGAGTGTTGCCTAATTTTAGCGATCGCAAAGGTAGACTGACAAGATTAGTAGTGTTGATGAAATTGTTGAGCAGATCAACATCGCTAATGATGCTAGAAACCCGGCTAGGGACAATTCCTTGAACAACTTTTGCACTTGAAATGCGATCGCCCTGCTGCACCGCATTCACCGTACTAAAACCTTGAGTCACATAGCCAAAAACAGCATAATTGCCATCCAAAAACCCCAAATCCCTTAAAGCAAAATAGAACTGCGAAGAAGCCGAATTCAAAGCACTAGAACGAGCCATTGCCACGGCCCCGACAGTGTGCTGCAACTGCGGAGTCTGAGTAACAAGTTGGTTATAAACAGGTTGCGTCGCTCCTTGGGGCTTAATTTCCAAAGGAATAAAACGGCCCTGATTGGTATCCGGGTCAATAAAATTACCGGTTCCTAATTGACTTGCTGGAATTGTCGCATCTCTGCTGCGCGGGTCGCCCCCTTGCACCACAAAAGGATCTGGTTGACGTACAACTCGGTGAAACATCACCCCGTTATAAACGCCACGTTCAACTAAGTCAACAAAATTGCCAGCAGTAATTGGGGCATTAGTGCCATCTACTTCGATCGTCACGGGTTGACCGTTAATTACCTGTACTACTGTAGCTTTGCCTGGTAATGGGAGTGCAGCGGCCATAAGTAAATTGTTATCTTAGTAAGTGATGTTTGGCTTTTGAGAACAATTGGTCAAAACAATCCACGAATTGCCCTTACCCATTTAATCGGAAAACTGTTAACTTATATTAAGTACAATTTTACTTCTAAATTTATGCTCTCTCGCCGCTACTTTTTTAGCACTTTATTGGCAATTTGTCTAGTTATCTTCAGCTTCAATTTGGCCGCCCCTGCATTTGCCCTCGGCGGCAAGCTGCCGCAGGTGAATCAAGCCGCACCAGAGTTTACTTTGCCGACAAACAGTGGTAACGGACAAGTCTCCCTATCGGATTTTCGTGGTCAGTGGCTGGTAGTCTATTTCTATCCCAAAGATTTTACATCGGGTTGTACGATCGAAGCACGCAGATTTCAACAAGACTTGCCAAAATACTTAGCCAAGAATACTCAAATTCTCGGCATTAGCGCTGATGATGTCAATTCCCACGCGGAATTTTGCGATTCCGAAGGTTTGAAATTTCCGCTGTTAGCTGATACCGACGGAAAAGTGAGTAAAGCTTACGGTTCTTGGATGAGTTTCATCTCGGCGCGGCACAGTTTTATTATCGATCCCAAAGGCGTTTTGCGGGAAACTTTTGTGAAGGTGAATCCGGCGATTCACTCAAAAGAAGTGTTTTCCCGGTTGCAGGAATTGCAGGCTAATGGATAATCGGAGTTTTTAGATTTTCCGACTCCTAGAAACCGGGTTTTTTACGAAAAACTCTGTTCCCGCCACAAATTCGGTGAAAACCCGGTTTCTAAGCCCCATCCTAATTGACAGATTGATCATCTGAAAGATTCCTCCTTATGGTCAAAATGCTGAAATGCCGTAATTGTTATAAAATATGAAAATTGTAAAGAATTATTTACAATAGTTTGATAAACTCAAGCTAGGGACTATAGGCTCTAATCATACAAGAGCTCTAAAGTCAACCAAAAAACCAAAAATAATCCAGAGAGGATTGAACACAATGGCATTTGAACTTGCACCTTTACCCTTCGCCGCTGACGCTCTAGAGTCTGGTCATATGTCGGCCAATACCTTTTCGTTCCATCACGACAAGCACCATGCTGCTTACGTGACCAACCTCAACAAACTGATTGAAGGCACTGAACTAGCCAGCAAATCTCTCGAAGAAATTGTGGTGGCATCTTCCAAGGATTCATCCAAAGCTGGCATTTTTAACAATGCAGGCCAAGTCTGGAACCACAATTTTTTCTGGAATTCCCTGAAAGCAGGTGGCGGCGGAACTCCGACTGGAGCTTTGGCTGACAAAATTACCGCAGACTTCGGCAGCTTCGACGAATTCAAAGCAGAATTTAAGGCTGCTGCGACAACTCAGTTCGGCAGTGGCTGGGCTTGGCTGGTTTTGGATAATGGCACTTTGAAAGTGACCAAAACTGCAAACGCTGACACTCCTTTAGCACACGGTCAAATTCCGTTGCTGACTTTGGATGTGTGGGAACACGCTTATTATTTGGACTTCCAAAACCGCCGTCCTGACTATATTGCTAATTTCTTGGATAACTTGGCAAATTGGGATTTTGCAGCAGCAAATTTGGCTGCGGCTTAGTAGAGATTTTGTTGGAGGCGATCGCGCTTTTCGCAAAAGTCTACAATAGTCCTGTAGATTAGCATCAATTTGAAGTAAATCGGAGTTCCGGTTTACTTCAGACTTGCAGTGTAGGTTGGGCCCGTGGAACGAAACCCAACACAACAGAACGTAATTGAATGTTGGGTTTCGCTATCGCAGTGTAGGTTGGGTTGCCCTTCGACTCCGCTCAGGAACCGGAACGAAACCCAACACAACAGAACGTAATTGAATGTTGGGGTTTCGCTATCGCTTAACCCAACCTACAACATAAAATCTAAATTCTAAAATCGGCTGATATTGTGTTATTCTTGTGGAGGTAACTATTTTATGATTTTTGTACTTTCAGTGGCTGTTCGCGCGATGACTTCTTCACCAACCATAGCTCCCGTTCGATCGAGTCAAGTTACCCGCAAGCCCTATCCAAACTATCGGGTAATTGTTCTCAACGACGATTTCAATACGTTTCAGCACGTTGTTGACTGTTTGACAAAGTATATACCAGGGATGACAAGCGATCGAGCTTGGGATTGTGCCAACCAAATCCACAACGAAGGACAATCTACTGTTTGGGTTGGCCCACAAGAGCAAGCAGAACTTTATCATATGCAATTGAGCCGTGCTGGACTGACAATGGCACCGCTAGAGTCAGCTTAAAAAATTTTAATCCCAATGATTTGATATAATTCTAGAATCTAAAATCCCAAATCTAAAATCGGTTGGTTTGCCAAACTTCATCCCAAGGCCCGCCCCCAACTTCCAAACCACACAAAGAACTTTGAGCTTCTAAAATAATTCTAGAACGCTGTTTGCCACTTTTGTCAACATTTCCGCCCAACAATTCTCGGATTTGTAGGTGTAAATTGCCGTGGGTGGTATCCCGACAACAAAAAGTCATACCCTTTGCTGTAGGAACTCGCACATAATTACCCGGAGTTTTGGTACTACCAATTAACTCAACTTCAAACTGACTATTTCTCGCCCGCATTGTCCACTTTCCCCAAGGTTCAATATCCCAACTAACTTGGGAATTCCAAGGCGCAAATTCGTAGAGTTTCCCTCGATAATGGATGCCAATCATGGCGACAGATTCCATCCACCATAACACGCCGCGCCTGCCACCACCCGCAGTAATCGCTAAATCTGATTCGCCTTGAAAACAATTGCAATTAATCCAAAACCATTTTTGAGGAAAAGCACCACCCCAGTTTTTTTCACTGTAAGCTGGAACGTCTTTAAATTCATAGCGTTGGTCGTTCCAATCTATCCAGCCTGTGGCTAAACCGTGGGACATTAAAATTTGCCAACCTGGTTCAAATATTGGCAAAAAAGATAGTATTCCTGCGGTAGATTTTTGGATTTCTGCTGAGTTTCCCCAGCCGTAAATTGGCTTGATTTCATATTGCCAATAACAGTGCTTGCCGCTTCCTGGGTCGTGTAAATAACCTTGATTTAAAGTGGCAGTAGCTTGATAGCCTTCTTCGATATGGCTATCAAATGTTTGTGGTGCTAAATATTCGGGTTTGATTTGTAAGTTTGTTCTGCCCCAATGTCCTAATCCCAATTTGTCCCGGTGTGCCCAAAACTTATTTACATCAGGGAAAGTGCGACACAAATATTTGTCTTCTGGGCCAAGAATTTGAGCGACTCCACCGCTGTAGGGTTGACTGCCTCTGGGGTCTTCGATGGAGTACATGAATGCGAAGGATTGTGCGTGGATTGGTAGGGTGATTCGATAGTACCAACCTTCAAAAAAGCGGCGGTAACTGCCATCCCAGTGGTAGCCGCTGTGGGGAGTTTCAATGGTTTTGTGTTTTGAGGGTAAATCTGACATAAAATTATGAATAGCAAGATTTTAATAGTTGTAAATTGTGAGTTTAGAGAATCAGGAGGCAGAAGTGAAAGTTAAAATACACTAATTACCCATTACCAATTACTCACTACCAATCTGTCATGGCTTGACTACTGCGTAAAGTTTTTTTTAAGGTCAACTAATTTTATGGGATTTTAGATGCTGACACAAATGGTATTTCAAAAAAAATTCGCATTCCCTCACGAAATAAGACGATATTTTGATGCAATATCTCTAAATCACTTGGATTTACGACGGCTTTAAAGTAATCTTGTTTTAAGATTAAGTAGCTTTGCTCGATTAACTGTTGAAACTTCATGCTAATTCTCTCCCGATCCGCTATATAGTGTTGTGTTTTTAAGGGGAAAACTAGATATTGGCAGCCAATAATCCTGATTTTGCGATTTCAGTTCCCCCTCTCTTCAGTTAGCTTTTCTGTATGTTGGCTCGCTTTGTGCCGATCATGGCTTTATAGTATAGGGGGCGTCCGTCCATGTGAAATCGATGCTGATAGTCATGCATCTGAGCAATCTCAAAAATGTCCGTTTCGGCTACCCAAGGGTGCCATGCCACAAAGGAAGCCTCACCTTTCTCCTCCCAGTGTTTTTTCTGCACATTGAAGGCAATCGAGCCATTGGGTGCTATCAGGTTAAATGCGGTAGCCAAGGCTAAGGGAGGAATGTGATTAGACGTGAGTGCAGAAGCACAAACCATACAATTAAACCCTCGGCTGCTTAGGGCGTTCCTTGCCGTGGAGCTTAAATTGGTCAGATCTTCAACGTAGTAATTCTCGTAAACTCCTGGACATTCCCGTTTTGCTGCTTGGGCCGCTTCTGGAAGAATGTCAATTCCAGTGATTGATTTCACCCCCAAATCTGCTAGAGCTTGGCCTAGCATTCCACTTCCTGCCCCAACTTCTAGCACTATCAGATCTTTAACATCGTCGCCCGCTTGGGTGACTCTATCTATCAGTAAAGAAGACAGTACGATATGGGATTTAGCCTGCAACTTTTCCATTAAATATTCGTACAGATGTGGAATCCGATAAATTTGAGCATAGTCGTGTAATCTCAGCTTGCCTTGATTTCCATTTTGGCTTAACCAAAAGAATTCCTCCTGGATGGGTAAGTTCCGAACAATTTCGGTTTCGGGCAGTTGAATCTCAAAATCTACTTTCTGCATATGTGTGTCGAGTGTTACTGTTGATTGAGTTAGAAATTATTCGCCGATGAAAGACAAGGGTGAAATGAGTCAAGAAAAATTTTTGAAAGGTCGTGGCCAATTCTGCCGCCATCGGTGCCGAGCAGTCAATGTGCGGTCATTCTGACGAACTCTGGCATCAAGTCATCAATGTCAACCTCAATGGTGTCTATCGTACTATAAAGCTTTGTCTGCCAGAAATGATCGATCGCCAGTGGGGTCGCATTATCAATATTGCCTCCACCGCTGCCTCAGTGGGTTCTCCCACCAATGCCGCCTACTGCGCTTCAAAGGCGGCTGTAGTGGGACTAACTCGATGTGTGGCTTTGGAAGGCGCACCTCACGGTGTAACCTGCAACTCTATTAGTCCTGGCTGGGTAGAAACTAATTTCGCCAAAAACTGGATGAGGCAACTTGCCGAAACTGAAGACAAAGGCTTGGCTGAATACATGGAGGAAATCAAGCAGACAAATCCGCAGAAAAGAATGATACAGCCGGAAGAAATCGGCGAACTGGCTGTTTTCTTGTGCCGTGATGAAGCCTTGGGAATTACGATGCAGGATATCACTGTATCGGCTGGTTCGCTCTGGTAAGCCTTAAACTTGGCTCTACCTTAACAATGGGGGAAACTCAGCTTTCAGCTTTCTGGGGCATAGGGCATGGGTCATCGAAAATGCTTGATGGGCAAAGATTTCTGGCGATTAATTAGTTTTCACGATCGCCATAAGTACGGGAGGAGCCGTTGGCACCTTGAATTTTACATCCTGAACTGCTATTTTTAAAGAATAGCAATTCAAAACAAAACAGCCTCTAAGAACACAGTACAAAAGCACTTATACAATGAGCAGTTGGATCTATATATTGTTGGCAATCGTTTGCCGTGCGATCGAACGCAAGAACCTTTTAACCCCAAATTTTACTGTACCTCATACACCTGCAATCTGCTGTAATTATGACTTTAGCACTTTGGCGATCGCATCTTGCTGGTACTCTCCATCGCAACCGCAGTCTTCCTGTTTCTAGGTACTTACAATTGGCAACAGTCCGGACTGATGGTCGTCCGGCTAACCGCACTGTTGTTTTTAGAGGATTTTTGGATGATACCAACCAGTTAAAGTTTATTACAGATATTCGTAGTCAAAAGGTGGAGGAAATTAATGTCTATCCTTGGGGGGAGATTTGCTGGTATTTTCCTAAAACTCGCGAACAATTTCGGATTGCTGGACAACTGGTTTTGGTAGGGGCAGAACATCCAGATTTAGCACTCTGTTCATCGCGCAGAAGGGCTTGGCAGGAAATTTCTGAGGCTGCGAGGGTGCAGTTTGCTTGGCCGCGTCCGGGGGCAAATAGGGCTGTTTCCAGCGCTTTTGAACCTGTTGCCCCGGATGCGATCGAGCCGCTGTCGAATTTTTGTTTGTTGTTGTTGGAACCGGAAACGGTGGATTTGTTGGAGTTGCGAGGGGAACCGCAGAACAGGTTGCTTTATGGGCGGGATGGGGAGGGAAATTGGTCGGTGCGCGAGTTGAATCCTTGAATAAAGTTGTTATGAGTTATTGGTTATCTGTTATCAGTTATTGGTTATCTGTTATTGGTTATTGGTTGCTTCCAATGCCCAATGCCCAATGCCCAATGCCCAATGCCCAATG
>NZ_NXIB02000061.1 GCF_002412335.2 Tychonema bourrellyi FEM_GT703
TTCAAATGCCAAACTCAAGCTTTGCTTTATCAGACTGATGCTCAAACGACTAGCGGTCGCCTAAAAGATCTCAAATGGGTTCTATAAGCTCCAGACTGCCTTTCCTCGTTGGAATTTGCCAGTAAGGTGTAAGTACCGTTTGCTGGTAGCCTGATTGTAATTCGAGCATTTTTATTGCCTGCCCCGTTATCGTCTTGAGCAATTTTCCGCTGATTGGGGCCGACCAATATTAAAAAAGAGTCAATTTCTTGACTTTTCATTTCAATTGTGATTTGTTGACCAGCTTTTCCCTCAAACGAGTAAACCTCAAAAAAGCTATTGTCTGTGGGCATCACCCTAGACTGGTTGGTGAGTTTGCCACTGACAGCCGGCCCATTTAAGGCGAGTTTTTCAGGTGATTTGCCACCAAAGGGCGATCTGCCTTGGGCAACGCGGGGAGATCGCCCTTCTCGCACCGCAGTCAGGAATGCAGGCACTTTGTCTATCGAAATTGCAAAACCGATGCCGATATTGCCTCCGCCTTGACCACGAGTAAAAATAGAAGTGTTGACACCAATTAATTCTCCAGAACTGTTCAGCAGCGGGCCTCCTGAATTGCCGGGATTGATCGCTGCGTCTGTTTGAATCAAGCTCCGCTGCTGGTCGATGCGGCTCACTATTCCGACTGTAAAAGTACCTTGAAATCGACCGAAAGGATTGCCGATCGCAAATGCTTGTTGTCCAACTTTTACCGAACCTGGACGGGCTAAAGGAATCGTGGGCAAATTATTTTGACCCCGAATCTTCACTACAGCTAAATCTAAACCTTCTTCGCCGAATCCGACGACATCGGCTAGCATTTTTCTGCCGTCCGACAAAACGATATTGATTGTACCGCCAGCGGCAACGACGTGGGCGTTGGTCAAAACCATACCGTCAGGACTGATAATTGTGCCACTGCCATTAGATTTATCTGCATTAGTAATAGTAACAACGGCAGGACTGGCTGTTTCGTAGACCCGAATATTGGTTTTTTCTTCGAGATTTTGGGCGATCGCACCCTCAGAAGACGCAGCCTTAAATTCTGTCAAATCTGGCGATGGCGACACAGGGGATGTCGCAACAACCCCTGTAGCGCTGGCTGTTACGCCAATCGTTAAAATTACCGATACTGCTAAACTTAGAAGTTTGAAATTCATGGCGATCGATTAGTATTTAGCTGTCACTTTTTATTTGGGTTTATCTGCATTTTCACACTTCAATTACATTGTTTTCAAGAGTTCTAATATCTGAGTAGTAGAAGTAGATGGGTATCAATAGACATCTCCTAAAAAGCCAGTCTTGAACAGGCAGGATGCCTGTTCCACAAGAATTATGAGAGATGTCTAATAAAATACAACTACACCACTTTTCAGGTATGTAGGTACTACTTCTTGTAGGGACACGGCTTGTTTGCCCGCACCCGCTGATGCTGATACTAGAAATGTTTAATTTCACCCATCTACTTACTTTCGCTTAATTGTCGAAATTCGTCGAATCATCCGGTTGGTCTTCCGGGGATTCTACTGGTCGATACTCCACATAATCTGAGGTTGGTGTTTCCATGTCACGGCTGCTGGGACGAGACCTGGATGCTTCTGTGGGACGTTTTTTTTTCGTTCTTGGCGGTGTATCGGAGTTGCGGTTTTCCGAAGCAGGAGGGCGGTTGTTGCGACTGCGAGTCGGCCTTTCTTCGGGGTTGTCTGAAAAGTCCCAATTGTCAGACCGCTCTGGGGGCGGGGTTTCGGGGCGAGATGGGCGTTTGCGCGATCGCTCCGGCGACTCTGGTTTTGATGTGTCAATGCTGCTGTTGCGATTGGATGGACGGCGGCGAGGTTCGTCGTCGTAGCTTTCGCGGGAGGAACGGTTGTCTTGGCTACCTCGAATTCGGGGACGTTGCGGGTAGTCTTCCTCTGGTTCTAGCCGATCGATTTCAGAATCGTAGTTATTGTCGTAACCATAGGCGTTACTGACGGGGCGCTCTTCATCGACATATTGAGCACGACTTTTAGCTTGAGCTGTGGTTGCTCCCCTGAGTTTAATACTTTCGGCTGCAAAAAATATGGCGGAACCGGTGAGCATGAATTGACCGAAGGCCAGAATCGGGTCAAGCCGCCAGCCTTGAAATAACAGAATACCGCCACACAGCAGACCTACTGCTGCAAAAAAAATATCGTGGTCTCGTGCTAGCTTGGGACGCCACGATCGCAAAAAGTATAGTCCCGCTCCAGCGACTGCTAGGATGATACCCAGCAGGCTGCTCCAGTTCAATCCTAAATTAACCATTAGCCTATCTCCTATTTCTGTCTATATTAGCGAGTTAGATTTTACATTCTTACTTAAGTCTAGTAAGCTGCTTGGCATTTAAAAGACGATTGTAGGGTGCGTAGGGGCGAATGGCCATTCGCCCGTACAAGGTATTTCCAATGTATAGTAGGGGCGAATGGCCATTCGCCCCTACTGACGCACCCTACAGGCCTCGTTAGTGGTTTAAATGCTCCACGGCTTATCCCAACTTGGCTTTTTGAACCAACCTCCGATCGCCGTTGCAGCTTTGAAAGTTACACCCTCATACTGAGTTTAACGGGAAAAAACCTCAGCTTGGCATTCCTAGAAGGTTTTGCCTTCAGATTTGCTCTTAGCCGAGGTTTCCTGGATCAGGGAAATGCCTTCGGAGGCGATCGCCTAAATACCGAAAGCAACGAGAGAATGACTCTCACGCCGGACTTAGATCCCCGTAGATGTTTTAGGTGCGCTTGATTTTGTCTCTTTGGCTAATGAAGATCAGCGCGATTGTTGCTGGAATCACGACGACCGCAACGCCCACCAGCAGGCTATACAAAAAGTTCGCGAGTGAAGGAGTCATAGATTCAAAGCCTTTGTTACAACAGTTTGATTTTGATTAATTTTATCAGTTGTAAGTTGTCTGTGTAAGTTGTCTGTGTAAGTTGTCTGTGTAAGTTGTCTGTTGGCTGTTTAACCTAGAATATCGGAAAAATTCAGGTGCGCGATCGCAGTTAAAATGATAAATATCGGACTTAACAAAACTTAAGATTTTTACAAAATAACCCTATGACTGGTATTACCGTTACAAGTTGGATTCTGGGCTCTGTCCTAGTGGTGATGACCTTGCTGTTCATTTTCCGCATCGTTCTGACTTGGTATCCGCAGGTCAACCTCAGCAAACTGCCATTGAGCTTGATTGCTTGGCCCACGGAACCTTTTTTAGTCGTAACTAGAAAAATTGTACCCCCGATCGGCGGAGTGGACATGACACCGATCATTTGGGTTGGTATCTGTAGTTTGCTGCGAGAAATGATTCTCGGCCAGCAAGGGCTACTGACGATGATGATGTAGGAATGGGGAATTGGGCATGGGGAATTGGGCATTGGGAATTGGGCATTGGGCATTGGGCATGGGGAATTGGGCATGGGGAATTGGGCATTGGGCATTGGGCATTGGGCATTGGAAGTTGCCAACTGCCAACTCACAACTGCCAACTCACAACTGCCTAAGCTGTTGTGCATTTAAATTGTATATTTCGAGCCGCAATCAAAAATCCTCTCCCCCTCTCCCCCCAGGGCTGTTTCATTCTCTGTAGGGGCGGTGCCAAGAGTGCCCGCCCAGAGGTCTGAAACACATACAAAATCGTGGACGAAGAGGGTAGGCACGGGGGCACTACCCCTACAAAATCATCGTTTTCCTGAGAATGAAACAGCCCTGGAGGGAGAGGGGGAGAATTTTTTCTGTGCCAACCGTCAACCGTCAACCGTCAACCGTCAACTGTCAACCGTCAACCGCCAACCGCCAACCGTCAACCGTCAACCGTCAACTGCCAACTGCCAACCGTCAACCGTCAACTGCCCCTTTCGGCAAGAAAATTGAGGATTGAAACATAATTCACAGAACAAAGCGTCTTGAGGCCTTATGATCATGACTGTGTGTGGTGTGAAGTGAAGGAGTAAGATGACTGCCGACAGCCAACTAATCTCCGGCAAGGTAATTCGAGCGATCGCGAGACGCGGTTTTCAGCCTGTCTTTTCCAGAGACAGACGCATGAGTCGCTCCCTCCAAAACCTCGACGGAGAATTTTTCAAGCGGTTATTTGACATCATGTTTTCCTTGTCGGTTCTGATCCTGTTTGCTCCGGTGTATCTGCTTTTGGCTTTCTCGATTGCCTTAAGCTCCTCCGGGCCAATTTTTTATGTACAGAAACGAGTAGGCAAAAATCACAAGATGTTTTATTGCCTTAAATTCAGAACGATGGTGGAAAATGCGGACGACATCTTGGTGGAAATCATGCAAAAATCGCCCCATCTTCGTCAAGAGTTTGAGGACAATTTCAAGCTGAAACAAGACCCTCGAATTACCTGTATCGGAAGATTTTTACGAGCGACCAGTTTAGATGAATTTCCCCAGTTTTGGAATGTTTTGAAGGGGGATATGAGCGTAGTTGGGCCGAGACCCTTAGTTGAAGAGGAATTGCCAAGATATGGCAGTTACATCAACAAAATCCTGACCATAAGACCTGGAATCACAGGTCTATGGCAAGTCTCTGGTCGTAACGACATTCCCTATCCCCGCCGAGTCCAAATCGATCTCTACTATGCAAATGAAAAAAACCTTTGGATGGATATGTGGATCGTTTTCAAAACAATTGGCGTGGTAATTTTTCCTAAAAATAACGGCGCTTACTAATTTTTGTCCGCAGTCAGCATCAGTAGTTATTCAGCATTTGCTACTAACTACTGATGCTGACTACTGACACTCTCGGTCAAATCTTTGTAAAGCTTGGGCAATTCCTTAATGCCGATCGCCAAATTTTGAGTTAGTTTAGAGTCTGATCATAAAACTGGCAGGAACAATAGCTTTCTGCCCAGAAAATGGTCAATTTAAAAAGTCTGTCACAGGAAAATTCAGATGACGCAACGGAAGCGAGCACTAATAACAGGTATTACAGGTCAAGACGGCTCTTATTTGAGTGAGTTATTACTAGAAAAAGGATATGAAGTTCACGGCATTATCCGGCGAAGTTCTAGTTTCAATACCGATCGCATTGACCACATTTATGTCGATCCTCACAGCGATGACGCAAAGTTATTTTTGCACTACGGAGACTTGACCGACGGCACCACTCTGCGCCGAATCTTGGAAGAAGTCCAGCCAGTAGAAGTTTATAACTTAGGCGCTCAATCTCACGTTCGAGTTAGCTTTGACTCCCCAGAATATACGGTTGATGCTGTAGGAATGGGCGTGTTGCGCTTGCTAGAAGCAGTTCGAGACTATCAGCGACGCACAGGCATAGAAGTGCGGTTTTATCAAGCAGGTTCTTCTGAAATGTTTGGCTTAGTACAAGAAGTTCCGCAAAAAGAAACAACGCCTTTTTATCCCAGAAGTCCCTACGCTTGTGCCAAAGTTTACGGTCACTGGCAAACCATAAATTATCGCGAATCCTACGGTCTTTTTGCCTGCAACGGCATCCTATTCAACCACGAATCTCCCCGCCGTGGCGAAACATTTGTAACTCGCAAAATTACTCGCGCCCTTGCCAGAATTTTAGTTGGAAAACAGAATAAACTTTACTTAGGAAATCTCGATTCCAAGCGGGACTGGGGTTATGCTAAAGACTATGTGCAGGCAATGTGGCTGATGCTGCAACAAGAGAAGCCGGACGATTATGTCATTGCTACCAACGAGACCCATTCCATTAAGGAATTCTTACATTTAGCCTTCACCTACGCTAACTTAAATTGGGAAGATTATGTGGAGTTTGATCAGCGCTACTTACGTCCGGCGGAAGTCGAACTTTTGATTGGCGACTCGACTAAGGCGCGCACTAAATTAAATTGGGAACCCTCTGTAACTTTTGAGCAGTTAGTGCACTTAATGGTAGATGCTGACATTAAAGCTTTGGATCAGCAGTTGCGAGGTTCTGGCAACGGATTTGATTAATTTTTGTAGTTACTGAGATATTGCACCGTTGTCAAAAAACTGTAGGGGCGGGTTCACTCTTGAGCTTTGAAGAATGCAGACAGGTTAAATAAACCCGCCCCCACACACTGAGATATAAACCTGTAGGGGCGGGTTTACCAAAAGATTAGAAGGGTGCAGATAGGTTAAATAAACCCGCCCCTCTCACTGAAGCGTCTGGGTTTCCTCATTGTTGATATTTGATATCAAATCCGTTAGCATCGGAATTATTAATCTCTCTCTTCTCTTCCTTCGTGTCCTTTGCGCCTTCGCGGTTAAATCATTCCGATGCAACCGGAAACGATATGATATTGTCGATCGACCTTTATTCAAAAAGAGGGTAAAATTATGACCAGCTTAGACTTAAGTAACAAACGGATTTTAGTCACAGGTGGCGCAGGTTTCCTAGGCCGTCAGGTCATCGATCAGTTAGTCAAAGCAGGAGCTGATGGTGATAAAATTGCAGTGACGCGATCGCGCGATTGCGACCTTCGAGTCATGGAAAACTGCAAACGCGCCGCTGACCAACAAGATATTATCATCCACCTAGCAGCCCACGTCGGCGGCATAGGTTTAAATCAACTCAAACCCGCTGAATTATTTTACGACAATTTGATGATGGGCGCGCAACTAATTCACGCAGCCTACGAAGCCGGAGTTGCAAAATTTGTTTGTGTTGGCACAATTTGTGCTTATCCAAACTTAACTCCAGTTCCTTTCAAAGAAGACAACCTTTGGAACGGCTATCCAGAGGTAACTAACGCCCCTTATGGAATAGCCAAAAAAGCTTTATTAGTTCAATTGCAATCCTATCGCCAGCAGTACGGATTCAACGGGATATACTTGCTACCAGTGAATTTATACGGCCCAGAAGACAACTTTGACCCCAAAAGTTCCCACGTCATCCCCGCATTAATTCGGAAAGTATACGAAGCCCAAGAAAGGGGAGACAAAACATTACCAGTGTGGGGCGACGGTAGCCCTACCCGCGAGTTTTTGTATTCCACAGATGCCGCGCGGGGAATTGTGATGGCAACTCAGAATTATAATGACTCCGAACCAGTGAATTTGGGAACGAATAATGAAATCCCAATTAGAGATTTGATTGAGTTACTTTGCGAATTGATGGAGTTTAAAGGCGAAATTGTTTGGGAAACAGATAAACCGAATGGTCAGCCGCGCCGGTGTTTGGATACGGAAAGGGCAAAAACAGCTTTTGGGTTTACTGCACAGACGGAGTTTAAGGAAGGGTTGAAAAATACGATCGAGTGGTATCGCAAACACGCATTGTGAGTGCGAAAACCCGGTTTGTTGGAGGAACCGGGTTTTTTATAAACAGAGCCACAATGGATTTAGTGATACAAGCTATTATTGATAATTACCATGTTATCCCCCGCACCAAACCTCGTCGAACAAATCAATGATTGGGAATTTATCGAGTTGTGGGTAGATCCGATTGTTTTCCCGCCTCGGATTCTGATGTTAGTGGGCGACAAAAATAGTAAGTGTTGTATTTACGATCCATCGGCGAATTATAAATTGCTGTTTTTAAGTTCAAGTTACGATCAGGCTCACTCGTGGCTATTGGAAGATGAATATGAGCGAGTTGATGGTAGACTTTTAGCCTCGGAAATAGTTTAAGACTGTGATAGTATGAGGGCGATCGCACTTCAGTGAAGGAAGGGCGATCGCAATTGATATATTTAAAATGCCAGCAAGAAAGCCCCGATTATTTGTAAGATATGGATGACATACTCAATAGACACTCCCAGTGAGCCTGCCAACGATCCGATCGCCGCCGCTATTTCAGGAACACCGGCACCTGAACTGATTAAAGCTATCAATTGGCTAAGAATTTCAATAACCGCCGATACGTTAGCAACCAAGCCAAACAGAGCCGCAACATAACCAGCTCCAACCTCAACATAACCAGCTCCAGCCTTGAGAGCTTCGAGTAGTACCATTAGCTGCGCGATCGCGTCTGGGCCTTGGGTGTGAATATAATCTAAAATTTGTGCGATTGCTGCTACCAGTGCATCCATGCTTCTTTCCTTTTAGGGTCAAATACTTACGATATAGCAATCCTAAATGAGTCGTAAAGTTTTTTACCCCACCCCAACCCTCCCCTTATTAAGGGGAGGGAGTAAGAAGTTCACAAATGATTTAGGATTGCTATAAATCAATACTGTTAGTCAACTAGCTGAAAAAGCAGTTCAAAAAATAGTCTGATTATTTCAAACCAACTCAAATCGTTTCTCATCTTGCGTCCTACATTATTCAACTTTGCAATATGTTAGATAAAATCAATATTTTAAATAACCAGCCACTCAAAAGTAACATGACTGAAACTGCAAAAGCAGCAGCATTTTCTGGAATTCCAGAAATCTTGTGGCAGCCCGTATAAATCATTAAAATTGTGTATGTTATAGCCACAACCATAACTATCACAATAATTTCCACATTCGTTATTCCTAAAAGACTACTTATTAAGAGCAATAATGACGCAGGAACTAAAGCGACACCAGCAATAAATATATCTCCTTGAAAGCTGCCATATCCCCGAAATAGTTTGCGCGTCAAAAAACTAGCCCCTGCTATACTCAAAAAATTAGCAGTGCTGGCAAGTATCAAATTAAATAATGAGCTATTGCCCGAAAATTGTGTTAAAAATTTTTGGCACGCGAATACAAAGCAAATTACATATGCTATTCCAAAAGCAATTCCAACTCCTAAAGCACGTTCCTTGCCTAACCCTTGAAAAAAAACTGGAAGACCGCCAACAGGATTAATTAGAAAAATTTTTAATCCTTGAATAGCATCATTAAGAGTAGATTTAACTTTGCTTGCGACTTCACTAGCCACTTCATTTTGATTTTCTTTTTCGTTCATGATTAATTGCTCACCGAATTATTTCGTTGTTCTTTGTTCTTGCAAAAAAAGAATAATAAATATTTGTGACTATTACATTGATACGATGCAATAGTCACAAATATTTCTTACCTTTAACCAGTAATTTTTCTCACAATTCTTCTATGCTTATCAATGACATCAGCAACCTCTTTGACCGTCTCCTTTTGTTCTTGCGACAGCGGGCATTTCAGCTTTGGTTCTTTTTTGGGTTCGTTAGCCATGAGCTTATATTTTAATGTTTTGGTACAGCTTGCAATTAGTGACGGATAGCTTATATTTGCAAATTACCATCATACCCATAATGAAGTCAAGTCATAAAATATCAGAAAATGTAAGCAATTTTTCAAACCTCTTTGTCATAAAAAAGTCATATTTTGCCCTCTACATCACAAAATGTCAGAAAATATATGCTAAAATAACCAAAACCGTCACAACTACTCGACCAATGGACGTTCAAGAAGTCTTGAGATTTGCCGACGAAATGGTTTTCGCCAAAACAGGAGAACACTTGGACGATCTGCAAAAAGCTATCCTGCTGGGTGTATGGGAAGGTCAAAAATACTCTCAAATCGCAGAAACATCATATTGTAGCGAAGGTCACGTCAGAAATATCGCCTCCAAATTATGGAAACGTTTATCAAATGTATTAGATGAAGATGTAACTCAATCGAATTTACGATCGGCACTTGAGAGACGACAATTATTCATCATTTCAGAAAATTCGGGAAACGATTTTTTTATTGGTAATGTCAATGTCTGTAAGGATAGTCAATCTCCAGAAGTTCCAAAAGATCGATCGCCCTCAACCCCCACCTCAGACACCTCCAAACCCCAAACCAGACTAGACTTAGCAGACGCACCTCATATTTCATCATTGTGCGATCGCACATCCGAACTCGCCACCCTCGAAAAATCCATCGTCCAAGAAAAGTGCAACCTCGCAGCAATATTAGGAATCAGCGGCATTGGCAAAACCGCACTTTCCCTCCACCTCATCCAAAAAATTCAGCATAACTTTGAATACGTCATCTGGCGAAGTCTGGGCCACTCCCCACCCTTAGAAACCACCCTAAAAAATCTCCTAGAATTTCTCTTAAATCAACCCGAAATCGAACTCCCTAGCAGCATCCCCGATCGACTTTCCCTGTTAATGGAATATCTGCGAAAAAACCGGTGTCTCATTATCCTCGACGACGTGCAAGCCATTCTCAGCAGCGGACAACTAGCAGGAAATTACCGCCCAGACTGCGAAAATTACAGCATCCTATTCAGACAAATCGGAGAAACAACCCACAACAGTTGCTTAATCCTCAACAGTTGGGAACCACCCAGAGAAATTACCGCCTTAAAAGGTGAAAATTCACCAGTTCGTACCTTACAACTCAAAGGAATATGTGCAGCCACTACCGAAATTTTCAGGCAAAAAAGATTAATCAATCCCGAAACATGGGAAAACCTAATTAACGCCTATCAAGGCAATCCATTGTGGTTAAAAATAGTCGCTACCACCATTCAAGAAATATTCCGAGGTAGGGTTGCAGAATTTTTAAAATATGATATGCTATTCTTAGGGGAAGAATTGGCAGCAACATTGCACCCGCAGATAAATCGTTTGTCGGAATTAGAGAAAAAGCTAATCTCTCAGCTCAGTCGCGAAGTGAATCCAGTTTCAATAAAGCAATTGTTAAAAGATGCGGAGTTATCGCCCTGGGAGTTATTCAATGGGCTGCAATCTTTGGGGAGGCGATCGTTAGTTGAAATAGAAGAAGAGGAGAATGAAACTTTATTCAATCTTTGTCCTGTGGTGAGACAATATGTGATATTAAATCCAGTTTGTTAACGCTTTCGGTGCAGTCCGGTAGAAACCCAACACATTATGTTAACACGTTATGTTAAATGAAGACGAGGTAGCTCGTTTAACACAGAAGTGTTATAATAACTTGTTAAGGTTGACAACCTAGATTTTTTATTTGCCTGCAATTCGCCATGACTGTTAAACCCCGCCGCTATCACATTACCACTTTCGGATGCCAGATGAACAAAGCCGACTCCGAACGGATGGCCGGCATTCTGGAAAATATGGGCTTTGAGTTTTCGGAAGACCCGAACGAAGCTAGCTTAATTCTATACAATACTTGTACTATTCGAGACAATGCTGAACAAAGAGTTTATTCTAACCTCGGAAGGCAGGCTCATCGCAAGCGCAAAGAACCGGATTTAACTTTAATTGTAGCAGGATGCGTGGCTCAGCAAGAAGGTGAAGCCCTACTGCGAAGAGTGCCAGAATTAGACTTGGTAATGGGGCCGCAACACGCTAATCGGCTTGAAGATTTGCTGGAACAAGTTTTTCAGGGAAATCAAGTTGTGGCCACTGAAGCTGTTGAGATTATGGAGGATATTACTAAGCCTCGTCGTGATAGTAAGGTGACGGCTTGGGTGAATGTAATTTATGGTTGTAATGAACGCTGCACTTATTGTGTTGTGCCGAATGTTCGCGGGGTTGAACAGTCGCGAACACCAGAAGCAATTCGGGCGGAAATGGAGGATTTGGGCCGTCAAGGTTACAAGGAAGTAACTTTATTGGGGCAGAATATTGATGCTTATGGACGCGATTTGCCGGGGACAAAACCGGATGGCAGTAATCAGCATACTTTGACGGATTTGCTTTATTTTGTGCATGATGTTCCGGGAGTCGATCGCCTCCGATTTGCTACTAGCCACCCACGCTATTTTACGGAACGCTTAATTAAGGCTTGTGCCGAATTGCCACAGGTTTGCGAACATTTTCATATTCCGTTTCAGTCTGGCGATAATGATATTTTGAAGGCGATGTCGCGGGGTTATACTCAGGAGAAATATCTACGAATTATTGATACAATTCGCCGTTATATGCCTGATGCTTCGATTACTGCGGATGCAATTGTCGGTTTTCCTGGGGAGACGGAAGCGCAGTTTGAGAAGACTTTGAAGTTGATTGAAGATGTTGGTTTCGATTTGGTGAATACGGCGGCTTATTCGCCTCGCCCAGGGACACCAGCGGCTTTGTGGGAAAATCAGTTGAGTGAGGAGGTGAAAGCCGATCGCCTACAACAAATCAATCATGTGGTGACAACAACGGCTATGGCACGATCGCAGCGCTATTTCGGGCGTGTTGAAGAGGTGTTGGTGGAAGTCCAAAACCTTAAAGATCCAAGTCAGGTGATGGGGCGCACGCGCGGCAATCGCTTGACATTTTTCAAGGGCGATATTGCTGAATTAGCTGGTAAAATAGTAGACGTTAAGATTACAGATATTCGCGCTTTTAGCTTGACAGGGGAAATCCTTTAGATAGGAATGATAGAGGACACGGCAATGCCCATTGGTGTCAACTTAAGCAGTTGACTCCCAAATTTCTCGCTCGATGGCGGCATTGTCCCGGTGCCGCTTTCGCTCTTGTTTAATCAGACCCAACATTTTATGATGCTCGACTAAGTAGGTGACTGCATCTGTCATTTTACCCCTTAATAAATAATGTGAAAAATGATATAATCCACGAAATACCATCTCTACTGAAATGCGTTCTTTGGGTTGACCTAACTCCACGGCTACTGATGAACATAAATCATTGATAACTGCATAAAATATCCAAGTAGCATAGACTTGAATTTCTACCCCATTATTTCCACCCACCCATAAATAAGATAACCCTAGCAAACGTTTGGTAAGTAAAAATGCCTCTTCTACTCTCCAGCGACGGCGATACAATTCGCATACCTGTCTTGCCGATAATTTTTGTGGGTTTTTTACATTCGTAAGGTAGTAGTACCAAGTTTTCCCCCATAATACAGATACTAAGCGAACCTGATGATTGCAGGGGTTCGAGCGGTACAGCCCCATTTTTATTATTTCATCTTTATACAGGGTTCCACTCGATAATGTACGGATAACGACCTAGGCTGTTTTCTTTCTTAGCCTCGTTACGAAAAACTTTCCACTATCAGTAAAAGCATCAAACCACTACACCTCGACGCAGGTCTGGATTACCCGATCGCCCTGGACCTTTTCGGCTCATAAAATTGAGTGCCTATGTCACACTCTGATACTTGGTCTGATTTTAACCCCGCTTGAGTGCCAGCCGCGCAAGTGAGTTGTCGTATTAAGCGATCGTCACAAAATTGCTCGTGCGATCACATCCTAAATTTCTTAAGTTGACACCAATGGGCACTGCCGTGTCCTCTACGATATCTTTTTGCTGAAAAGTTTAGATGTTTTTCAGCAAGATTTCTGGTAAAATTTGATACTAAGAACAAGTATTTGAAGGTATGGATATGTCTGAGAACGATGAAATTGCGGTGTCTAAGACTTTGATTGCCGAACAGCAAGCGATGTGGGATGCGAAGGCAAAAGTTAGGGTGCTGTTGAATTTGTGGAATGAGGGAGAAGGGAAAAATAAGGTTAATCAAGGGAAGTTGACTAAGCTGATTGCGAGAACTAATGAGACTAAAAAGACTTATGAGGGGGTTTTGAAGGAATTAGAGGAATCGGGAGCGATCGCCTATTTTCGCGAAAAGGGACGATCGCAGGTGGAATTGACGGCGAAGGGGAAAGAGGTTTTAGCGGCAGGTTTGAAAAGTGCTGATTCTGTATTTGAGTTTGATGGTGCTCAAATGGGTGCGCGGCTGGGAAATGCTTTGTTGAAATGGATGCGGCATGAGGATGCTGCGGTGGGTGTTGGGGTTGAGAAGGGGAAGGGGGATGTAGGGGCGATCGCATCCTATGAAGAATTTATGTCTGTGGCGTTGAAGGTGTACGACAGCTTGAACCGGGACTATAACTTAGACGATTTAGTGCCGATTTATCGGATGCGACGGGCGATCGGGGAAAGAGTTGGGCGATCGCAATTTAATGAGTGGCTGTTGGAAATGCAGGCTAATGACATTTTTCAGCTTATAGGCGGCAGTGTAGAAGACAGCGCCCCTGACAAAATCGAAGATTCTATCACCACAAAAGTAAACGGTTTGCGCTGCTATGTCAAGCGTTTAACCTAATTAACTTGAGTTCCTAGTTTTCCTCAACTGCATTCGCTCCTTTATCTCTTCACACTCACACAAAACGATGAATGACTTTCACTCCTCAATCGCATATCTCAGTAAAGCTATTGCAAGTCAAAACCCTTTTGACCGATCGTTAATAGTCAGGAGCAATGATATTTGGAAGCCAAGTTTTCCTGACGTTCCTTCTATCAATGCTCATGCCTCTGATGGTGTTTTTCAGGCAATCGAGCAAATTCGTGCCGGGTATCGCACAGTTAGTGGTATCACGATCAGAGCTGAAAAAGGTCTAGGAAAAAGCCACTTAATCAGTCGGATTCGTCGCCGCCTTCTAGATGAAGGTGGCTCTTTCTTTGTTTATATGAGCGACGTAGACTATGGAAACTTAAACCGAGTCAACGCTAACTTTCTAAACACTTTGTCCTCAAGCCTGAAACGGATTGGTAACGAAGGCGTAATGCAGTGGCAAGAATTAGCAACTGCTTTAATCAATGAGGCATTAGGGGAAACTTACATACCTCAGCAGCTAGTCAAGCAATTTCCTGGGATCTTAGCTGAAAATCATAAATTAGACGTTGATGCCTTAACTACAAAAGTGCTTCAAATTAAGCCAAATATCGAAAATCCCTATTTGATACAGGCTATTCTGTGGACACTTTCTTCAGATAAAGTGAGCTTTGCCATTAACTGGCTATCTGGAAGAGCCTTGGCACAGACACAAGCTGATGCAATGGGTTTACCAAATTCTACAGAAGAGGATAAAGAAGGCGAAGCATTTCAGACTGTCTGCCAAATTTTAGACTTAATCGGTGATTACAGAACTCTAGTAATTGGCTTTGATGAGTTAGAGAGTGTAGATCGGAATGAAGCTGGTTTCAACAGGGCGCAGGTCGTCGCACTCTTAGTAAAAGACCTGTACGGTAAAATTAAACGAGGTGTCTTAATGACAGCTATGTTTGATGAAACTTGGTTTAACATTAGAGCATTACCGCAGGCAGAGTCAGTCACAGCTAGAATGGGTGAAAAGATTTTTGATTTAAAGTATCTCAATGCTGATGATGTAGTGACTCTAGTTTCTCAATGGCTCGAAGAATTTTATGACAGTAAAGATTTAATTCCACCTGATCCTGTTTATCCTTTTGATGAAGGTGAACTGAGAGAACTGGGAAAAGAAAAGTTAATTGTCAGAAAGGTTTTAGAGGAGTGTGCTAAGAATTGGAAAGTACCTGGTGATAATACTCCATCGCCAATCGCAACAGATCCACTCCATCAAGTTGAACTTGCTTTTAACAACGAACTGAATGCACTTGAGGAAACAATCGAGAAATATTTTGAGGATAGCACTATTTTAGCGGAGGCTCTATATTTTGGCTTTCTTGCAGTAAAAGGCGAGACTTTGGAACGAGTGCAAGTTGAGGAGATTGAAAAGGTACAAACTAAAGCTGTAGACAAAGGTTATCTTCACTTTAGAATTCGAGGCAAAGAAAATGGAAAGTCTGTCAAGATAGTAGTAGCAGTTGTTCAAGAATCTGGGGCAAAGTTTGTCAGTGCTGCATTAAAGCGATTAATTGAGTATCAAAAGTTTGATATGACTCGCGGTTGTTTAGTTCGTTCTAAAGATGTTAAACCGAAGACGGTAGGAAAACAGTGTTTGGACCAACTTCTTGCTCAAGAACTAGGTGGAGAATTTGTCAAGCTTGCAAGTGAAGATATCAAGCCTCTATTAGCTATTTATTTTGTCAACAAGGCTCAGGCAGATTACGATGTCAGTGAAGACCAAATAAAGCAGTTTATTGTTCAGAAAAAGCTGGCTAGTGAAAATTATCTAATTTGTGAAATTCTTAGCGATCCGTCAGGTCAGATTCCTGATGGTTTGGTTCCTCAATAGTATACTTGAAAGTACCTTCCTACCTGATACCATTGAAATTAACAACTTCGACTAATCACTGGATAATTTATTAGGTCAAATAAGTGGATGAGTTATTCTGTTTTTGTTGATACGGCTTTGCAGTTACCTGCACCAGATGTGGAAGCCTTAATCGAAGGGCGAGTGATTGCAGCAATGCCTCGAATCTTCATCGAGCCTGGTCGGTCATTTGCCCTGTATCTAGCCAATATCTCGATTAATTTGCTACCCCATGAGCAATACTACCGATCGAGTTTTTTACCAATTGCTAAAACCTCATGTTCTCAGTTAAGTTCTGAGAGGGTTTTGATAAAAGCTTGGGCTAAATGCGAATTGTGCCAAATCCTAAACGATCCAGAATCATTAGAGGCTTTGTCGCAGTTAACAGTCTGGAAAACAGAGGCATTACAGCAAATTCTCCTGCAACGACGTTATATTTTTCTAACTCATCTTCGCGTCTATCTGCTAACTCAGCCGCTTGAAATGCCAGTACATCCCAGTGGCAATTTTGTATCTTTGCCAAAATCCCTAAATGTTACTGATTCAACGCCCGTTTTGAGCGAGTCTATCTTTGCTAAACGTCGTCAACAACTGGAAAAACTAGAGCCATCAGAACATCCAGAATTGGAAGAGTTGCAAAGTGCATTAGTGCATTTATCCACTACCAACCCAAAAGCCAAACAACTAGATGCAGAAATCAAAATATTTTTGGGATGGAGTAGCCACAAGCCTATAAAACCAATCCAACTGGATTTAGCTTGGATAAAAACTATAGCAGCTTTGGGCGATCGCACCAAAGAACTAGATACAAACATAAGCAACTATCAAGCAGGAACCGACTTTGAAAATGTAGTGCGCGATAGCCTTGAGTTTTTGGGATTTACCATAGATTATGCTCACAAAGGTGGTGCTGGTGGCTTAGATTTATTCTGCTCAAAACCTTACCCTCTGGTTGGTGAGTGCAAAGCGGGTAAAAAAATCCCTAACGATACAGCAGTTCAATTACTGAATTTAGGAACCCTACGCCTGAGAGATCCAGCATTACTCAGAAGAGTCACTAAGCTGATTATTGGCCCCGGTGAACCTACCCCGCAACTTAAGGATGCAGCACAATTACACGGTATGGCGATTATGAACCCTGAGACGCTTGAAAAACTGGTTAAACTTCAAAGCAACTATCCTAACTCGGTGGATTTATTTAAACTAAAAGAATACTTAAAACCGGGAAAATCTGATGATGAAGTTGCTAAATATATTCAGCAAGTTGAACAAGAAATTAAAGTGCGATCGCAAATCGTACAAGCAGTTAAACAACTTTGCTCAGATAACGAGTTTCCAACGGTTGTTGAGATTAAAGTTCAATACAATGCTAAATTTGCCACCGATTCTAAGTTAACATACGAATCAGTAAAGGATTTGACTATAGAACTTTCTTCACCGCTGACAGGTTACTTAGGGCGAGAAAAGGGAAGTGATACCAAGAGCGATCGCTTTTATTTCCTGCGCGACTTGTTATTAGATGATTGAGGTAGAATTGATGCGATCGCAACTATTTTAATCCCTTAAACAGTATCAGGATCTACTCCCAACTCCCGCAACTTCGCTGCCAATTTGTCAGCACGTTGACGTTCGTCTTGAGCACGTTGACGTTCCTCTTGAGTACGTTGACGTTGGATTATGGCTTCCTGTTCGAGTTGCTGAGTACGTTGACGTTCGATTACAACTTGCTGCTGTGATTCCTGCAATCGAGCTCGTTCTGCTTTCACTAACTCCTCCACAAATGGCGGATTTAGTATTTCATCCACTGATAAAACCCAATCTGGAAATACTACAGATATCATTTCCTCACCAGGCAAGAAATCTGTCTGCGTATAACTCTCTTCACCATCAATAAATGCTAGAAGCCTAATTTTTTGCTTACCACTTTTAGGATCGACAATCACATATTCTGGCACATTCGCTAATTCGTACTCTCCCCGTTTGATCGCGTAATCTGCCCGCCGATTTTCGCTCACCACTTCTATCACTAACAGCGGCTTTTCATCAAAATCGAGGATGCCTGCACCGGGCCGAGCAGCAGCTTGTTCTACAAGACTTTGAGTGCAGACAACTACATCGGGAATCCGAGATTTATTTTCATCGGTTCTCACTCCTAGACCAGTTTTTACTACTAAGTTGAGATTGTGAGCGGCGAGGTAACGCTGCAACTGGTAAACTAAATATTCGCAAATTTTGATATGTAAAACTGTCGCTGTTGGCATCGGGATTAATTTGCCTTTGTACAGTTCATATTGTACATCGTCATTGCTTTGATAAACTCGGTATTCTTCAAAGGTTAAAGTCGGAGAAGTATCTGTTTGCTTTTCTTCTAAAACTGGGGCGATTGATTGAGACATAGGTTTTGGTATGAGTAAGTTTGTAGGGTGCGTCAGGTGAAGTTGTGGGGCGACAATCGAGCGTTTGCGGACTGACGCACCCTACTAACTATTGTAGATCGGATTACTGTATCATCTACATCGAAATCAAAGATGGCAAAATTTGGATTGAGCGCGATGGCACAGAAATCGGAGTGGCTAATGAATTATTAGAAGCCGGAGTGCCCAAGACAGATATTGTTTTGGCATTTTACGCTCCTTACAGACGGCCATATACCGAGTTTGCGGTTGGCTAAAGGTGTGTGTGTCTAAATCATTTTTCGCTCCCTTGAGTTCGAGAGGAGCAATGACTTTACCTTGTAAGGACACGACACGTCGTGTCCCTACTTGGCATTTAAGATTGTCAGCCGCAGTAAAAAAGCGGTGTTTTTACTGTAATTTTATTTTATACTGCGAGTCGATCGCCAAAAGATCTCAAATAGGTTCTATACTTTGCAGAGAGCGGCATTTCATCTTGATTTCATGATTTCGTGCTATTCTAGAGAAATCAACCAATTTGGAGTATCTCAGGTAGCAAAATTTTGTTTTGCCACTCTATTTATAGTCTCAATGAAATGAGTATTTCTCAATTTATTTACAAAAATGTGATTTTTGTTTATTATATTTAAAGTCCTTGCTATTAGCAGATTCCAAAACCTTGGTTCCACCCTACTCAAAACTATGTAATTCGGTTCCAGCGCTAGGCTGCGAACGCCAGGATTCTCAGTGAAGTCATCCATCCTCTAAACCACTATTCACGATTTCATCTAATAAACGACATGGACAATACTTTCATTGCAACTTATTTTGATTGGGATCACCGGACTCCACGCAAACGCCATCGTTTGGCTAATCGGGTATTGAATAAATTTCGCTTGAACGGTCAAGTTATTCCAAAAACACCGGGCATGGCAAGTGTAGAAGCTCGAATGAATATTTTTCATTTGGCGAGCCAAACAGCAGCATACAAAGTAGATGGTGATGTTGTCGAAGTCGGTTGTAATGCTGGCGAAAGCTCCATTGTGATCCAAAAAGTTCTGCATGAGTATGCGCCGGAGAAACAATTTCATGTGTTTGACAGCTTTGAAGGGCTTCCAGAACTACAAGGACAGGATCTTAAAGATGGAATATATGATAAAGGTTCCATGACAGCTAGACTCGACGCATTCAAAAAGAATTTTTTCGATGTTGGACTGGATCTACCGCATATTCATAAAGGATGGTTCCAGGATACAGTTCCTTCATGTCTTCCAGATCGGATCAGCTTTGCAGTTGTGGACTGCGATCTATATACCTCTACTAAATACGTACTGCCCCATGTGTACGAGCGTCTAATGCCAGGAGCTATTTGCTTATTTGGCATTTATTATGATGAAAAAGTGTTTTCACGTCCATATACCGCAGGCCCCTTCAAATCGCCTGGTGTAAAACGTGCGTGTGATGAGTTTTTTGAAGACAAGCCTGAAAAAGTCTCTGTACTCTATGCTTGTGAATACTCCAACGGCTATTTTCGTAAGCTATAGAGACAGAGCAGTTTTATGGGAATAATCGTCTGGTGTTTCTATCGTTAAAGTGTTTCATCACCTATCTAAATAGGGCACTCCTCGGAATTTGCCGATCGGTAATAAATCTTGTTTGTTGCCGATCGGCAACCCCTATGGAACCCATTTGAGATCTTTTGACGATCGCCCGCCATCAGTCAATCGCACCTACCGATCGCAAACGCCCACTTCCCCGGTGCGATCGCACAACCGCCCTAAAAATGAGAGCTAGCTCTCATTTACTTAGCATATTGTAATTATCAAGAAAACCTATAATTTTTTCTTGATGGCTTTCCGCTGCTCCCTCCGGGTTTTACAGCAATAATTAAATACGTATAAGCTAATCTGCACGAATCTCAAAGTTTTGTTACAATAGGTAAGCTGTTACAAATCGTAACTTATGCTGGTTTCTATTTTAATAATTGACGTTGCCCTCGTTGCCTGGTCTTTGCATCTAATGCAGGAGGCGATCGCGCAACGGGAATTTTCACTAATGCTAGCCGGCACCCTAGTTGCTGTCTCAGCCGCGGCCCTGCTAGTCGTCTACTTCCTCATGGGGTCTTGCCTGAGTCATTTAAGCGAAATTTCGCAACATACTTACTAATCAATAGTAGAGATCGGAAAAGTGCGGTTAAGCGAGGAGCCGTTTTTTGACTAAAAACCGAAAGCCTTGCCAGTCAAGGGTTGAAAAATACTTTGGCAAAAAAGCTTGACAAATATCGGTAAGTTAAGGCATGATAAAGAGCGCGAAACGAAAGGGGAATTAGCTCAGTTGGTAGAGCACTACGATGGCATTGTAGGGGTCAGCGGTTCGAGCCCGCTATTCTCCATTACAAAACCCGC
>NZ_NXIB02000062.1 GCF_002412335.2 Tychonema bourrellyi FEM_GT703
CCCCATTCCCCATTCCCCATTCCCAATGTTAGTAATGATTAGTAATATTGTCGCGATTTATCGCAAGGAACTACAAAGCTATTTTGCCTCGCCATTAGCTTATGCAATCGCAGCAGTTTTTTGGCTGATTACCGGCTACTTTTTAATAGCCATTCTCCTCGCCCCCGACGGATTAATTCCCCAAATCACCCAGCGAGACCAAGCGGGAATCACCGAACCTCCCATCGACGTTGCTTACGAATTCCTGCAACTATTTCTGCGAATTATGGGTTCCCTTTCATTGTTCGTATTACCCGCACTTTCGATGGGACTTTACGCAGAAGAACGTAAGCGAGGCACATTAGAACTATTAGCCACATCGCCCTTAACCAACTGGGCAGTTGCTACCGGAAAACTCCTCGGTGTTTTAACATTTTACACCACCATGTTGCTGCCATTGCTTGCTTGCGAGGCGATCGCCCTCAGTTCATCAACCCCTCCCGTACCCCCCGCCGTTCTCCTGCTAGGACACGGCGGCTTAATCTTGCTAGCAGCCGCAGTATTGTCACTAGGAATGTTTATTTCCTCCCTCACAGACAGCACAATTTTATCAGCCATCCTTACCTTCGCTCTAGTATTATTTCTGTGGGTGATCGATGCAGCCGCAGTCGGTATCGGTGGGCCCTTCGGATCAGCATTAGGACAGTTGTCCCTACTAACACATTACACAAATCTTGTCAAGGGAGTTTTCGACACCAGTAGTTTAATTATGTTTGCAAGTTACATTATTTTAGGAGTATTTCTCACCGCCCAATCCATCGATACCTTGCGCTATCAGCGTTCTTGACAAAATGGGCATGGGGCATAGGGCATTGGGCATTGGTAGCAAATAACTAATGACTAATGACTAATGACTACTAACTAATGACTAATGACTACTGACTACTGACTACTGACTACTGACTAATGACTACTGACTACTGACTATATTTGCAGAGTCAATTATTCTACAAAGTACATGAAGCCATGAAATTCATCAATCCCCAAATCGACTTGGCGTTCAAGAAAATATTCGGTACCACTGAAAACAAAGACATTCTGATTAATTTTTTAAACGCAATTATTTATGAAGCACAACCCGTCATCGAAGACTTAGACATCATCGACCCCCAGACAGAAATCGAAACCGTCGGAGTCAAAGACACCTACCTAGATATCAAAGCTAAAATTAACGGCGACAAAATAGCCCTCATCGAACTTCAACTAATTAACGTGTCATCCTTCGGGAAAAGAGTTTTGTACAATGGTGCCACAACCTACAGCCTGCAATTGACAGGAGAAGAACGCTACGAAAGATTGAAAAAAGTAATTTCTTTGAAAATTGCTGACTTTGAAATGTTTGCAAATCAGCCAGAAGTCATTTCGCGATTTGTGTTCAAAGAAAAAGATCATAAATCTGATTCTCCAGATACTGAACTAGAATTAGTATTTGTGGAACTGCCAAAATTCAGCAAACAATTAGCAGAATTAGAAACAACCGCTGACCAATGGATTTACTTTCTCAAGAACAGCATTAATCTCAACACATTACCAGAAATACTCAGTGCAGTCCCCGAAATCAAAAAAGCTTTTGAATTGACCAATGAGGACAACTTCACTCAGCAAGAATTAAAAGAATTGGCAAGGCAAGAAATGTGGATTCAAAACCAGCATAGTGTAGTAGATGTGGCAAGAGAACAGGCGACCAAAAAAGCTCAAATTTCGTTGATTTTGCGTCAAATGGTAAAGCGTTTAGGCAAGATTGAACCAGAAACAGAAAATCACATCCGTCAATTATCTATACAGAACTTAGAAAGCTTAGGAGATGCTGTGCTTGACTTCAAAAATCTGTCGGATTTAACAGCATGGTTGCAGACTTATTCAGGATAAAGTAACATTTAACATTCTTCAATCTCAATTTTATGAAAACTAGAAAAAGCAATTGGAAATACATTTTTTTGCTGGGTCCTCTCCTGATAGCAGCGGGAGTAACAGCAAGACTTGTCTCCGCAGCATGGGAACCTCTGACAGTCGGTCTAGTTATTACCGGAATAGTGACGATCGCACTTTGGCTGCTATATTTAACCTACGAACAAGGTTTTTGGGGACGGCGTTCTACTCAAGCCAGCACAAATGCTCTGATTTCTACTCTGGCTGTGTTCGTAATTCTCGGAGTAATTAACTTCCTAGCCTTTCGCTATCCCACCCGCATCGACTTAACTGAAAGCCAGCAATTTACCCTCGCCCCGCAAACTCAACAAATATTGCGAAACTTGCAAAATCCAGTCAAAGTTTGGATATTTGACCCTACCCAAAATCCTCAAATTAAAGAATTGTTGGAAAGTTACAAACGTGAGGGAGGCGAAAAGTTTCAATTCGAGTTTGTTGACCCCCTAGCCCAACCGGGAACAGCTAGGGAATTTAGCATTACTAGCATCGGAGAAATTTACCTACAATCGGGCAATAAAAAACAAGTTCTGAAAAAAAGCGGCACTGTTTTTGGTAGTGACCCAAATCAAGGACTTTCGGAAATAAAACTTACTAATGGCTTAGAAGAAATTCTCAGTACGCGCAATCCCACCGTTTACTTTCTCCAAGGAAAAGGAGAACGCCCGCTACAGGAGGGTCAAGGTGGAATTCAGCAAGCTGAAAAAGCGCTGAAAGACAAATATTATGAAGCCAAAACACTAAATTTGGCAGAACGTAAAGAAGTACCAGAAGATGCAGATGCTTTAGTAGTTGCTGGGCGGGAGAAACCGTTTTCAGATGCAGAAATTAAAGCACTTAAAGCTTATCTCGATCGCGGTGGCAGTTTATTCTTGATGGTAGACCCGGCAATTAGTACCGGATTGGACAAATTTCTGCAAGAATGGGGTGTCAAACTAGACAGTCGTTTGGCGATCGATTATTCGGATACTGGCAAAAAATTCGGGCTAGGTGCGACGGTTCCCACAGTCCGGCGTTACGGAGAACATCCGATTACTCAAAGTTTCGGTACTGGCATTTCATTTTATCCCTTTGCTCGTCCTTTGGAAACCACTAAGATAGAAGGGATAGAGGAAAAACCGCTGATTTGGACGAGTGAGGAAAGTTGGGCGGAAAGTGATTTGACAACCAAGAAGTTGGAGTTCGATCCGAAGACCGATCGACAAGGCCCGTTATTATTAGGTGTGGCTTTAGTGCGATCGGAGACTGCTAACGTCCCATCAAATCCCTCACCATCTCCAACAACTTCGCCATCTCCAACAACTTCTCCAACTCCAACAACTTCTCCATCTCCAACAACTTCTCCATCTCCAACAACTTCTCCAACTCCAACAACTTCTCCAACAACTTCTCCAACTCCAACAACTTCTCCATCTCCAACAACTTCTCCAACTCCAACAACTTCTCCATCTCCAACAACTTCTCCATCTCCAACAACTTCTCCATCTCCAACAACTTCTCCATCTCCAACAACTTCTCCATCTCCAACAACTTCTCCATCTCCAACAACTTCTCCATCTCCAACAATTTCACCGACACAATCCCCAACAGCTTCCCCAATTAGCTATTCGGTAATTGTCTCCCAAGAAGCTACACCTCCACTATTACCAGAAACTTCGCCCACGCCCACAGCATCTCCCACAGTATCTCCCACACCAACACCAGAAACTTCTCCCACACCAACACCAGAAACTTCTCCCACACCAACATCAGAAATTTCTCCCATAGCATCTCCCAAACCATCTCCCAGTCCAGCTTCAACTCCTTCTGCGCCTTCAACTCCTAGAAAGACTTCGCGAATGGTAGTAATTGGCACATCTCAATTTGTGACCAACGGTTGGTTTGACCAACAACTTAATAGCGACGTATTTCTTAACTCAGTTAGTTGGTTGAGTAAGCCAGACCAGCAAAGCTTTTCTATTAGCCCGAAAAAAGCTACTAACCGCCGGATCAATATGACTGTTGTTCAAGTATTATTGCTGGTTTTAGGTTGGCTGATTTGGCCTTTACTCGGACTAGGAATTGGTACAGCTATTTGGTGGAAGCGAAGATAATGAAGAGTCATTAGTCATTAGTCATTGGTCATTAGTTATTTACTAACAATTAGCAATTAGAATTCCCAATGCCCAATGCCCAATACCCAATTCCCAATTCCCAATTCCCAATGCCCTATGCCCAATTCCCGATGCCCGATGCCCGATGCCCGATGCCCTATGCCCAATTCCCAGTTACTATGAAATTGCAGAAAAATACGTTAATATTGATAGCGGTTGCACTGAGCTTAACTGGGTTGGTTTCGTTGTTCGAGATACAAGTAGCTCCGCAGCAAGAGGCGGCTAAGGATGAAAAACAGAGAATTTTTGCTTTTAAGTCCGATCGCATACAATTCTTTACAGTCAAAACTCCCGAAAATATCTTGACTTTTGAGCGAGTTTATGCAAAGAAAGGAGGCAAATCTAGTTGGGAAATGAAAGTGCCGGCGCAAGCACACGCGAATCAGGCATCGGTAGATTTTTTGTTAGATAGATTAGGGACAGGAAAGAGCGATCGTACAATTAACATCACTCCCAGTCAACTAGCAGAATTCGGTCTCGACAAACCTCAAGCTACAGTGACGGTAAAACTGGATAATCAGGAAACTCACCGCCTAGTTTTAGGCAACAAAACAGACTTTAGTGGTCGCTTCTTGTACGCCCAAGCCAACCCGACCGAATCGCCATCTCAGAACTTTCCCGTGATTCTGGTACCTTTTGACTTTAAAAATGCCACTCAGCGACCTTTGTCCGAGTGGAAAAAAGCCGAAGAACCAAAAACTGACAAAAAGCCAAAACCCTCTCCCACGCCAAGTCCTGAGAATCAATAGATGGCCGATCGATCTGAGATGCTGTACCATTCTCAATATGCCTGTTGCTGACAATGGTGTGCTCTGAGATAAAATCTCAGGAACAAATTCTAAAACCTCTCAATTCCAGCATTCCTCGCCTAAAATACAAAAAAGTTTAAGTTTAAACTGTATTAAAATAGCGTGCATTACCCCAGGAAAGGGCGACTATGTTTCAGACAGCACTCAACCAAGGTACTACAGCAACGGATACAGCGCTTGACGTTGAACTCCGCAAGGTCTTTAAGGTATTCAACGGCGAAACCGCAGTTCGCGGAGTTGACCTGGAAATCCATCAGGGAGAATTTTTTAGCATTCTGGGGCCCTCTGGCTGCGGCAAGACTACGACGCTGCGGTTAATCGCTGGCTTCGAGACTCCCTCGGCGGGCGAATTGATGATTCGTGGTCAGTCCATGACGAACACTCCCGCTTACCGCCGTCCGGTAAATACTGTGTTTCAAAGCTATGCTTTGTTCGGACACATGAATGTTTGGGACAATATCGCTTTTGGATTGCGGATTAAGAAGTTGGGGAAAACTGAGATTGAAGAACGAGTACGGGAAGTTTTGCAATTGGTGAAAATGGAATCTTTCGCCACTAGGTTTCCAGGCCAAATGTCCGGTGGTCAACAGCAGCGGGTGGCTTTGGCGAGAGCTCTGGTGAATCGACCGGCGGTTCTGCTGCTGGATGAACCGCTGGGGGCTCTGGATTTGAAGTTGCGGAAGCAGATGCAGTTGGAATTGTCGAATTTGCATCAAGAATTAGGATTGACGTTTGTGATGGTGACTCATGACCAAGAAGAGGCGATGAGTCTTTCTGACCGGATTGCGGTGATGAATGAGGGCCGAATTGAGCAAATTGGCTCTCCTGAAGAAATTTATGAGTGTCCGCAGACGGCTTTTGTCGCGGATTTTATTGGGGATACGAATTTGTTTGCTGGTAAAGTGGAGGCGATCGACCGATCGACCGTAACAGTTCGCACTCCCGCCGGACTAAAAATAGTCGTCCAGCAATCGGATATGTGGAGTGGGGTGACAGACGACTCTGTAGTAGTCAGTGTCCGGCCGGAAAAAGTATATTTGAATCTTTACCAGCCAGAAGTTTCGGTCAACTGTTTTGAAGGTCGGCTGAAAAATATCATGTACATGGGCACCCACGTTCATTACGTGGTGGAGTTGACCACGGGCGATAAAATGACGGTGCGACAACCGAATACCGACGGCTCTTTCCCAGACCCGCACACTCCGATTTACGCTTACTGGGGAACTACTGATTGTCTCGTTTTGAGCGATCGAAAATAGTTAGTCTGTGGACTGTTGACTGTTGACTGTTGTTAGTTGTCCGTTGTTAGTTGTTAGTTGTCCGTTGTTAGTTGTCCGTTGTTAGTTGCTAGTTGTTAGTTCCAATAACAAATAACCCTTCGACTCCGCTCAGGGCACCGCAAATAACAAATAACAAATAACAAATTACCAATTTTTGAATCTGTGCCTCCGACAAATCTACCAATTTCCAGGATTTCCAGGGCTAATTCTACACGCCGTCAGTTCCTCAAAAATTCGGCGGCGACAGTCTCCGGCTTAGCCCTTTCTAGTTGTGGCTGGCGACTTGCAGATGTACAATCTGCTCCTCCCGTCAAAGGTAATGCTGACCAACTTTTCATCTATACTTGGGCGGGGTATACAGATAAGGCTTTGCTCGATCGCTTTGCCGAAAAAACTGGTATCCGCGTCATCGCAGACGTATTTGACTCCAATGAGTCGATGCTGGCTAGAGTACAAGCTGGTGGTGGCCGCGCTTACAGCATCATTTATCCGTCTGACTACATGGTGATTCAGATGAAGGAACTGGGGCTGTTGAGCCAATTAGACCACTCAATTTTGGGCGGACTCGATCGACTCAAAAAACAGTTCCAAAACCCTGTATATGACCCAGGAAACCGCTACAGCGTACCATTGAGTTGGGGAACCACAGGCTTAATTTACAACAGCGAACAGCTCAAAGAAGCTCCCGAAGATTGGGACTATTTGTGGAAACACAAAAAGGAGCTAACCAGGAGAATGACTCTAGCAAATGATGTTCGAGAAGTGATGGGTGCTGCGCTGCGGATGCAGGGCTATTCTCTCAATTCTACGAACCCAGAGCAGGTGAAAAAAGCTTACGAAAAGTTGGTAGAGTTAAAACCGTCGATCGCATCTTTTACAACTGATGCTTGGCGGCCACAAATACTGACGGGGGATTTGAAGGTAGCCATGTGTTACTCTTCTGATGCTAATGAGGTCATTCCAGATAACGAGAAATTGCGCTATGTTGTGCCAAAAAGCGGTTCTTCTCTCTGGACTGACACTTTAGTAATTCCTAAAAGTGCTCCCAATCCTGAAGCAGCTTATAAGTGGATTAACTTTATGCTACAAGCGGATGTCGCTGCTTCTTTAGTAGAACGACTGAGTTTTTCAACTCCTTCGGAAGATGCTTTTAGTTTGCTGACACCGGAAGTGCGGGCCAACGAAATTCTTTTCCCTTCCGAGGCTACTTTGAAAAATTGCGAAGGTGTGGCTCCGGTAGGAAAATTTATCGATGTGTACGATCGCTATTGGACTAAATTAACAAGTGGTTAATTTTAGATATTGTATGGTTCGTCGCTACCAGATTTTTGATGGGATTTGCAGATTGTAGGATGGCGACGCACCCTACGACATCTGGTATGGTTCGTCGCTACCAGATTTTTGATGGGATTTGCAGATTGTAGGATGGCGACGCACCCTACAGTATTTACAAATCAAAACTCAAAACTCAAAACTCAAAAGTATTTATGGCTGTTTCTACCAAAGCTCCCCCTCCGATTCCTCCCAATTCTCCCTCGAAAGCTGAAACTGTCTCTCCCTGGTCGTCGTGGGCTGGGCCACTGGCATTGCTCGGCCCTTCTGGTTTGTGGCTAGCTCTATTATTAGTCGTACCAACTATAGTCATTTTCCAACTGAGTTTAGTGCCGAATATTAAGCCTGGAGATTTGGTGATTCCTTCGGGAATCGGCAATTACTTGCGAGTGTTTGAGCCTCTGAATTTGCAGGTGATCGGGCGATCGGTCTTTTTCGCAACGGGAACTACTATACTCTGTTTGGTGCTGGGATTTCCCGTGGCTTACTGGATAGCCCTCAATGTCTCGAAAAAGTGGCGGAATTTAACTTTGTTGGGCTTTGTGTTGCCGCTGTGGACTTCTTCGTTATTGCGATCGTATGCGTGGATTACAATCCTACGTCCTACGGGGGTTCTCAACTCCGTCTTGGCACTTGTAGGCATTCCTCCTCTAGAATTGCTAAATCAAAGTTCCGCCGTTCTAATCGGCATGGCTTACAGTTATTTGCCTTATATTGTGACAATTCTCTACGCTTCTTTGGAAAAATTAGACCGCCGATTGCTAGAAGCATCTCAGGATTTGGGTGCGAATCCAGTGGAAACTTTTTGGCAAGTGACTGTACCCCAGACGATGCCGGGAATTGCAGCGGGTTCTTTGCTAGTATTTATTAGTTGTTTGGGCGATTTTGTCGATCCTGAGTTGCTGGGCGGCGCTTCGAGCATGACGGCGGCTCGTTTGATTTACAATCAATTTCTGGGGGCGACTCAAAATTGGGGGCTGGGATCGGCTCTGAGTATGGTATTAATTTTTGCAGTGAGTATTGGAATTGCACTTTTGCTCAAATATGGCGATCGTAATGCAGTTTAAGTTAGTTGACTGTTGACTGTTGACTGTTGTAGGGTGCGTCGCCACCAACCATCACAAACAAAAATCGACCATCGATGAGCGACGCACCTTACAGTTGACAGTTGTTAGTTCCAATAACCAATAACTAATAACCAATTACCAATTACCCATTACCAATTACCATTACCGAGACATGGAAAATACTATCGAAAATCCACAGGAGGAAATACCCGCTGATATGTACTTAAAACCTAAATTTAAGATTTCTTGGCAGGTTGTCTTTGCCATTTTAATGTTTTTCTATATGTACCTGCCCATCTTGGTACTGACATTTTACAGCTTTAATAAATCACGTTTTAGCGCTGGTTGGGAAGGATTTACATTAGATTGGTACGTTAAATTATTTAGCGATACCCGCATTTTAGTAGCTCTGAGAAATAGTTTAACAGTGGCTGTTTGTGCAGTTGCCATCTCCGCCGTACTCGGTACTTTAATGGCCGTGGGTTTGTCCCGATACCGATTCCCAGGCAAGAGTTTGTACCAGGGAGTTGCGTATTTGCCGATTATTATTCCAGATATTGCCAGTGCAGTTGCGACTCTGGTATTTTTAGCAGCCCTGGCTATTCCGCTTAGTTTGTGGACAATTGTAGCGGCTCACATTGTGTTTTGTTTGGCTTATATTGCCTTAGCTGTTTCTACTAGATTGGCAGACCTCAACCCGTCTTTAGAAGAAGCTGCTTTGGATTTAGGAGCCACGCCAGTTGAGGCTTTTATTCAGGTTTTGCTACCTCAATTATTACCTGGGATTGTTTCGGGTTGTTTGCTAGCTTTTGTCCTCAGTATGGACGATTTTTTGATTGCGAGTTTTACCGCAGGTAGCGGTACTACAACTTTGCCGATGGAAATTTTTAGCCGAATTAGGACTGGGGTAAAACCTGATATTAATGCTCTGAGCGTGCTGTTAATGGTAGGTTCGGGAGGATTGGCGTTTGCTGCGGAGTATTTGCGCGGCCGCAGTGACCAAAAGCGGGCTAATTAGCATTAGTCAGTTGGCAGTTGCCAGTAGCTTACAACTCATATTTTGGACTATGCTTAAAAATAGGCAAGATGCCTGTTCCACAAAAGAGCAATTTGATTGTGGGGTTGGCATCATGCCCGCCCATAGAAAGTTTATTGAAAATATAAATTGGGAGGGAGCCATCTTGCAATCCACCATCCAAATTTCACTTTCCCAAGCAGAGATTGCTGAATTTTGTCAACGTTGGAAAATTCTTGAATTTTATCTGTTTGGTTCTGTACTACGAAATGATTTCCGTCCTGACAGCGATATCGATGTCATGGTCAAATTTGCAGCCGATGCCCAATGGGGGTTTGAATTTGTCGAGATTAAACGAGAGCTAGAAAAGATGTTCCAGCGAGACGTAGATTTGCTCACCAAGACATCAATTGAAGAGAGCCACAATTGGATTCGGCGAAAAGAAATCTTAGGGAAAGCCAAGCTTGTTTATGTCGCGAAATAATGCTTCACTTTTAGATATCTATGAAGCAGGACAACAGATTTTGTCCTACGCTCAGGGGTTAAATCGGTCAGAGTTGCAGGGTGACAAAATGCGCGTATCTGCAATTTTGTACCAAGTTTTGATTATGGGTGAAGCGACAAAACGTCTATCACCTGAGTTTAGGTCTCAACATCCACAAATCCCGTGGAGCAATATTGCAGGTATGAGGGATACGGTAGCACATGAATATGATCGGATAGAATTTGGGATACTTTGGGCTGTCATTCAGAACAGTATTCCTGAATTGCTGGAAATGATTACACCACTGTTACCTCAAGAATCTGATCCAGGTTAAGCGGTATGGTGAATATCCTGTCATATTAGCAACCCTTTAAAGACAGCTATCTATGACAGGAATTATGCACAAGCTTTGTTTCTGCTAAAGCAATGCCCAATATAGCAATCCTAAATGAGTCGCAAAGTTTTTTACCCCACCCCAACCCTCCCCTTATTAAGGGGAGGGAGTAAGAAGTTCACAAATGATTTAGGATTGCTATATCACTATTTTGCTGGTAATTTCACCTTACTTGCCAAACCGAGTGCTTCCATCACTTGAATTGTCATCCAGGTAAAGTCAATTTCCCACCATTCCATCCCGTGACGAGCAGAGTATTGATAAGCGTGGTGATTGTTGTGCCAGCCTTCGCCATAAGTCAGGACAGCTACCCACCAACAGTTAGTAGAACTATCTTTGGTTTCGTAGGTGCGGTAGCCAAATTTGTGAGTGGCGCTGTTCACAAACCATGTGCAGTGATATACCACAACTAACCGTACAAAAATTACCCAAACTACAAAAGGCCAACCTGCTGCTAAGTAAAGTAAGATGCCAAAGGCGATTTGAATTGGCAGAAAGTAATTTTGCAAAAATTGGTAAAATGGGTCGCTTGAAATGTCTTTTGTGCAGCGGGGAATTTCATCGTGGGCGGGGCCTTTATACAACATCCAGCCCATGTGACTCCACCAAAAACCCTGCTGGGCATTGTGAGGGTCGATGTCATTTTGGTCGGAGTGAGTATGGTGTAAGCGGTGCAGCCCAACCCAATGAATTACTCCTCCTTGGCAAGCGAGAGCTCCGCAAAAAGCTAGAAAGTATTCTACAATTTTTGGTGTCTGAAAGCTGCGGTGGGTCAGCAGCCGATGCCATCCGAGAGTTATTCCCAAACCGCCGGTTATCCAGTGCATAAATACTGTTAAACCAACGGCTGTCCAGTTGAAGTTACTCGGAAGTATGGCGAACAAAGCGCCGATGTGAACTCCGGCTAAAGCAATAATGTGTGTCCAGTTGTATTGGAGTTTGTCTTGTGTTGCAATTGTCATGCCGTTTTAGATTGAGGTTTTAAATTGACTAAAATTCATATTTTTTTGCTTCAATATTTATGATAGCACATTGTGCTGTTGATTGGTGGGAGCAGGCTGCGGATTTTTGCTTGATTTTATTTAGGCTGGCCTAATCAACTGACATTCGGCACCCCAAGGGGCTGCACATTAGCTAAGATAAATTTGCCACTAGCTTTGGTTTCTTTATTTGAGCGATCGCAAGCGATCGCAAGTTTACACTATGTTTGGTGATGATTGGCTATGGTTGCGATCGCCACGTCACGATCAAATCAAAGCATTTCAACGGTGAAAAATGATCAGAAATATGAAACGATATTTACACATAGTGAAACTGTTTTGGGGTGCAGCGATTTCCGCAGAGCTCGAATACCGGATCAACTTTCTCCTCGCGGCCCTCAGCAGCCTGGGAAACCTGACTGGAAGCTTGTTTGGACTGTTCCTCTTCTACCGCAAGGGTTACACATTTTCTGGGTGGAAATGGGAAGAAGCCTTAGTTGTACTGGGAATTTTCACGATTTTACAGGGTTTTTCATCAACATTTCTAGCACCTAATCTTAGCCGGATTGTCGATCGCGTGCAACAAGGAACTCTTGATTTTGTCCTCCTCAAACCCATCAATTCCCAATTCTGGCTATCTGCAAACACAGTTTCCCCTTGGGGAGTACCCGATATCATCTTCGGGGCAGTGTTAATGCTGTACTCGGCCAACAAATTGGGAGTAGAAATCAGTAACTATTTCTTAACTGCAATACCGCTGTTATTTGGCATGGTGAGTCTTTACAGTATCTGGTTTATGTTGGGTGCAACCAGCATTTGGTTTGTCAAGATTTATAACGTGACTGAAGTCCTCAGAGGATTGTTGGAAGCCGGTAGATTTCCAATGGCTGCTTATCCTACAGCTTATCGATTTTTCTTCACTTTCATAGTCCCGGTTGCTTTCTTGACCACAGTCCCGGCTGAAGTAATGCTAGGTAGAGGTGATATAGTTTGGATAGGAGGGGCGGGAATTTTGGCGATCGCACTTTTGTTCGCTTCCCGGTACTTCTGGCAATTCGCACTCCGATTTTACACCAGCGCTTCGAGTTAGTTAAATAATTGAATTTGTTGACAGTTGACAGTTGACGGTCGATTATTATACTATAAAACCACATTTTCTTTGAAATAACCATAGCAATCTAAACAATCAAATAACACAAATCAATGAAAAACAAAAGACTGGGAAACACTAACTTTAATATCAGCACAATTGGTCTAGGAGGAATGCCGCTATCCTTGAGTGGCAGACCAACAGAAGCCCAATCAATTGCCGTAATTCATCGCGCCCTCGATTTGGGCGTGACACTAATTGACACCGCAGATTCATACTGTCAAGATCAATCAGACAAACATCATAATGAAGAATTGATTGCCAAAGCTTTACAACAATATACTGGAGATATTAGAGCTGTCACAGTCGCTACCAAAGGTGGATTAATGCGGCCTCAAGGTGCGTGGACGCGCAATGGCAATCCGCACCATTTACGCAAGACAATTCGCGAAAGTTTTGAAGCCTTGGGTGGTCAAAAACCGATCGACCTTTGGCAATATCACTCGCCAGATCCCAGTTATACCATCGAAGCAGCCCTAGCACCTGCAAAAGAAGCAGTGGAAGCCGGAATGATTCGATTTGTTGGAGTTTCCAACTTTTCTGTAGAGCAAATCAAACGCGCTCGCGATACAGTAGAAATTGCCTCAGTTCAAAATCAATATAATCCTTGGCACAGAGAACCGGAATCAGACGGCGTACTGGAATATTGTGAAGCCGAAAAACTGACGTTTTTTCCTTGGAGTCCTTTGGGAGGAAGCCGTCGCGTCACCAGTTTGCAAGATATACCCGCGATCGCCAAATTAGCCACTGAAAAAAACGTCTCAGTTTACTGTATAGTGTTAGCCTGGTTGCTGGCAAAATCGCCCTGCATCGTTCCGATTCCCGGTGCGACAAAAATATCGAGCATTGAAGACTCTGTGCAGGCGATCGATGTACAATTGACTGATGTGGAAGTGCAACAAATTTCAGCAAGTTAAGTAGATCACAAAAAAAACCAGCGAACAGGCAAGATGCCTGTTCCACAAAGAGTAAAATTGATTGTGGGGTGGGCATCCTGCCCGCCCAGAAAAGTGATATTTTTAAAGGAATGAGATTTTATGAAAATCAATCAAGTCAAGGCAGATTTAGACTTAGCAATCGAACATCAAAACGTACCTGTCGCCCATGAAGGACTACACAACTTTTTGTACAGTTCCGATGAGGAACACGGTGCTGCGACGGCAATTCCAGCATTGGAAAATGACGGAACACAAATAATATCGATCGCAACCTGGCGCGATTTAGCAACTAACGCCAAAGTCGCTGGCGTTTATGCTGTAATCAACACTTCCCACCAAACCCAATATATCGGTTATTCGCGAAATATCCTACTTTCTCTCAACGGTCATATCGCCCAAAATGGCAGCGAAAATTGTGCCTTCCTGCGCGTGCAAACTTTCAAATTCCCCAAGCGGGAAGAAATGGAAAATTTGCGCGATACTTGGATTGCAGAACTTGGCAACATTCCCCCTGGAAACGATGCAGACAGCGAAATGTGGGCGAGTACAGTCGGTCAAGCAGCGCGGGCTGCAATGTCTGCTGATGAGCAAAAAGCTTATGAAGAAAAGAAACTGAAATTACGCAAAGCAATGGCAGATTCCACTCTTACCAAAGAGTTAGAAATAGCAGCCAAAAGTGCCGATGAACGCGGCAAAGATTTGGAATCTGCTGTTAATGATGATTGGAGTGCTATAATTCAGTCCCAAACCCAAGAAACCAAAGCATCTAACTAAAAGTGAAGCGGCTGGTTCTTCTTTTAATCCAGAATCGATAAATCCGAAATCCCAAATCCCAAATCCCAAATCGATGCAACCTGTAGACTTGACAACTTTAACTGCGGCTTGCAGTGAACTGCGCGCCCAATGGCTGCCAGCACGCTTAGAACAAGTCTACCAGCGCGATCGCTTTACCGTGTCCCTGGCCCTACGCACCATGAACCAACGGGGCTGGATTGACCTTTCCTGGCATACCGTAGCAGCCCGTATCTGCGTCGGCGACCCCCCACCCCGAATTCCCGACACCTTCACCTTCAGTCAGCAACTCCGACACCAACTCAGCGGTTTAGCCCTGGTTTCCATCGCCCCCATCTCTCCCTGGGAAAGAGTTATAGACTTGCAATTTGCCAAACGCCCCGGAGAACCTGCACTCTGGCATCTCTACGCTGAAATCATCGGCAAATACAGCAACGTCATCCTCACCGCCCAAGACAATCTCGTCGTCACCTGTGCTCACCAAGTCAGCGCCAAACAGTCCAGCGTCCGCCCCATCCAAACCGGACAACCCTACGAAATGCCCCCGGCTTTGACCGATACAACACCAAGTGCGATCGAACCTCAAAACAGATGGCAAGAAAGAATTAGCCTGGTTCCTGGACAATTACAGCGCAACCTGTTGAAGAATTACCGAGGGTTGAGTAAGGCTTTAGTTTTGTCCATGATTCGATCGGCTTCTTTAGACCCGGAACAATCCACCGACAGCCTCAGCCCCCACGACTGGCAACAATTATTCCACCGATGGCAATACTGGCTACAAGCCCTAGAAAACTCAACATTTAAACCCAGTTTGACAGCCCAAGGCTACACCGTCATCGACTGGCCAACACCCGAAAATCATCACGTAGGGGCGGTGCCCCCGTGCCCGCCCTCTGATTCTCTTCAGACTTCCATCGGACTGACATCCGTTAAATCCGTTACAGAATCCGTTGCCGAACTTCCTTCTTCCTTCAAATCCGTCCAAGAATTACTCAACAGCTACTACACCGGTGAAATCAACCAACAAGTGTTCGCCCAAGTGCGACATCAACTTACCCAAAAACTCAACAACGTCCTAGCAAAACTCAACCTCAAAGCCAACACCTTTAAGGAAAAATTGCAGCAGTCAGAAGTAGCCGACACCCACAAATCCCAAGCAGATTTGCTAATGGCAAACTTACAACATTGGCAACCGGGAATGAAAGTCATTTCTCTACCAGACTTTGAAACCAACGAACCAGTTGCTATTCCCCTAAATCCCGAAAAAAACGCCGTCCAAAATGCTCAAGCACTCTACAAAAAGCACCAAAAACTCAAAAGAGCCCGCATAGCCGTAGAACCTTTATTAGCGGCAGTCCAAGAAGAAATCGACTATTTAGAACAAGTAGAAGCTGCACTTTCGGTATTAGAAACCTACCGCAACACCCAAGATTTGCAAACCCTCGCAGAAATCCGCGAAGAATTGATCCAACAAAAATACCTAGATGCTCCAGATTACCGCAGTACAGACAAAAATGCTGCGATCGAATTTCATCGCTACCAAACCCCTAGTGGCTTTGAATTATTAATCGGCCGCAACAACCGTCAAAATGACCAACTCACCTTTCGGGTAGCGGGCGACTACGACATCTGGTTCCACACCCTAGAAATTCCCGGAAGTCACGCTTTGTTGCGCGTCACACCCGGTACCGTTGCCGAAGAAGCCGATTTGCAATTTGCCGCCAACATGGCCGCCTACTACAGTCGCGCCCGCCAGAGCGAACAAGTACCAGTCGTTTATACAGAACCGAAATATGTGTATAAGCCCAAGGGCGCAAAACCTGGTATGGTTGTATACAAGCAGGAGCGCATAGTCTGGGGGAGACCGCAGCAAGCCACGGCTTAATCAAATTTGGGTCGATTGACCATGATTCCTGTAGGGGCGGGTTCACCCACAATATTTGCCAAAAACCGACAATCTCAAAAACCCGCCCCGGCATAAATATTATGCCCGATCGCTCGGACATGATATTAATCAAAGTCCGCCAGCAAATGTAAAGTTTTATTGCAAAAATTAAATTGTGTTGCTAAAATAACACTCTCGAAGGATGATATGTTTTGAATAACCCGCTGCAAGGGAACGCGCAGTTTGGGTTTCCTCACTTTGAGAGAACAATGGATTTAATTATTTGCAGACCAGCTTTCACAAAAGCTGGTCATTCTTGTTGAATATTTAACCTAAGATATCAAATCCGTTGTCTAATTTTTTATTCTGTAGGTTGGGCCCGTGGAACGAAACCCAACATCCAAATTAATGAGTGTTGGGTTTCGTTCCTCAACCCAACCTACTACTTTTGGCGTCTTCGTGGTTAGTTCAAACAATTAAAAATCACTATAGCGGTTCTCGAAAAAGTGAGGTATGTCCTATGCCCTATGCCCTATGCCCTATGCCCTATGCCCTATGCCCTATGCCCTATGCCCGACAGTACCTCATCTTTCTGAGAAAGGCTATATACAGATTAACGCTGATGATTAATCAGCGTTAATCTGCGGTTAAAAAATCCCAAACAACCTAGAAAGTGAAAGTCGTTCTAACTACCCCAATCAACAAATCAGAATTCTTGTTATTGTGGTCGGGAGCAGTCAGCCAAATTAAACCAGGAGTGATGGAAATATTGTCACTCAACTTGAACTGATAGAAACCTTCAATGTGCAACGAAGTATCCTTATCTTCCGGCAAAGTCCGATTAGTAGAACTCGTCACCCGTGGTTCCATACCTACCAAAAAGCCCGCGACATTTCCCTCTTTCAACAAATCGGGAAAAGCCAAAGTAACCGCCCAGTTCCAGATTTTTTGGTCTCCCCGCTGGACAGAACTGGCGCCAGTGCCCAAGTTAGATAAAATCCGTTGATTGGTGTAACCAGCCCAACCGCCGACAGCAATGCCACGGTTGACTCTCCACGAAGCCTGCGCGCCGTAAGAATTGCTAGAAACCGGAAGACTGCTGTCACCGAGCCCAAAAGAGCCGAGACGAACCGGGAAATTAGAAGCATTACTGCCAGTACCAGTGACGAAGTTGTAGGAATTAACGTAAGTTAAACCTAAAGCAATCTTGTCACTCGGTTTAAAAGTCAACTGAGCTAATGCACCGTAGGAACCGTTAAACAAACCATTTCCCCGTGTCGGATTCGCAGCATTTCCTGCCAAATATCCCAAACTCAGTTCGACTTTTTCCCCAAACTGGTGTCTGACGGCGATACCCGTACCGGCAGTCAAATAGTAAATCGGGTTGCGAGTACCGAAATTAGAAAGAGCACCACTGCCGCCATCTCCGTCAAAGTAAGGGTTGACAGTATTGGTGAAATCGTCAGCAGCACCAGCATTGGCTTCGAGAATTACTGTTGTGCTTTTGCCTAGAGGGAATTGGTAAAACAACGCATCTAAAGCTACAGTATTGCTAGCAGTACCGAAAGGCCCAGCATTAAACCGCAATTCCCCTTCAGCGGTTTTCGTATTATTAGTAGAAAATGAACCCAAATTTAAAACTTGCAGTCGAGTTCTCAGCAAATCTTTGCCAGTAAAACTGGTATCAAAATTGAGACGAGTCCTGCTGCCAAAGGCTGTCGTTTTATCAGCATCGCGACTGTTAGCATCATCTCCCGTGGCGATGCCTGTCAAAGCAAATATGACTTCGCCGTTGAGTTTAGTGGTAGTCGAAAACTGATTTGCTTCTAATTCAGCCGTCCGTGCTTCCAAAGCGTCTACGCGGCCGCGCAAGGTTGCTAATTCGGCGGCAAATTCTTCTTGCAATTTTTGCACAGAAGCTAAATCTTCTTTAGTTGCTAGACCTTTGCTACCGCCTTTAATCAGCTCGTTCACTTTATCCAAACAGGCGTTTAAACCGGCCGCAAATTCGTAGCGAGTCATGGCACGGTTGCCACGGAAAGTGCCGTCGGGATAGCCAGCTATGCAACCGTAGCGTTCTACTAAGGACTGCAAAGCTTGGAACGCCCAATCTGTAGGCCGCACGTCGGATAGTTGGGAAACTGAGGTTACTTGAGCGGCTGCATTTTCACTATCGGTGCCTTCAGCGCTGTATTGGTTGATTTGCTGTAAAGCATTTGGCAGTGCTTGAGAGGTGGCATTGGGAGCTGTCGATTGGGAAATTTGCTCCGGTTGCGCTTGTGGTGCAACTGTGCTGGTTGAGTCGGTGGCTGGTTTGGCTTCGCTGGAGTTTGCCGCTAGGACTGTGCTGCTGGTTTCTGCGACTGGTGCTTCGGCGACAGGCTCTGTTGTGCTTAAATCTGCTGCTACTGTGTTTTCTGGTGTTGTTGCTGGTTGGGAGATCGCATTGGCATTCTCAATAGTCTTAACAGTGTTATTGGTAGCTAATGAGATTTGATCTGCGGTCAACGCTTCTGTCTCTGCTTTGGCTGCCTCAGTTGTCACATCGGCTAATTGCAAGTTATTAGCTTGAGTCGCCGCCGCAATTTCCATAGGTTGCTCTGCTGCTAGGGAAGCAGAGGATAAAACTAAACTTGCTGCTAATACAGCGGGACTGACTAAGAGTCCTTTCCACAAAATTCTGGACATTTTTACCTCACACCACGTTGAATTTAGCGCCCGTTCCGAAGATTTAGGCGATCGTAAATACTATACATCATTTCGCCTAATGGAATTTGTTATCAACAATCCCATTTATCTCGCACTCTTGTCCCTGATTCTACAACAGCTTTGTACTGTTAAATGTTCACTGTTAACTGTTCACTGTCAATATCACCTGATGGTGCAACCGGAATTGATATGACAAGGGTTTGAGATTCTTCTTAAGACTTGCGAATGACATAATACAGTTCAAAACTGTTACAGATGTGGAGGTTCAGTGAAATCTGCTGTAGAAAAACTTAAATATGCCCTGGTTCACGAATGGTTAACGCCCTTAGCCACTGGCGGTTCAGAATTGGTAGTGCAGGAAATCCTCAAACACGTAGACGCCGATGTCTATGCCCTCATCGACTTTGAATCGACAAATCCCGAAAGCTATCTTTTCGGGCGAGAGATTGGCACAACATTTTTGCAGCACTTTCCCTTGGCCCGCAAAGGTGTCCAAAAATATTTGCCTTTTCTGCCGATCGCGATCGAACAACTAGATTTACGCCAATATGACATCATCCTCTCATCATCCCATGCCGTCGCCAAAGGCATCCTCAGCAGTCCAGGGCAACTACACGTCTGCTACTGCCACACACCCATGCGTTATGCCTGGGACATGACTTTTGACTATTTGCATAGTAGCAAAGCCGGACGGGGCATCCCAGGGGTGCTGACGCGATATTTGCTGCACCGACTGCGACAGTGGGAAGTCATTTCCGCCAATCGCGTTGATTATTTCATCGCCAACTCCCAACACACAGCCCGCCGGATTTGGCGGTGTTACCGACGGCGGGCCGAGGTGATTTATCCGCCAGTGAATATCGACCGATTTTCCTTAATGCCGCAGAAACAAGATTTTTACGTGACTGTTTGCCGATTGGTAAGCTACAAAAACGTGGGTGCGATCGTCCAAGCATTCAATCAACTGGGGCATAATCTCATTGTCATCGGCACCGGCCCGGAATTAGACATGATTCGGCAAATCGCCAAACCCAACGTGCAAATACTCGGATGGCAACCAGGAGAAGTAGTTGAAAAATACATGGCTCAAGCCAAAGCCTTTGTGTACGCAGCTTGCGAAGATTTTGGCATAGCTTTAGTAGAAGCTCAAGCTTGTGGAACACCCGTAATTGCCTATGGAGTAGGCGGCGCATTGGAAACAGTGCTCGACATTCGCCAACATCCAGAAACAGGGACTGGTTTATTTTTTTCCTCCCAAACCGCAGCAGCATTAGTCGCAGCGGTGGAGGAGTTTGAACAGTTGCAAGGCAAATTTCAGCCGGAAATTGGGCGACTCCACGCCGAGGAGTTTTCCCCAGAAGTCTTTCGCCAGCGCTATCTGGGTTTTGTGGAACGCTGCTTTGAGGAATTTCACTTCGGTGATTTTACGCAGACTTGACTGGGAGAGGGGGGAGAGAGCGGGAGAGGCAGGGCTGTTTCATTCTCTTGTAGGGGCGGTGCCCCCGTGCCCGCCCCAATCTCACCAAACACATACAAAATCGTGGACGAAGAGGGTAGGC
>NZ_NXIB02000063.1 GCF_002412335.2 Tychonema bourrellyi FEM_GT703
CTCCCCCTCTCTCCCTCTCTCCTTCACCCTCCGAGCAAAATATCGCTGCGATTTGCTGCTCCCAGAGCCGGTCTGGTGCCGTCAATATGGGGCGTAATTGCCAGGGGTAAAGTCGATGCAGTTCCCCACCGTTGTACTAACTTCTGCAAAAATAAATCCTGTTGCGCTCTCAAAGAATCCCAATCCGTGCCCCGATTGATAATGGCAAACCAGACTAAACCCCGATCGCGCGTCGGTATCGCTCCAGCCAAAGCAATCACACTGTCCAAAGTGCCTGTTTTCACCACAGCATAGGGGGGAATGTGCCGATGTTCGAGAGTCCCTCGATCGCGCCCAGACACCGGAAACAAATCAGCAATAGTCAACGGAGTAGTTTGAAGAAAACGCCCGATCGCCTGCATCATCGCACAAGCAGCCCTCGGAGACATCTGATTTTCCACCCCCAATCCCGAACCATTCACTAATTGAAGTTCCGCCGCCGGCACACCCGCAGCCCAAGTAGCTTGCTGCTGAACTATTTTCGCCCCGCCCAAATTGTCAGCCAACATCTGAGCAATGTCATTATCGCTGTGGACGTTCATCTGCTTGAGAATTTCCACCAAAGGGAGCGATCGGCGCACCATCAACAAACGCCCAGAACCCACAAATTTCTCAGCAACCGTACCACCAACCACCGAAACCTGCGGCCGCTTCGTTCCCGGAGGCATTTTAGAATATATTGACTGCACCTCAGAAGCCCAACTACGACCATCAAGAGCCTGCCGCAATAACTCCCCCGCAGTCACAGGATCTGACTGGTTATTCATCCGAAAATTGCCAGTCACAACCAAATTTCCCGCCACACGACGAATTCCCATGTCATTGAGAGCATTACCAACTGCGATCGCCTCCTCCCACACAAACAGCGGGTCTCCCCCCCCACTCACCACCAAATCCCCCTGCAACACCCCATTTTTAATCTGCCCCGTCCCCCGAAACCGTGTTTCAAACTGATAATTCGCGCCCCAAGTTTCCAACGACGCCAGAGAAGTCGCAATCTTAGTCAGCGAAGCCCCCGGCATCAACGTCGTCCCCTGCTGACTTACCAGCGGCAACATTCCTGCCTGCACCCAAACTCCCTGACTTCCCTCAGTCAGCCCCTTCACCCTCAAATCCTTGAGAAATTCCTGCACCGCAACTGCTGTTGGCAAGTCTGGATTTGCCACAGATACTCCCCCATTCGCCAAATCGACCGCCATCACTAACCCTGGTACCCCTCCCTCCCAAGCCAGCACGGATACAGTATTGGCTCCCACACTGCGTACCCCAGCCATATCCAGCCAAAGAGACATGATTCCAGAGCTAAATAAATCCAGCATTTTGTACTCCTAAAGTCCTATTAACTATTGCACTGAGTTTTTCAATTTGCCGTGAAAAATCGTAAAGCAGGAACAAAATCCATCAAAGTAGTCGGAAATGGTAATTGTCTCATCTGGGTAGCAGTCAATCGATTTTGGATTTTGGATTTTGGATTGATTCGACGGATAAATGCGGGGGCTTGAGGATTTTGGATTGATTCGACGGATAAATGCGGGGCTTGTACCATCAAGAAATTCTTGGTCAATTCCTGGTAGAATCTTGAAGGCTTCTCAAATATTGGGCAATGGGATCGACACGCGCAAGAATTGCAATAGACGCTATGGGTGGGGATCACGCCCCCGCCGAAATTGTGGCTGGAGCGCTTAAGGCGCAAGCAGAATTAGGCGTAGAGATTTTGCTAGTGGGCGACCCGCAGCAAATAGAAGACTCGCTCCGAGAACAAGACGCCTTGGGCCGCGTCTGTGCGGGTCAGCTTGAAATCGTTGCTTCTGAAGGAACGGTGGAAATGCACGAAGAACCTTTGAGTGCTCTCAAACGCAAACCGAAAGCTTCGATTAACGTAGCGATGAACTTGGTGAAGCAGCAACAAGCTGATGCTGTGGTCTCCGCTGGTCACTCCGGCGCGGCAATGGCTGCGGCTCTGCTGAGATTGGGACGACTTCCCGGAATTGACCGTCCTGCGATCGGTGCGGTTTTGCCGACAATGGTAGCTGGTCGTGCTGTACTAATTCTCGATGTCGGCGCTAACGTGGACTGTCGCCCCAAATTTTTGGAGCAGTTCGCGGCGATGGGAACAATTTACAGTCAGTATGTGCTGGGTGTCGCCGAACCGAGAATCGGTCTGCTCAACATTGGCGAAGAACCTTCTAAAGGCAACGATGCGGCAGTTCGTACTCATCAATTATTGGTGGATAACCCTCACATTCCTTTTGTGGGGAATGCTGAAGGCCGTGATGTGCTGTCTGGGAAATTCGACGTGATTGTGTGTGACGGGTTTGTCGGTAATGTTTTGTTGAAGTTTGCTGAAGCGGTGGGCGAAGTCGTAGTCCAGGTGCTGAAGGAAGAGTTAGTGAAAGGACTCCAACATCAAATTAATGATCCTTTGCTGCAAAAAAGCTTGCAAGGATTCAAGCAACGAGTAGACCACGTTGAGCACGGTGGCGGTTTGCTATTGGGTGTGGCTGGAGTTTGCATTATCAGTCATGGTTCATCTCAGGCTGCTTCAATTGCTAATGCGGTTCGTTTGGCTAAGGGAGCTATTGATAACCAAGTTCTGGAGCGAATTCAATCGGAATATCGCCAAAGTCCCGTAGAACAAGAAGTTAGGAATTAGAGGGAGTATGCGGGAATTGAAAATTTAAAAATGTCAAGTTAAACAATGTAAGCTTAAATAAGCTGTTTTGCGAAAACCAGTGATTTGGGCCGATGCAAAAAGTTTTTTAATTTGTGATTTTTAAATTTTTAATTCCTAGACCGATCGCTCATAAATGGAGAAGAATGTTGCAGCAATCAGGGTTCGGTATTGCCATCACGGGTAGCGGTTCTTGTACACCGCAGGTTTCGTTGGATAATAATGGTTTGAGTCAGATAGTGGAAACGTCTGACGAGTGGATCGGGACGCGGACGGGAATTCGATCGCGCAAATTGGCGAATCATGCAATGTCTTTGTGCGATTTGGCTACGGAGGCTGCTCAAAATGCGATCGCAATGGCAGAAATTTTGCCGACTGATATCGATTTGATTATTTTGGCTACTTCAAGTCCTGATGATTTGTTTGGTAGTGCTGGTCAAATTCAATATCGTTTGGGCGCGACAAGGGCTGTGGCTTTTGATTTGACAGCAGCTTGTTCGGGTTTTGTGTTTGGTTTGGTGACAGCTTCGCAGTTCATTCGGACAGGGGTTTATCAAAATGTGTTGCTGATTGGGGCGGATATTTTGTCTCGCTGGGTGAATTGGTCCGATCGAGGTACTTGTATTTTATTTGGAGATGGGGCTGGGGCGGTAGTCTTACAAGCTTCAGAAACCGATCGCTTTTTGGGATTTGAAATTCGTAGCGATGGCACCCAAAATTCCTCTCTCAACTTGGCTTACCAAGGAGAGTCAAAGGAATTAATTGATGGCGTCAGTATCGGACAAGGTGGATTTCAACCCATCACTATGAATGGTCAAGAAATTTATCGGTTCGCGGTGCGGAAAGTCCCGGAAGTTATCGAAAAAGCGATGTTTCGGGCAAATATTAGTGCCGAAAAAATTGACTGGCTGCTGTTACACCAAGCTAATCAGCGGATTCTGGATGCAGTTTCCCAAAGGCTAAATATTCCACCGGAAAAAGTAATTAGCAATTTGGCGAATTATGGCAATACTTCCGCAGCTTCGATTCCCCTGGCTCTGGATGAAGCCGTCCGTCAGGGTAAGGTTAAATTGGGAGATACTATTGCTGCGGCTGGTTTTGGTGCAGGTTTGAGTTGGGGGGCTGTGATTTTTCAATGGGGAAGCTGAATTATCCTACCAAAATTAATTCTCTTAAATTAGTATAAATAAATTATCGGAAATTTAAAAAAAAGTGCATTGAATATGTTATTATTGTAAGTCGCGCATAGATAGTTAATCAGCGAGAAACAAAAAATTTTTGCAATCACCAATTAGCAACTACCAATTAGCAAATTACCGGAAAAATGACTAAAACAGCATGGGTATTTCCCGGACAAGGTTCCCAGGCGATCGGGATGGGTGCAGACTTATTAAACTTGCCAAAAGCCAAAGCCAAATTTGAGCTAGCAAAAGAGATTTTAGGCTGGTCTGTCCCGGATGTTTGCCAAGAAGAAGCAAAACTTTCTCGGACTCTCTACACTCAGCCTTGCTTGTACGTGGTAGAAAGCATTTTGGTTGATTTAGTGCGCGAAAAGTTCGATCGCCCCGCAGTGGTTGCAGGTCACAGTTTAGGAGAATATGTTGCCCTTTACGCAGCAGGTGTCTTTGATTTTGAAACGGGATTGCGTTTAGTTAAACGTCGCGCCGAACTCATGGATAATGTCTCTGGCGGGCAAATGGTAGCTTTGATTGGATTTGACAGACAGGAATTGGAACTGCAAATTCAATACAGCCGAGATGTGGTATTGGCTAATGATAACAGCGAAGCACAAGTTGTGATTTCTGGAACGCCGACAGCAGTAGAAGAATTACTTGCCAAAATCAAAGTCAAACGCGCGGTTAAATTGAATGTTGCCGGTGCGTTTCACTCTCCTCTCATGTCATCAGTGGCGAATGAATTTCAACAAGTTTTAAAATCTGTCAGATTCTCCGATGCTAAAATGCTCGTTCTTTCCAACTCTGAACCGATGGCTACCACAAGTGGAGCTACTTTGAAGCAGCGGTTGACTCAGCAGATGACTAAAGGGGTGCGGTGGCGCGAAATTTCGCTGCAATTACCACAACAGGGAATCGATCGCGTTGTGGAAATTGGTCCCGGAAAAGTGCTCACAGGTTTGATTAAACGGACAACTCCAGATTTAAAGTTGGTAAATGTGAGTAGTTTAGCTGATTTGCCGGTTTAATCTATTTCGCATTTAAACCACTAACGAGGTCTGTAGGGTGCCACGGGTCGTAGGCGTAAGCCGGGGCGCAGCCATCGCTTACGCTTACAAGGGAAACGAGAAAGGCCCGCGGCACCCTACAATACTTGTCAAGAACAGGCAGGATGCCTGTTCCACAATAATTATGGAAGATGTCTAATTGTCGATCGCTCGAAGAGGGCGATCGGCAAATCCTGATGTACACTTAAGCGTAAGAACCAAGCTAATCTGACATTCCTATGAAAAAAGTCCTTTACTGGTTGATGGGCGAAAGGGCAGGCCGAACCATAGTAGGTGCCTGGAATTGGATGTGGGGACTCCCCGTAGAATCCGGTGGTAAGGTGTCCGTGGCGGTGGCCGAAGAGTCTTTGCGATCGATGCAAGAATCAGTGCAAAAGCTAGCAACAGCAGTCTCAACCCAAGTTGCAGCGTACCAGCGCGCCAAAACGAAATATGAAGAAAAAGTTAGGGAAATGCAAACCGTAGAGCGTCAAGCCATCACAGCCCAGCGCAACGGCAACGAAGAAGCAGCCCGTTTGGCAATGTCGAAGGTAATTCAGACAGAACAAATCCTACCACAGTTAGAAGCTCAAGTAAAACAAGCCGAACAGTTCGTTAACGCTTCCAAAGACAAGCTGAATCGAGAACGGACAAAACTCGAAGCCTACAAAACCGATATGCAAAATATGAAAGATATGGCCGAAATTAACGAAGCCCTCGGAGCCATATCCAAAGTCAACAACGACTTGAGTATTGATTCAGCCCGATCGCAATTCGAGCAAGCCAAAAACGCCGTTCAAGGCCGCAACCTCCAACAGCAAGCTTTAGCCGAGCTATCTGAAAACCCCCAAGAAAGACTTCAGGCAGAATTAGAAAATATGACCATAGACGATGAAGTTAATCGCAGGCTGCAAATGTTAGACGGTTCCGGCAACAAATAACCTCGTAACTAAGGAGAATTTTATGGCTAACAGTAGCGGGCCTCCCCCCATCGTTTTTATTCTGTTATTTTTCTTACTCGCCGGTGGCGGCGCGTTCTTTTTTCTGAAAAAACCAGCATCCCAGGATGCCAGCAATACACCCACACCCGCAAGCGGTGATGTTACTCCGCCTCCCGTCACACCCGCTACTGGCGGAGCACCGCCTGTAGCTGCTACTTCCTTTGCACCTCCAGCTTCTGTGGCTCCCGGTACGGCGGTGAGAATTGACGGTTCTACCAGCATGGTGACAATCAATCTCAACCTTAAGAATGGCTTTCAGACCAAGTTTTCTGGCGCTACAGTCAATGCCAAAGCAAATGGTTCTGCAAACGGAATTAAGGATTTAGTGGCGGGAACGGCTGATATTGCAGCGATATCGCAACCTTTGACGGCTCAAGAAAAAAGTCAGGGTTTGGTAGAGGTGCCTGTTGCCCTAGATGCGATCGCCCTTGTAGTCGGCACTAACAACCCCTTCAAAGGGGGTTTAACCTCGGCTCAAGTTCAAGATATCTTCAAGGGAACTGCTCAAGATTGGTCGAAAGTCGGTGGTCCGGCGGGCCCGATTAAAGTGATAAATCGACCCGAAGTTAGTGGTACTCATCAAGCGTTTAAAGAACAAGTTCTCAAAGGCGCTAATTTTGGCACGGGGTCAAATATCACTAGGCTCGATCGAGATGCGACAACTCCGCTGCTGCAAGCTTTAGGGAATAACGGCATTGGCTATGCGACTTTCGCGCAAGTAGTCAATCAAAAAACGGTGCGGGTTTTGCCTATAGATGGGGCGACACCGGATGCTGGGAACTATGCTTACAAGCGGCAGTTGTATTACGCCTACAAAAATCCTCCCACTCAAGCAGTTAAGGATTTCTTGGGTTACGCAACTTCTCCTGATGGACAAAAAGCGATGCTTGCTGAAAATTGAGGCTTTGTCAAGGATTTCGACCGACAATCAGGACACTCCAAAAGCCCAGTGGTGTCAACTTAAGCCTGAAAGCCCGCCAATTCCGTCTGTGAGCCCGCGAGTCCGCCAGGGAATGAATTCCCTGTCTAATAGCGAAAGTCCTCTTAAGAGGACTAATGAGTTCTTCAGTCCTCTTAAGAGGACTTTCGCTTTGAGACAGGGGTTTCAACCCCTGTCGGACTATCGGTTTTACCTTAAGTTGACACCAATGGGCACTGCCGTGTCCTCTATATCCTGACTATGTAATTTAAAATATAAGGTTTTTCTGTGAGCAAAAATCGCGAACCAGTCGAAAGTTTAATTCTCTACTATTTATTCAAGTGGTCGATTGTCAGCCCGATGCTGCACCTTTACTTTCGGGGCCGCATCTATGGTGCTGAGAATGTTCCAACATCAGGGCCACTGGTGGTAGTCAGCAATCACGCCAGTGATTTTGACCCACCTATTTTGTCTAGTTCCATGAGGCGACCGGTGGCTTTTATGGCGAAGGAAGAGCTATTTAAAGTGCCTATTTTGAAGCAGGCAATTACGCTGTATGGTGCTTATCCAGTCAAACGCGAAAGTGCCGATCGCAGTGCAATTCGATCGGCTATCCAATCTTTGGAAAATGGCTGGGCGACAGGAGTTTTTTTGCAAGGAACCAGAACAGCGGATGGTAGAATTACCGATCCAAAATTAGGTGCTGCACTGATTGCGGCTAAGGCGAAAGCACCGCTATTACCTGTTAGTTTGTGGGGAACTCACGCTATAGCATCGAAAGATTCGGGATTACCGCGATCGGTGCCGCTGACAGTGCGAATTGGGAATTTGATTGAAGCGCCGAGTTCGTCGGATCGATCGGAGTTGGAAGCATTGACTCAAAGATGTGCCCAAGAAATTAATGCGATGCACGATTTAGGGCGTTGAACTTGGGGCATCGGCATCGGGCATCGGTAACTAATATCAAATCCGGTAAGCTGTTCGGCATTTAAACCAGTAACGAGGCTAGTAGGGTACGTCAGCCTTGTACGGGCGAATGGCCATTCGCCCCTACGCACCCTACGCGGAGGAGTTTAAATATTGTAGGGTATTTATCGATCGGGGGTGTACTTCATAAACCTGCAATCTGCTGTATGTGCCGATCGCCCTTTTCTTCCTTCCCTAAAGCCGAAAAATCGCCGATATGTGAAGATTCGCAATCAGTCTAATCATAACACCTAACTCCTCCCCTGTCAAGACATTTTTGAGAATTGTTCCTGATTATTTTGACTGATTGCTAACAGCCAAACACGGAGGCTTTCGCCTCCCTGTTATCACTTAGCCTATAGTATCTTCCCCAGCAATCTTACAAGAAAGAACTACTATTAAGAGCCGTTGGATTCAGATTATAAACCACTCCCAAGTAATCATTCCCCGATTTAATCGCCGTTGATGCTATAGCATTTGCACCATCTAAGATGATATTCACCGACTCAAAAGTTAATTGACTGAAATTGACACCAATCAACTTGATTTTATCATCGGAAGTGAAGTCAGTAATCACATCAGCTTCAGAAGGGTTAGTAGCCGTATATTCTAAGACAAAGGTATCATTACCTCCACCACCTGTGAGCACATCGAAACCTCGATCGCCCCACAATTCATCATCCCCATTTCCACCAATCAAGACATCATTTTCCTTACCCCCTCGTAAGATATCATTCCCATCGCCACCTGTGAGAGTATCATTCTCATTATTCCCACTCAAGAAGTCATTCCCATTACCACCAGACAATTGATCCGATTTTTTCCCCCCAAACAAGTTATCGTTCCCATCACCGCCATCAATGGTATCAGCGCCTTCGTTACCATAAATGGTGTCATTATCGGCACTTCCCGTCAACTTATCATTACCTGATAAGCCGAATATAGGTTTGCCAAAGGCTGATTGTGGGATACTGGTGTCATCTTCATCACTCAGTAGATATTGGTTATCTACTACTTGATTTTGTGGGAAATTAGTTGGTTCACCGCGATCGATTGTACCGACTGGTGGTGTGTTAATTGCGATCGGTGTGGGTGTTGGAGTTGGTGTTGGAGTTGGTGTCGGTGTTGGTGTCGGTGTTGGTGTCGGTGTTGGTGTCGGAATTGGTATTACCAATGGAGTCGGAGTTGGAGTCGGTGTTACCGATGGAGTCGGTGTCGGAGTCGGAGTTGGAGTCGGTGTTACCGATGGAGTCGGTGTCGGAGTCGGAGTTGNTTGGAGTTGGAGTTGGCGTTGGCGTTGGAGTTGGAGTTGGCGTTGGAGTTGGAGTTGGAGTTGGCGTTGGAGTTGGAGTTGGCGTTGGCGTTGGAGTTGGAGTCGGAGTTGGAGTTGGAGTCGGAGTCGGAGTTGGAGTTGGCGTTGGCGTTGGAGTTGGAGTTGGAGTTGGCGTTGGAGTTGGAGTTGGAGTTGGCGTTGGCGTTGGAGTTGGAGTTGGCGTTGGAGTTGGAGTCGGAGTTGGAGTTGGAGTCGGAGTTGGCGTTGGCGTTGGAGTCGGAGTCGGAGTCGGAGTTGGAGTTGGAGTCGGCGTTGGAGTTGCAATATTAACGCTAAAAGCCCCTAAACTGCTAGCAACAGCAACATTTCCAAGACTATCTTTAACCTGACTTCCTTGTAACTTAACAGTATAAGTTCCATTGTCAGCATTATCCCAACTTCCACCAGGGGGTGTAAACGAATAAGTTGCTGTGCGCGGCGTACCATTACTATTAGTATCGACACTGACAAATTGTGTAGTAATATCACCACCAGACCAATTTATCAAAACATCAGAACTGTCCAAACTTGAAACATCGACAGCATTATTATCGCTGAAAGTGACAGTCAAACTTTGACTGGTTCCTCCCGCTGTCGTAATGTTAGAAATTGTACCCAAGTTACCAGTAGGTGAGGTGATATCAGCAGTGCGAGTTAATTGAGTAGCAGCGGTATTACTATTACCCGCAGTATCAGTTGCTTTCGCGGCTGGAATATCAACTGTGACGTTTCCATCCGCAGTTGGTGTGACATCAAATGTGTAAGTTTTTGCATCTACTGTGGCGACCTTGCTGACATTCGCATTGGTGACGGTGATGTCGGTAGTATCAAACCCTGTGACATCTTCACTGAATGTGGCTTTGACAGCAAATAAACTGTTAACTGTGGTTGTTGAAGTTGATGTTAAAGTGACAGTGGGTGCGGTAATATCAGCAGTGCGAGTTAATTGAGTAGCAGCGGTATTATTATTACCCGCAGCATCAGTTGCTTTCGCGGCTGGAATATCAACTGTGACGTTTCCATCCGCAGTTGGTGTGACATCAAATGTGTAAGTTTTTGCATCTACTGTGGCGACCTTGCTGACATTCGCATTGGTGACGGTGATGTCGGTAGTATCAAACCCTGTGACATCTTCACTGAATGTGGCTTTGACAGCAAATAAACTGTTAACTGTGGTTGTTGAAGTTGATGTTAAAGTGACAGTGGGTGCGGTAATATCAGCAGTGCGAGTTAATTGAGTAGCAGCGGTATTATTATTACCCGCAGCATCAGTTGCTTTCGCGGCTGGAATATCAACTGTGACGTTTCCATCCGCAGTTGGTGTGACATCAAATGTGTAAGTTTTTGCATCTACTGTGGCGACCTTGCTGACATTCGCATTACCAACGGCGATATCAGTAGTATCAAAACCAGTGACATCTTCACTGAATGTGGCTGTGACACCAAATAAACCGTTAACTGTTGTTGTTGAAGCGGATGTTAAAGTGACAGTAGGCGCTGTAATATCTGCTATAACGCTCAGACTGGCGGTTTCGTCGGCGGTGCTGAATACACTGGATGTGGTGTATTTGGTTAAGTCTGTGGTAACGTTTGCTGTGCCGCCGTTGGTACCGGTGATTTGATCCCAAGCTTTGAAAGTAATGGCGTTAGTAATAGTGCCATTGTAGGTGGTAGTGCCGGGGACGAAACGGATTTTGGTGTTAGCGTCGGAGGCTAATAGGCGTGCGGATGTCGCCAAGGCGGTGAAAGCATTCCAGGTTGTGCCGTTGGTGGTGTATTCCCATGTGCCGTTAGTGGTGTCTAAGCCGGTGATCGCGATGCCTTTGGAGGCAGCCGCGTTGGGATCGGTGATGCCGGCACTGTTGCTAATAATCGTGGAAATGAGGGTGCCGCTGTTGGTGGTGTCGCCTTGGTTGATGGCGGTGAGGGTGGTGGCGGCACTGTTATCCAGTACAGGGGAGTTGTTGACGAGGATGGTGAGGGTGGTGTCGCTGCTAGTCCCCGTGCTGTCTTTGGCGGTGTAGGTGAGGGTATCTACACCGTTGAAGTTGGCGTTCGGGGTGTAGAGGATGTCTCTTTTGGGGTCGATCGCGATCGCCCTGACACCAGCACTCGCATTTGCATTTGGGTTAAAGGTAGCATCGGCGACACCAGTTGTGGGGTTTAATTTGGCGATATAGTTGCGGTTGCTGGTTTTTCCGCCGATGGAGGTGAAACCACCGCCCACTATGGGGTTGCCACTGCTGTCTATGGCGATCGCACTGACACCACTATTCGCACTTGGGTCAAAGGTAGTATCGGCGACACCAGTTGTGGGGTTTAATTTGGCGATTCTGTTGCTGGTTTTTCCGCCGATGGAGGTGAAATCACCGCCCACTATGGGGTTGCCACTGCTGTCTATGGCGATCGCAAAGACACTATCATCCGCACTTGGGTCAAAGGTAGTATCGGCGAGACCATCTGTGGGGTTTAATTTGGCGATTCTGTTGCGGGCTTGTCCGCCGATGTTGTTGAATTGGCCGCCCACTATGGGGTTGCCACTGCTGTCTATGGCGATCGCATTGACACTACCATTCGCATTTGGGTTAAAGGTAGCATTGGCGACACCAGTTGTGGGGTTTAATTTGGCGATTTTGTTGCGGGTTACTAAGTTGATGGTGGTGAAAGCACCGCCCACTATGGGGTTGCCACTGCTGTCTATGGCGATCGCATAGACACTACCATTCGCATTTGGGTTAAAGCTAGCATCGGGGGCACCAGTTGTGGGGTTTAATTTGGCGATTCTGCTGCGGCTTAGTCCGCCGATGAAGCTGAAATCACCGCCCACTATGGGGTTGCCACTGCTGTCTATGGCGATCGCAAAGACACTACCATTCGCATTTGGCTTAAAGGTAGCATCGGCGAGACCAGTTGTGGGGTTTAATTTGGCGATTCCGATGCGGTTTTGTCCGCCGATGGTGCTGAAATCACCGCCCACTATGGGGTTGCCACTGCTGTCTATGGCGATCGCACTGACAGTATTATTCGCACTTGGGTTAAAGGCGCTATCTACCGTTCCATCGCTATTCAAGCGAGCGATATAGTTGCGGGCTACTCCGCCGATGGTGGTGAAAGTACCGCCCGCATATATCCAGTCATTAATAATCGCAGTACCGTGGGTGGGGGCGGTAACGATGCTTTGGACGTTGAGCCTTCCGGTGCCGGTGTCGTTGGCTAAAACATCTATTGTTGTGGCGGTTGGGGTGCCACTGACGAGGATGCCTTTGTTATCTGCCGTGCCTGTTGGTGGTGCTACTGCTAGGGTGTAGCTGTAGTTAGGTAGGTTCAGGGGTTGGGTTTCGATGTTCCCGATTTTTACTTCTAATTCCCAATTACCGCCTAAATCACTATTCCCGGTGAGGGTATTACTGGCTGCAATATTCGCCCCTGTAATTTGGTGTAATTTCTCAATAAATTCCGTACCCGCATCTCCGGCGGCTACGTTACATCCATATATATATAGATTGGCGATACCCCATTCTGAGAGTTGGGAGCGATATTTTTCTAGGTTGCCCAATTCTAGGGTGCTGTTGCCCAGGTAGAGGCAGCCGGGGCTACCGTGGGAGATGATGTGTAGGGCTGCGATGCCTGTATGTTGAGCGAGGATTGTGGTGATTTGCTCTATAGCATTAGGCTGGCTTTTGAGGATGTAGGTGGCAGTGCCTGGTTTGATGCCGCTTGCTAGGTGGTGGCTGTCTGGTATTGTGGGGTCAATGATGAGGATTGAATTGGGATTTTTGCTCTAGCAAAAATCCCAATTCAAAAATTTTTTTTTTGGGTGTGGTTAACTTGAGGTAGAGTTTTCATGGGTTTGTGCTTCTAGTGGTGTACTGTGTTGTGGTTCTGTGGCCCGATTTGAGTGCGATGGGTATTTCTACCTTGTGGTAGATGACATGATCGACTCTTAATTTACCAAAGTTCCATTTCAGTGTCAATACTTCAGTGCATTGGAATTATATGGCCGGGGCGGGTTTATATAATTTGTTGATAATTATTAAATATCAAGGGGAACCCGCCCCTACATTCAAGAGGTGGATGGCGATTTCTGGTTGGGTGGGGGCGGGTTTATGAGATTGTTGGTTTCAGTCAATTATTGTGGGTGAACCCGCCCCTACATTCAAGAGGTGGATGGCGATTTACGGTTGGGTGGGGCGGGTTTACGAGATTGTCGGTTTTAGGCAATTATGGTTGGTGAACCCGCCCCTACAAAAAATATTATGATATAATTTTCCGAATTGAACTGAAATGGTTATGACACTATGAAATTCATTAACCCCAAAACAGACTACGCCTTTAAAAAAATCTTTGGTTCGGATCAAAGTCAAGATATTTTAATTAGTTTCCTGAATGCAATTGTCTATCAAGGTGAAACTTTCATCACTTCTTTGGAAATTATCGACCCCTACGCACCCGGTAGAATTTCTGGTTTAAAAACCACTTATTTTGATGTGAAAGCTCTCTTGAATAATGGGGAAAATGTGTTAATTGAAATGCAGGCATTTAATGTGCCAGCTTTTGGCAAAAGGATTCTTTATAATACAGCGAAAATGTATGTAAATCAACTGAAATTAGGGGAAGTTTATCCAGAATTGAGAGCGGCAATTGGTGTGGCGGTGACGGATTTTATCATGTTTGATGAACATAGTAAAGTGATTTCACAATTTATACTAAAGGAAGATGAGTTACTACTGAATTATCAGCATAGTCCGTTAAAATTAGTGTTTGTGGAGTTGCCTAAGTTTAATAAAACGCTGGAAGAGTTGACGAATGTTACGGATAAATGGCTTTATTTTTTACGCAGAGCACCGGATTTAGAGGTAGTGCCAGCATCTATGTCAATTGTACCGGAAATTGAGAAGGCTTTTACCATTGCCGATCGCGTAAATCTCAGTTTAGAGGAAGTGGATGATTTGGAAAAGCGGGAACAGTTTGAACGGGAACGAGTAGGTGCTCTTGAGTTGAGTAAGGCTGAGGGGCTGGCTGAGGGCATACAAATTGGTGAACAAATTGGTGAACAAAGAGGTGAACAAAGAGGTGAACAAAGAGGTAAAATAAATCTGATCAAACGCCAATTACAACGGCGGTTAGGCGAACTAAATCAAGAGATAGAAGCTCGTTTATCACAGCTATCATCAGAGCAGTTGTCGGCTTTGGCTGAGGATATTTTCGACTTTTCTAGTGTAGCTGATTTATCCAGTTGGCTAGAAACTAATATTATTTTTCAGTAACACTTATGAAATTCATTAACCCCAAAACAGACTACGCCTTTAAAAAAATCTTTGGTTCGGATCAAAGTCAAGATATTTTAATTAGTTTCCTGAATGCAATTGTCTATCAAGGTGAAACTTTCATCACTTCTTTGGAAATTATCGACCCCTACGCACCCGGTAGAATTTCTGGTTTAAAAACCACTTATTTTGATGTGAAAGCTCTCTTGAATAATGGGGAAAATGTGTTAATTGAAATGCAGGCATTTAATGTGCCAGCTTTTGGCAAAAGGATTCTTTATAATACAGCGAAAATGTATGTAAATCAACTGAAATTAGGGGAAGTTTATCCAGAATTGAGAGCGGCAATTGGTGTGGCGGTGACGGATTTTATCATGTTTGATGAACATAGTAAAGTGATTTCACAATTTATACTAAAGGAAGATGAGTTACTACTGAATTATCAGCATAGTCCGTTAAAATTAGTGTTTGTGGAGTTGCCTAAGTTTAATAAAACGCTGGAAGAGTTGACGAATGTTACGGATAAATGGCTTTATTTTTTACGCAGAGCACCGGATTTAGAGGTAGTGCCAGCATCTATGTCAATTGTACCGGAAATTGAGAAGGCTTTTACCATTGCCGATCGCGTAAATCTCAGTTTAGAGGAAGTGGATGATTTGGAAAAGCGGGAACAGTTTGAACGGGAACGAGTAGGTGCTCTTGAGTTGAGTAAGGCTGAGGGGCTGGCTGAGGGGCGGGTTGAAGGGCTGGCTGAAGGTATACAAATTGGTGAACAAATTGGCATACAAATTGGTGAACAAAGAGGCGAACAAAGAGGTGAACAAAGAGGTAAAATAAATCTGATTAAACGGCTATTACAACGACAATTAGGTGAACTCAATCAAGAGATAGAAGCTCGTTTATCACAGCTATCATCAGAGCAATTATCGGCTTTAGCGGAGGCTATTTTCGATTTATCGAATGTCGCTGATTTATCGAGTTGGCTAGAAACTAATTGCCCTAATTGAGCATAACGGAGTGTCAAATCCGGTAGCATCGGAATGATTATAGAGGACACGGCAGTGCCCATTAGTGTCAACTTAAGCCTGAAAGCCCTGAGAAATCTGGTTTTTACCTGAGTCTAGATCCCCCTAAATCCCCCTTAAGAAGGGGGACTTTGATCAGACTCCTGTCCCCCCCTTCTTAAGGGGGGTTAGGGGGGATCTGGGCCTAATCGTCAAACAACAGTCTCTGACAGGGTTTGACGTTAAGTTGACACCTATGGGCACTGCCGTATCCTAATTTCTAATAATTAATCAACCGTACTAACATGGTCTATGCGTTCTAATTGCCAGAGAATTTGATTTCCCTCCCGGCGCACCCGCGAAACTACCCAGTTTCGCCAAACCCAATTGTCTCCACGACTGGTGACAGCACTAGCATTTACGTCCATCAAGTCAGCTAATTCAGAACTGGTAATCAAATAGCCTTTGGTGGCAACTTCATCAGCTATATGCAAGGTTTCGATCAGGTTTCGGAGTTCCTGAACCCTCACCTCGCGGGGTAAGTTCTCCAGAGTATCGGCAGTAGAATCCATCATGGCAGCATTGGAGATGAGAAGGTCAGAAGTTATGACATAGGATTCTATCGTTTTGTTACCATTTGTTTCCGTTTCTTCTGAAACAATTGTGTTTTCCGACTGTAGGGGCACTGCCCCCGTGCCTGCCCCAACTCCTTTCTGTTGTTGCAGTTCGGGAACGAGATTGTGGGAAAAGCTGCGGGCGATTTCGTCGCATCTATCGTTGTAGAAGTCGCCGGAATGACCGCGAACGTGTTCCCACTTAACTTGTCGGGAATTCAGCTTGTCTAACAGGTGCCAGAGGTCTTGGTTGACGACATCTTTGCCCGCCGAGGTTTTCCAGCCTTTGTTTTTCCAGCCTTGAATCCATTTGGTGATGCCGTTTTTGACGTACTCACTGTCGGTATAAAGGGTGACGGGTTCGGTTTGACCGGAATTGGCAAAAAATTCCAAAGCTGCGATCGCAGCCTGCATTTCCATCCGGTTATTGGTGCTTTGGGGAGCTCCACCTCCGAGTTCGTGACAGTTGCCGTCGGCGAAGCAAACTACTGCACCCCAGCCGCCTGGGCCTGGGTTGCCGGAACAAGCGCCATCTGTGTACAAGCTTTTGATTTGGGGAAGTGTCATGAGTTAATTGATAGTTTAGGGAATAAATCCTCGTTTTGGGGTAGGACAACGGCATTGCGGTGTCCTCAATTGCCTTCATTTGGGGCCGTGGGCCCAACTATTGGCTCGCCTTGTTTTTCGGTTTCTGCTAGTTCTAGATTTAATGCCAGCAATTGGTCTAAGATATTGTCACTGTCAGTAAATCCGTAAGCTTGGATTACTTGGCGATCGAGCTTAGCATGAAGTTTATAAAGTTGACTGCTTGGTTCATTAAAAAACTTGTTGTAAAGTTGAGTAATTCCCCACTGTTTGGCTGACATTTGTTGAGTGCGATATTGATGCAATTCGATCGCAGTTGCCCGAATTTCCTCTACTAATTGCTTCGCTGCTGTCTGGGGAAAGGGGAAAGTTTCAAAGCAGGTATTGTGGGTGTATGCGATATCTGCTTTGAGAGTTGATTTTTGAGCGTGCATCCAAATTCGGTGAACTTGAGATGTGAGAATACCAAAAATATAAAAGTCTTCTGAGGCAACAACTACTGATTTGTCACCTGGTAGCCAACTAACGGTAGCGGGAATGAAGACAGCCCACTTTGAGACTCTGGGTACGGTGAAGTAGTTAGATAAGGGTGCGATCGCCTTTCTCATTCCTTCATTAGTACGCTTAAATCTCCACCACTTTTCTCGCATAATAGCTTCGCGGTTTTGCTCGCGTTCAGGTTTAACATGAATCCTAGTATGCTCTAGTGGTAGTTCGTAATTGCTAGCTTCTTCTATTGGCATATTGCTAAAGTCAATAATCCAGCGTTCCGGCATACCGTTAGGATTTTTTGCTAGATTTGCCCCCATTAAAAAAAGTTTCAAAACATCTTGATTTTTCGCATCAGCTTTCACCCAATCCTCTACTTGCGGCTGAGTAACAATGAATCCTTTGCCAACCGGAATTATACCTTGAAAGCATTTATTTAAATTCGCTGACAACCTAGCAGCTTGAGAAACATCAATCGTAGCTTGCAGCGAAGAGTTAATACTTGAAACCACGAGATTATCTAAATAGTAAACTTTTGGCTTTTCCTTGCTCCAGTTAATCAAACTAACGTGAACCTTAGCTTCGCCAGACCAAGGCTGAGTAGAAACTGCTGCATAAATATGACCGCCATTTTGCGCGACATAATCTAAAGTAGCAGCACGGCTTTTACCTTGACTAATTGAATTAGTAGCAACTAAACCAGCCCTACCATTTAGTTCTAAATTATTGTGAGCAATGCGAAACCAATAAGCACAAAAATCAACCGAATCTTTCACATCAGGAAAGCGTTCAAACACGCGGTCAATATATTCATCTCCCAGGGCAATCCTCATGTGCTTGCCGCCTAAAAACGGAGGATTCCCGATAATCGCGTCAGCCTTCACCCAATCAGTAAATAAAGCATCAGCACAGACAATATTTTTATCCAAAGTATCTAAAGGCAAAGAAGGTTCTTTTAATCCCAAATTGTCGATCGCCACTTTGCGCCCAATCATCAGCGTCACCCGCGCCAACTCCACCGCAAACGAGTTAATATCCATGCCGTAAAATTGCTGCGGCGTGACTAAATTCATATAACCTCTTGTACCGTCGCACTCGTTTAGCTTATCTAAAAGTAACTTTTCAACTTGCTTGAGTTCCTGATAAGCTACATAAAGAAAATTACCCGAACCGCAAGCCGGATCTAAGACGCGATAGCGACCTAATTCTTGGTGCAGACTTTGCAGTTTTGCTACCGTATTTGCAGCATTAATTCGCTCTTCCCAGTAATAGCTAATTGTGGGCAAAACAATGCGGCGAATGTCTCCCTCAGTAGTAAAGTGAATCCCGTAGGCGCGGCGCTGTTTTTTATCTGTTTTCAAAGCTGATTCAAAGATATTACCAAAAATAGAAGGGCGTACTTGACTCCAATTTTGCTCCGCACAAACTTCTAATATTTTCAACTCTCCCTGTTGCAGTTCAATGGGATGTATTTCCGAAAATAATCCGCCGTTGAAATACTCGACTCCTTCATAACGTCCTGCGGGGGTAATTCCCTGCTGATTCATTGCTTGAAATAAGCCGCCCAAAACATCATAAGAACTTGCTCCTTCCAGACAATCTTTGACGCAGCGAGTAAAGAGTGCAGGCGGCAAAAGTCCCCGGTCTTCGGCAAACATTGCTAAGACGCATTGCAACACAAATCGCTGGGCCTGAAACTGATTAAATTTAGCAAATTTGCGCTCTTTTCCGCGCTCAATTAACATTTCCAGCAGCATCCCCATTCTGCTAGCAGCTTTTTCGGTAATCTCGACTTGGTTGTTTTTGAATATGGGGCGGCGGCTGGTAGATTCCATGAAGGCAAAAGCGGGCGATCGCGCGGGCAATTGCTTTAAAGTTATAATGTCTAAAGGTTCATCTGGCTGAACATCAAAATCGTAAATGTGAAACTCATCAAAATTGCACATCATCACGTAGCGCGGACGATCGTCTTTTTTGAGGCGAATATAATAGCGTTCTGTTTGGGTGCGGTGTTCTCTTTTAGTCAAATCTTCGCCGCGCTTTTTCATTTCAATCAAAACGTGCTTTTTCCACACCAAATCAGCAAATCCCATTTGACCTTTTTTGCTGCTTTTTTCTATGCGTTCCTCATAGGTTGCGCCAGCTTCTAATGCCCCCTCGTGGCCGAAAGCCCGAAAGAAGTGGTCTAAAAATACTTGTGCTTGTCCTTTTTCATCGCCTGTAATGTTTTGCTGGCAGTAGGTGACGAATTTCTGGAGGCTTTCAGGGGTGGCTGGCATGGGAGGATAATTTAAAACGCATATTAATTAGTATAATCTGCTATCTTGTATTATTGTTACAGGGTATCCCCGTAGGGACACGGCAATGCCCATTAGTGTCAACTTAAGACTAAAATCCTCTTGAAAAATCTGGGTTTTACGCCAAGTCTAGATCCCCCTAAATCCCCCTTAAGAAGGGGGACTTTGAGAAGAATCTTGTCCCCCCCTTCTTAAGGGGGGTTAGGGGGGATCGAAGTTAATAGTCAAACAGCAGTCTGTGAATAGGTTTGACGTTAAGTTGACACCAATGGGCTCTTGGAGTGTCCCTACTGAGATCGATATTTTTGATAATATCTATTCTTGACTTCTAAAAATCTGTGATTCAAAACTCGACTGAACAACCTACAAATAACGTTCAAAATGGATGGCACGGCAGCCTGAATTTAGTCTACGCCAACCGCGATGGCTCAACTCAAATCATCCAAAATCAAATGCAAGCACCCCTGAAAGTGCAACGCCCGTTCTATCCTGAAGGTAAGGAGGTTTGTCACAGCGTCATTTTACACACGGCTGGAGGAGTTGTTGGGGGCGATCGCCTTTCGAGTCATTTTCACCTCCAACCCAACGCCAAAGCCTTGATTACTAGCGCCGCCGCTGGTAAAATCTATCGCAGTAACGGACTAGAATCACAACAAAATATTGACATTCAACTAGAACCAGGTGCTAATTTAGAATGGCTACCACAGGAAACAATAGTTTTTGACGGCGCAATTTATCGGCAAAATTTGCGGGTAGAATTAGCACCAAAAGCGAGGATTTTACTGTGGGAAATTACCAGGTTTGGACGCAGTGCTAGGGGCGAAAAATTCTTGTCTGGAAAATGGCGATCGCACACCGAAATCTGGCAACAAAACAGCCCTTTATGGATTGACAGACAATTGCTCAAAGGTGGAGAAACCATGCTCGAAAGTCCCCACGGGTTAGCAGGAAAACCCGTAGTCGCAACCCTCGCTTGGGTTGGCGAACCAGTCACCACAGAACTCGTAGAAAAAGTGCGAAATTTGCCATCCGAGGCAACAATTTACCCTGGTAATTGTACCATCGGTGTGACTCGTATTCCTAACGGTTTGCTGTGCCGATATCGCGGTACATCCACCACCGCAGCTAGAGACTGGTTTGTCAGCATTTGGGACTTGCTGCGCTTATCTTTTTCAGAACGCCCTTGCTGTTTGCCGCGCGTTTGGATAAAATAGGAATACATTTGAGTTTCAATAGACATCTCCCATAATTCTTGTGGAACAGGCATCTTGCCTGTTCTTGAGCAGCTTTTCAGGAGATGTCTAATGTATAGTTGCCCTCATAACTATAGTAAATAAAATGCAACTCACGACCCCAGAACCAGACAAACAACTTCCCATTAGTATTCCCCATGACCAGATAGCTGAGTTTTGTCAGAAAAATGCGATCGCCAAACTTTCTCTTTTCGGTTCAATCCTGCGAAGCGACTTTAGACCCGACAGTGATATTGACTTGCTGGTAGAATTTATCCCAGGAAACAAAATCGGATGGCGGATAGTCACTATGGAAATTGAGCTAACAGAAATGTTAGGACGCCAAGTAGATTTGCGAACACCGGAAGAATTGAGTCAATATTTTCGGAAAAAAGTTCTTGATTCAGCACAGGTGTTGTATGTTCATAGATAATAATACTCGTCTGCATCATATGCTGGATGCAGCAAAAGAGGCTGTATTATTTTCTGCAAACACAAACAGGAAGGATCTTGACACTAACCGAATGTTAACATTATCCTTAGTCAAGTGTATTGAAATTGTTGGCGAGGCTGCTTCTCGCATCAGTACAGACCGTCAAAAGGAATTACCACAAATCCCGTGGTCACAAGTCATCGGTATGAGGAATCGCTTGATTCACGCTTACTTCGAGGTAAACTTAGATATAGTTTGGGATGTCATTACCGATGATTTACCCTCGCTGATAGTTGAACTTGAAAAAATAATTGAATCCTAGTTTAATTATAGTAAATAATTCGATCGCACTCACCAGAATAAAAATGCAACTCACCCCCCAAGAAAAAGACAAACTGCTGATTTTCACTGCCGCCCTAGTAGCAGAGCGCCGGAAACAAAGAGGTTTAAAATTAAACTATCCCGAAGCACTAGCCTACATTTCCGCCGCCATTTTAGAAGGAGCCAGAGATGGCCTCACCGTCGCTGATTTAATGAGTTATGGCACAACTCTCCTGACGCGAGAAGATGTGATGGAAGGGATACCGGAAATGGTGCATGAAGTCCAAGTAGAGGCGACTTTTCCCGATGGAACTAAACTCGTTACAGTACACGATCCGATCCGTTAAAAAATTAACTCATAAAATCATAGGAGCAAAAGATGATTCCAGGGGAAATGATTGTTTTAGCAGGTGAAATCGAACTAAATGCAGGGCGTGAAACAGTGCGGCTGCTGGTAGGAAATACGGGCGATCGACCCATCCAAGTCGGTTCCCATTATCACTTTTATGAAACCAATGAAGCATTAGAATTTAATCGAGAACAAGCAAAAGGAATGCGGTTGGATATCCCCGCAGGTACAGCAGTCAGGTTTGAACCGGGAGATGAAAGAGAAGTGCAATTAGTACCTTTTGTCGGTAGTCGTGAAGTCTACGGCTTTAATGGAAAAGTGAATGGTGAGTTAGATGGGTGAGAAACAATTCGACTATTATAGGACTTACGCCAAAAACCCGGTTTCTGAGAAAAATCCTGCATCTATGCGAGAGATATTGACAGAGAAACCTGGTTTTTGGCGGCCGTGCGTAAGTCCTGTATTATCAACAATATTACTAAAACGACAGGTAGCGAAATGACACCGCACTCTCGAATAACCTCAATCAAAATTCAAGGTTATAGACCATTCCGAGATTTTACTGCTCCATTGGAACCACTAGAAATTATTGTCGGAGCTAATGGTTCTGGGAAATCAAGCCTGTTTGAGTTTCTAAAATTTTTGACTGACAGTATGGAAAGCGAGATTCCTAACGAAATTATTAAGGGTTCTATCGGTCAACAGATTTTTCATCTTCCCGGCTCAGAAAAGTTTGAATGGGAGCTTAAAATTGATACAGGTGAGTCTAATATCTCCTATCAAGGAGAACTCATGGGACCGAGAAGCAATCCGCAAATTTCTTTCGAGCGAGTTGAGTCATCTCAACATTTGTTCATGGATATTAAAGGTACTGAAGGTTTGTATCGCGAACCAGGATATGCAGAGACAAATCGCGTATTTCCCAAACGCAATCAACTCGCACTCAGGACAATAACAAATCCAGGTTTAGCAACTCTTTATAAACTACGAGAGTATATCGGGGAGTGGAAATTTTACAGTTCATTTAACATTGCTAATCACAAAATTCGCAAATCAGTTCTCATTGAACAAGAACCAGTGTTGGATGAAGATGCAGGCAATTTGAGTTCAGTATTACACTATTTAATGACTGAACATAGCGCCGTTTTTGATGACCTGCAACAACATTTACAATCAGTTATTCCAGGATTCAAAAAAATGACTGTAAAAGCTCGCGGCGGGCCTGGGGAAGTTATCGCATTTTGGCAGGAAAAGGGGATTAACCAGGATTTAAGTCTTGCGGATTTATCCGATGGTATTCTAAGATTAATTTGTTGGATTTGTCTTTGTTTGCACCCGAAACCACCCTCTCTAATTTGTATTGATGAGCCGGATCAAGGTGTTCATCCTCGGACCCTCCCTCTTTTAGCAGGATTGTTTGAAAAAGCTGCTGAACGCACTCAGGTTCTTTTGGCTACTCATTCTTCTTATTTTTTAACCCAATTTGATATTTCCCAAATTGCTGTGATGCGAAAGGAGAATGGAGAATCAAAGTTTATTAAACCTGGTAATTCCAAAGTTTTAACAGATATGCTTGATGACTTTGGGACAGAGGAAATTGAAAAACTCCACCGCAGTGATGAATTGGAGCTTCTACCATGAGGGTAATTATCTATGTAGAAGGGCCATCAGATAAAAATGCAATGGAAGCATTGTTAGTAAATTTGATTGACAAAAAATCTGAAGAAGGTGTCAGTATAGAGTTTTTTCCAATCAAAGGAAAGAACAATGATAGAGGAGGTGACGCTAAAAAAGATTTGCTGCTGAATGCTCCAACAAAAGCTGTTAATATTCTTTGCAATAATCCGAATTCAATTGCAATTATTTTACCAGACTTATATCCTAAGAATAAAGGGTTTCCCCATGAGACTTTTCAACAGCTAAAAACGGGAATTATGGAGAATTTTTCTCAAGCATTACAAAAGAAAGGTATTCAGGATGAACGTCTCAAAGAACGCTTCAAAGTTTTTTGTTTTAAATACGAAATGGAAGCTTTGATTTTGGCGGCTGAATCTGCATTACGAGATAAACTAGGAGTTACTTCTCTAGCTGTCACCTGGACAATACCAGTAGAAGACCAAAATCACGATCGCCCCCCCTCGGAAATTGTAGAGCAACTTTTCCGCGATTCTGGCAAAGGATACAATAAAACTGTGGATGCAAAATTGATACTAGGGAAGACTTCGTATCAAGAAATTGCCGATAAATGTACTCAATGTTTCAAACCATTTGTTGAGTTTATAGAAGGTATACACACGGAAAAATTTTAGCATAAATCAATGTATACTCAAGCATTGGGGCAATGACAAAAATTCTCGAAAATCTGATGAGGAGTTGATTAATATGAGTTACAGAATGGATCGCCGCGCTTACGCGGAAACTTTCGGGCCGACAGTGGGCGATCGCGTCCGGTTAGCCGATACCGAATTATTCATCGAAGTTGAACAAGATTTCACAATCTACGGCGATGAAGTCAAATTCGGTGGTGGCAAAGTCATCCGCGATGGCATGGGACAATCGCCAATTTCTAATGCTGATGGGGCTGTTGACACGGTAATTACTAATGCTTTAATATTAGATTGGTGGGGAATTGTTAAAGCAGATGTTGGGATTAAAGACGGCAAAATTTACAAAATTGGCAAAGCCGGAAATCCTTACATTCAAGATAGGGTAGATATTATTATCGGGCCTGGTACTGAAGTAATTGCCGGTGAAGGAATGATTCTCACCGCTGGGGGAATCGACACTCACATTCACTTTATTTGTCCGCAGCAAATAGAAGTGGCGATCGCCTCTGGAATCACTACCATGATCGGCGGCGGTACAGGTCCAGCAACGGGTACTAACGCCACAACCTGCACTCCCGGCCCTTGGCATATGTACCGAATGCTACAAGCCGCCGATGCTTTTCCAGTCAATCTAGGATTTTTAGGTAAAGGAAATACCAGTCAACCCCAAGCATTAGTCGAACAAATATTAGCTGGTGCGATGGGTTTGAAACTCCATGAAGATTGGGGAACTACACCAGCAACAATTGATACTTGTTTGAATGTCGCTGACGAGTACGATGTGCAAGTTGCAATTCACACCGATACTCTCAATGAAGCGGGATTTGTCGAAGCTACAATTGCCGCTTTCAAAAATCGAGCAATTCACACTTATCACACTGAAGGTGCTGGGGGCGGACACGCACCGGATATTATCAAAGTTTGCGGACAAGCTAATGTTTTGCCCTCGTCAACTAACCCGACTCGCCCTTACACTGTCAACACTTTGGAAGAACATTTAGATATGTTGATGGTTTGTCACCATTTGGATCGAAGTATTCCTGAAGATGTGGCTTTTGCTGAATCGAGAATTAGAAGAGAAACGATTGCTGCTGAAGATATTTTGCACGATTTGGGTGCTTTTAGTATGATTGCTTCGGATTCCCAGGCGATGGGAAGAGTTGGGGAAGTGATTATTCGGACTTGGCAAACGGCTCATAAAATGAAGGTTCAAAGGGGGATTTTGCACGGGCAAGATGCCCGTTCCACAGGGGATTTGGACGGGCAAGATGCCCGTTCCACGGGGGGAGAGAATGACAATTTTCGGGCGAAGCGGTACATCGCTAAATACACAATTAATCCGGCGATTACTCATGGAATTAGTCAGTATGTTGGTTCTATTGAAGAGGGGAAGTTGGCGGATTTGTGTTTGTGGAGGCCGGCATTTTTTGGGGTGAAACCGGAGATGGTGATTAAGGGTGGTGCGATCGCCTATTCGCAGATGGGAGATGCCAATGCCAGCATTCCCACGCCACAGCCAGTCCATATGCGGCCGATGTTTGGGAGTTTTGGGGGTGCGATCGGGGCGACTTGTCTGACGTTTGTTTCTCAGGCTGCGTGCGATCGCAATATTGCCACACAACTAGGTTTACAAAAGCCAACAGTAGCAGTTTCCGGCACACGACAAATTACTAAAAGAGACATGAAACTCAACGATTATTTGCCCACAATGGAAGTCGATCCAGAAACCTATGAAGTGAGGGCGGATGGAGAATTGCTGATTTGCGAACCGGCAACTGTTTTGCCAATGGCTCAGCGATATTTTTTGTTTTAATGGTTTTACTACCGTAGGGTGCGTCGCCTCCTTTGAATCTGCAATATCCCATCGAACATCTAATAGCGACGCACCCTACAACTACAACTACCCCTGATATTATAGGTCGTTCCGGGCTCGATCGCCCGCCACCCGGACTCGATCGCGATGCAACGCCAATCGAGTACACTACTTATTAATAATGATAATCGCGATCGGGTGAGAGAGTCTGCCACAGGCGGACTCTCTCACCCTTCCCCCTATTTGATTATCATTATTATTTCATAATATATCTATCCCAAGAGGTATTGACAAAATCTACTCCCTTCTAACTTGTTACCAATGATGGGTGGCAAATATCTGGGTGAACCCGCCCCTACAGGTCTGGTAAAATGCCCAAATCAGAGATTACTAATCACTACCCACTAATCATCAGAATCATCCTCAAAAGTCTCCTCAAAACCCGCTAAAAAGTCATCCAGGGCGATCGCGGCGATCGCCAAATTCAGACTATCAGCATCCTCCCATCCCCACATATTCACCCCAACCACCTGGCCAGCCATATTAATCAACGGCCCACCAGAATTTCCCGGATTAATCACCGCATCAGTTTCCAGCATCTTCACACCAGCAACATCATCCTCATCATCCTCACCTTCCTCATACTCATCCGGTTCCCGAATTGCAGTCACAATACCCTGAGTTACAGTAGTAGCAAACTGTCCCAAAGGATTTCCCACAGCAATTACTCGATCGCCCACTTTCACATCAGAAGACAACTCCAAAGGAGGATACTCTTCAGGAGATTCTACTTGTTCCCCCGTCTTCGGATCGATGACAAAACCAGTAATCAACAGCAAGGCTAAATCCTCTTCCGCATTACCAGTAAATATCACCTCAGCCATTCTCAACTTGCCGTCATTAGTTTCCACCAAAACCTGTTCGACTTCATCTTCTTCATAGAAATAATCTTCATCAGCAATATCTTCCACAACGTGATAGTTAGTCACAATGGTATCAGGTGCCACAAAAAAGCCACTACCCGAAGAAATTTCTTCTCCTGTATCCCAATCCATCACATAAACTGAAACAACAGACGGCAAAACTTGCTCGACTAGATCCGAAAAATTTCCCGTCTGAGTTTTGAACTCTTTCAATTGCTGTTGCAAAGCTTTTTGATCGGCCTGCATTTTGCGATAAAGTTGCTGAACCTTTGCTGATTCTAGCTTTAATTGAGTTTCCCGAACACCCATATTTTTACTTTCCCTGAAATAGATTGCTGACTTATTGTAGCTGTTTGATTATAGATTTTGGATTGGTATTTTAAAAAATCTTGGACTGACGCAGAGAAACCCGATTCCTAGCAAAAATTATTAATTTGACAACCATATCTAGAAAAAGCCGGGTTTCTGAGGTCGAGAGATAAGTCCTATCTAAAACTCCAACCTAAAATTTACAAACAGACTGCTAATGTACCTGTTTTGTTGAAGCGAATCGCCAATTATTTTATTATAAAAGAGGCGATTTGTCGCGTTTAAAAGCCGTAAAAAATAGATACCATTCAGAAGTTTAAGAACCGCGTTGAACTTCGATGAAAATTTCCTCCAAAATTTCACTTGCTCCCTGGGCACGCAAGCGGTGAGCGAGGTCAATCCCCAGTAGTTCCGCAGTGTCTGCACCACCACTAACGGTATCTTTCACAAATCGCTGACCATCTAAACTAGATACCATTCCGGTTAAAGTCAATTGACCATCTTCGATTTTGGTATTGACACCGATCGGCACTTGACAACCGCCCTCCAATTCCCGCAGAAATGCCCGTTCAGCATAACATCTTTGGGCAGTTTCCGAGTGTTCCAGAGCTTTAATTATTTCGAGAATTTCTGGATCTCCGGCGCGGCATTCGATGCCCAAAGCACCTTGTCCGACGGCGTGGAGGGAAATTTCGGGAGCGATAACTTGGTGAATGCGATCGCCCATACCCAATCTTTCCAATCCCGCAAATGCTAAAATAATCGCGTCGTAGCCGCCATCATCTAATTTAGCAAGTCGAGTATTTAGATTGCCACGAATATCTTTAAATTCAAAATGAGGGAAATGATGCCGCAGTTGAGCAAGTCGTCGCAGGGAAGAAGTGCCAATAACCGCACCTTTTGGTAGTGTGTCAAGCTGCTTATCTTTGTGTTTTTCATGAACCACCAAAGCATCAGCAGGATTTTCCCGTTCGGTGACACATCCTAACATTAAACCTTCGGGCAAATTGGTCGGCAAATCTTTCAGAGAATGAACGGCAAAATCCGTTTCATTATTCAGCATTCCCGTTTCTAATTCTTTGGTGAAAAGTCCTTTGTCACCAATTTTAGCCAGGGCTACATCCAGAATTATGTCCCCTTGGGTGGACATCGTGTGGACTTCAAAAGTGTGTTGCGGGAAATGTTTCTGTAGCTCTGCTTGCACCCAGTGTGTTTGGACTAGAGCGAGTTGGCTTTTGCGGGAACCGATGCGGACGGTTCGTGAGGGAGCAGATGCGGTTGTAGACATAAGATCGAGCTGGAAATGAGCCAATATATTCACCTGATCTAGCCTACCGCAGGTGGGGACTTTAATCAATCATGATATGAATTTTTATTACATTTTTGGCGATCGCAACTGGTAGAAATACACGAAACAGCTTACAATGCTAAGTAAATCAATCAAATTGCGATCGTATTAAAACTATGAAAAGTGCTATTGAGATAGCTCGTTATTTTTTATGTCGAGTGGATCGAGAAGTCGGTGATATAATTTCTCTTCTCAAGCTGCAAAAACTCGTATATTATGCCCAAGCTTGGAGTTTAGTATTTAGAAGCCAGCCACTATTTTATCAAGATATTGAAGCTTGGGTTTCCGGCCCAGTTGTTCGTGATGTTTGGCATGAGTATGAAGCTTATAAATACAGCGATATTCCATCTCCCAATAATTTTGATGAAGAATTTGACGAAGATGAGAGCGAGGTACTCGAAGAAGTCTGGAATGCTTATGGAGAATTAAGTGCTAAACATTTAGCAGAATTAACGCACTCAGAGATGCCTTGGTTAAACGCCCGCCAGGGATTAGAAATTGCTGAAAAATCAACTAACATCATCTCTCACGATGACATGAAATCTTGCTATGCACCTTTAGTGGAGGCATAGATGGGAAAAAAGGATCAAATACCAAAACCATCTCAAAAAAAGCAACAAAGAAGAATTTCAGAAGCGGCAACCCAGTTAACCCAGCCAAACAGTACAGATGACGAACGTCCTAGCTTCAGATTTACCTATACAGACAAAAATCGTTGGCTTTTGTCTGACTGGACATCATCAGAAATCAACGACCTAATTGAAGGACTAAAGAAAATTGAAAAATACACTTGGACTCAGATTAAAAGTCACGGGTCAAAAAAACGTGGTGACTCAGTGGGAACGGGCTATAAGTTGATTGACAATCATCCAAGTTTGCCCGACAATATTCCTGAAGATCAGAGATTATCAGAAATGCGAATTGATGATAAAAAGCGGATTTTTGGGTTTCGCGTTCAGTCTATTTACTACATTGTTTGGTTTGACCGCAACCATTCAGTTATTCCTGAATAAAAAGTGCATTTATTACTATTTGTAAGAACAGGCTTTCCGGCCTGTTCCACAATTTATACCCACAAAAACTCAACGCTTCCCAGCTTGTATCGCCGAATTTGCCATCTTAATTACATCAGCTTCCCGTCCATTTTTAATTGCTACCGTATAGAGAAATCCCTGACTTTTCCAATCAACAGAAGCTGTGCAGTAAGCCCCACAACCGTTATGAAAAACTCCTTTCATACCGCCCGCAAGTTGCACATTTTTTAACGTCTTAGTTACCCCTTCCATTTTTGTAGAAAACTCACCACCTTTTTCAGCTCGAATTTCCCCAAAACTGCAAGCTCCCGCACCACGACAATCTGCTGTATACTCCATAGAAATCGTATAGCTGTCTGCTTTTGCCGTGATTTGATAGTAAAGTTTTTGCGAAGCAGAAATACTGCTGGGAATAAAAATTGGTACTTGCGTTTTACCTTTTAACTTTGGCAAAATTTCATTGACTGCAACAGGAGTACCGGCTTGAGCAAGTTGTTGTGTTTCCGGTTGTCGCTGCGACAATTCCGAGGCTCCAAAAACTACCGATGCAGGTACTAAAGCAGTCAATAGACACGCAGAAGTCGCCAAAACTAATAATTTTTTGTTCATTGTATTTTTCCTTGATATTGAAACAGTCCAGTTGTTCATAGAACCGCATTCATCTATGTACAACCATAATTCAAAATACAGAAGCAATAATAGCTTTTCAGCAAAAAAATATTTTTATATTGTCTTGACAAAATCGCTAAAATATGCCGTCATATATAATATAGAGAAGACGAGTAATTTAGGAGTACATCGTGGAACTGCAAGAGTATTTACGCCAGCACGGGTTAGAAAATTTGTCCGAAACTTATCATATCAAGGTTACGCGCGATCGGCAATATCCCGATCTAGTCTGTCTGAAATACTCGCAGATAGAATCCCCGCTGGGCGAAAAAATAGTCCAACAGTGTCGGGGAATCATTTTAGACTCATCCCAAGATTGGCAGATAGTTTCTTATCCCTACGACAAGTTTTTCAACTACGGAGAAATTCACGCAGCTAAAATTGATTGGAACAGTGCCAAAGTTTACGAAAAACTCGATGGTTCTCTGATTGTACTGTATTTTTTTAATCAAAAATGGAGAGTTCAATCTAGCGGAACTCCCGACGCAGCAGGCGAAGTTAACGGTTTTGGATTCAGCTTTGCGGAACTTTTTTGGAAAGTCTGGCAAGAATTGGGATATCAATTGCCACAAGAAACCGACCAATGTTTTATCTTTGAGTTGATGACTCCTTACAATCGAATAGTTGTCCAGCAAAAAAACAATCAAATTGTGTTTCACGGCGTTCGTAATACTCAAACATTGATAGAAATGGAGCCGACTACTTGGGCTAATAAATATGGATGGGAATTAGTCAAGTCTTATGCTTTGACTAGCTGGAAAGAAGTTATCGAAGCGTCTCAGCAGTTAGACCCGATGGATTCGGAAGGCTATATTATCTGCGATGCTAAGTTTAACCGAGTTAAAGTTAAATCTCCGCAATATGTGGCGATTTCCCATCTGCGCGAAGGGTTTTCAACTCGCAGGATGATCGAGATTATTTTAACTAATGAAGGGGAAGAGTTTTTAGCTTATTTTCCTGAGTGGACTGAATTGTACCAAAAAGTTAAGGACAAATATCAATCTTTGGTTCAAGAAATTGAGGATGTTTACCGACAGCATGAATCTATCGAAGTGCAGAAAGATTTTGCATTTGCTGTGAAACATTTGCCCTATTCTGGGATTTTGTTTTCTTTGCGGGCGCGTAGAGTTGCGGGGGTGAAAGAAGCTCTCCGCGATGTTACTATTCATAAGATAGAGGAGTTATTGGGTTTGGATTATATCCATCTGGGATTGTAGAAGAAGTTCGGCAACGGATTTTGTAACGGATTTAACGGATGAAGTTCGGCAACGGATTTTGTAACGGATTTAACGGATGAATTATCGAGTGTGAAGTTATTTGTTATTTGTTTTGGTTATTTGTTATTAGTGATGATCTACCAATAAACAGTAACGACTAACCGATGCCCAATGCCCGATGCCCAATGCCCAATTCCCGATGCCCAATGCCCAATTACCAATTACCAATTTACCATGAAAAGAGTTATTGTACTTGTCGGTTTACCTGCTTCGGGAAAATCTCAATTTGCTAGGGAGTTGCTGCTGTCTGAACCTGCTAGATGGGTTCGTACTAATAAAGATTTGTTGCGAGAAATGGCTCATGCTTCTCATTGGTCGCCGGCGAATGAAAAGTTTATTGTGGAGTTGAGAGATCGGATTATTTTGATGGCTTTGGAAAGTGGCAAGCACGTCATTGTTGATGATACTAATTTTGGCCCGCATATCGAACATATCAAAGAGTTGGTCAAAGGTCAAGCTGTGGTGGAAGTTAATGATTCTTTCCTGCAAGTTCCGGTGGAGGAATGTATTAAACGGGATTTGAAAAGACTCAATTCTGTGGGCAAAGATGTGATTATGAAGATGTATAATAGGTATGTGCGGGTTCCGGTTTCGCCACCGGAATATAATCCCGATTTGCCGGATGCAATTATTGTGGATATGGATGGTACTTTATCGCTTTTGAATGGTAGAAATCCTTTCGATGCTTCTAAGTGCGATCGCGATTTACCCAATCAACCAGTCCTAGATACCATCCGCAAGTGGCAGTCTAGCGTTAATATTATCGTAGTTTCGGGCAGAACCGATGATTGTCAGCCTCAAACTGAGAAATGGTTGCAGCAGTATGAGGTTAATTATACTGCGATTCATCTGCGGAAAACCGGAGATATGAGGAAGGATGCGATTATGAAAGAAGAAATCTATCGCCAGCATATTGAAGGGAAGTATAACATTAAGTTTGTGTTGGACGATCGCCAGCAAGTTGTGGATATGTGGAGAAGCTTGGGATTGACTGTATTCCAAGTGGATGAAGGGGATTTTTAATGTTGCATAACACATAAGAACCCAGAAACCGGGTTTTTTACGAAAATATTTCGTTGCAGCCGAAAGATTCGGTAAAAAACCCGGTTTCTTCAGTCGGAGTGCGTAACTCTTGTCAATGCAAACCCTGACAAATAAACCCCGACCAATAAATCAAATCATCAAAAGGATTTGACATAGTGTAAAGATTTTTCTGCAAACTTTCATATCCTTCCTTTCGCTTCCCAATCTCAACTTCCTCCTCCGTTTTCTTGTTCAACTTCTCCTCCAACTCTTTATACTCAGCCGTACCACCTTTATATTTTTTTTGCTGCGATTCCAAGTCTTCTAATTCTTCCTGTACCAGATTCAATTTCCGCTTTAAATCCCCAATAATTCTCGGAAGCAGGGCATCGATTTGCGGTTGATAAAGCCCTTTCAACTCCGCCCCCGAAATCGTCCGCAACCGCACCTGCGCCCGTCGTAACGCCTCTGGGCGACTCAAACCTTCCAGACGATACTGATAGTAAAAAATCGAAAACAGCGAAGTAGCAAAATCATCCACCGCCCACAAAGTGCTGACCACACTGCGCGCCCCCGCACACAAAAACCCCGTTCCCAAACTCAGCAGATTATCCGTAATTTCCGTATCTCCTAAATTAGTTTCGCAGCAAGACATAAACACATCCGATAACTGCGGTAAGCGCCAACCAGGAGTCATCAATTCCCCTAACGTGATACTTCCATCACCTAAAAACAACCGCGATTCTAAAGGATTGTCCAAACGCGAGACAGCGTGGTGACTGGAGTGGATCACATTCACATTTTGGGCGAGGTTTCGATAGGCGGTAACTTTGGCTTGTTGACTTCCTTTTAAGCGTTCAGTTACCGTCACAATTTCGGCAATTTGTTCGCACTCAAAAGGAGTGAAGTACAAGTCATCAGTGGCATTTTCCACAATCCCGTATTTCGGCGATTCAATGGTGGGACGTTGACTGCAATACTCCAAAATTCGGCAACTGGGAATATAACGAATTAGGAAATAATCGCTAAGAACCCCCCCCGGCCCCCCCTTGCTAAGGGGGGGAGAAAGAAGAGATTCTTGTTCCTTCGTAAGGGCAGAAATCTCACTCTTAAGCCCCCCCTTAGCAAGGGGGGGTTGGGGGGGTTCTTCCTCAACACCAAGCGAAGAATTCCCACTCTCAAGCCCTGGATTTGTAGGGGCGGTGCCCCCGTGCCCGCCCTCCTCGGTTGCGAGGGTATTAACCGGCAACGCAGCCAACGGAATCTGATGCAAATACAAATGCGGAATCACAATCAATTCCTCAATCCCCGCCAAACAATTACCAATCAACTCATCAACCTTCAACCGCCGCGACAACTGAGACAAAAACTCACCCATCCCCTGCCACCAACCTTTCCTATCCTCCAAATAAGGCGACAACCAACCCTTATCGATCCACTTCTGAAAACTTGCCCAACCCTCACCCTGACAAGTGTGAATCTGCGGCGCTTTATCCTTGTAAATCACAAAAACATGAGTGTCATTTTGAGTCGTAAAAAAACAAAGAATCGCCGTCTGGGAATTATCAATCAACTGCTGCATCGCCGCAAACTCCATCGGCACAACTTGAACTTGTCCCGCTAAAACCGGATCTAAACTGCGGATATTTTCCCAGATTTGCTGCTTCTCCCCTTCCAACTCTTGAATCTTCTTCGTATAAGCAGAAGTATCCGCCCGACTCCGTGACGAACTCCCCACACCAGCTAATCCCTTATCCCCCTCAGATGGATTGCGGAGTTGTTCGACTTCTGCGTCAATTTCCTGCTGCTTGGCTTCAAATTCATCCAAATACTTTTGGACTTCCGGCGGAATTTCGCCGCTAGCATACAAGTCATTGCTGTGCATTAAATCCACTAACCGCTGAGCACGGGTTCTATCGCAATATTCTATGGCCTTTTCCAGTTGATTGTTGTTGACAGCAGCTTGAATTGCCTTTTCGTAAACGCCGATGGATTCTGCTATCATCTGTTGGCGGATATCATCGGAAGTTGCCCAACTTCTGCTTTTTTCTACTGCTTGAATTGCTTTCTCGAATCCTTCCAGGGCGATATCCCAGAAACCAGCAGTGAAAGCCGTATTGCCGAGGTTTCTACCTGTTGTGAGACAGTTGAAAGGGAAAGCAGTCGGAGTGTAAATTTCTAAGGCTAAGCGGAAATAAGAAATCGCCTCTTCAATATTCTTGGCCCTGACTCCCTCTATTCTGTCACTATAGGCAGCCCCCAAATTATTTTGAGTCATTGCCCAATCTTCGGGATAATTCTCGCGGGTACGGACTTTTAAAGCTTCCCGATAACAGGCGATCGCAAGTTCTATATTCGCCGCCCTGACTCCCTCTATTCTGTTACTATAGGCAGTCCCCAAATTATGTTGAGTCATTGCCCAATCTTCGGGATAATTCTCGCGGGTACGGACTTTTAAAGCTNCGATAACAGGCGATCGCCTCTTCTATATTCGCCGCCCTGACTCCCTCTATTCTGTTTTGATAGGCATTCCCCAAATTATTTTGAGTCATTGCCCAATCTTTGGGATAATTTTCGGGGGTATAGACTATTAAAGCTTCCCGATAACAGGCGATGCCTATTTCTAAATTCCATGCCCGCCGCCCCAGGGGAAACTGATTAATTAAGTTGCCAAAATTGACAATATCTGCTGCGATGGATAGAGCTTTTTTTGAGGAACCTTCTGTGAATTTGGATGTAGCCCAACTTTGTAAGAGCTGAATTAAGTTACCAAAATTGACAATATCTGCTGCGATGGATAGAGCTTTTTTTGAGGAACCTTCTGTGAATTTGGATGTAGCCCAACTTTGTAAGAGCTGAATTAAGTTACCAAAATTGACAATATCTGCTGCGATGGATAGAGCTTTTTTTGAGGAACCTTCTGTGAATTTGGATGTAGCCCAATTTTGTAACGTTTGAGCAAATTTCAAATCCAATTTATCGAGGTTTTGTTGTAAAATAGGATAGACAACTTGAGGATTTCCGCGACTTTCACCCGTTGCTTGCAACACCTCCCCCAAGAAAGATAAATACTCTTCAGGAGTTGCTGTACTGCGGACAGAATTTGCCAATTGTGCCGCCAGATTCTGCAACCAACCTGCATTGGAGTTGCCCTCTGCCGCCATATTCTCCGCCACTGCTTCCACGACTTGCACAAAATCGGCATCAACTAACTCTCGATGGGCGTTGAGAATATCACCCTCTTCACCGTTAGGGCACTCAAGCAGGGCTTGAATCAGTTCGAGATAGGCGGCGAGGCGTTGTTCGTCCATTGGAGTTTACCTTTGATTTTGTGTATATATATGTATCGGCAATTTGGGGGGAAATTATGCAAAATTCCCGAAAAATCTTGTAGGGGCGGGTTCACCAACCATCTGCGGTAAAAACCCACAATCTCGAAAACCCGCCCCCACCCCATGAAAAAACCCCAAAAACCCAATATTTTGACGGTATTTCGATATTGATGGCGGGGATGGGGCGGGTTTATGAGATTGTCGATTTGTATTAGATATTGTTGGTGAACCCGCCCCTACAAGTCATGGCAATTTATCATATTTTTGGACGGTATCCGCCCCCACCCATGCAAAAACCCAAAAACGCAATATTTTGATGGTATTTCGATATTGATGGCGGGGATGGGGCGGGTTTATGAGATTGTCGATTTGTATTAGATATTGTTGGTGAACCCGCCCCTACAAGTCATGGCAATTTATCATATTTTTGGACGGTATCCGCCCCCACCCATGCAAAAACCCAAAAACGCAATATTTTGATGGTATTTCGATATTGATGGCGGGGATGGGGCGGGTTTATGAGATTGTCGATTTGTATCAGATATTGTTGGTAAACCCGCCCCTACAAATCATGGCAATTTATCATATTTTTGGACGGTATCCGCCCCCACCCATGCAAAAATCCCAACAAACATCATATTCTCATTCCAACTACGAAGGGCTTAAAGAGGCACTTGCACTAATCGCCTGACATCATCTCCCAGCCGAGTAAAATCATTAGGGTTAAGAGTCAACAACACATCCACACCTGCTTTCAGTGCAGCTTGAGCAATTAACCCATCGTAAATCCCTCCCCCTGGCAGGTTTAAACTAACCATTCTACTTACTGTTGCTTGGTAATCCTCCGCAGTCAAAACAACCTGATTAAAATCACTCAAATTCTCTACAATTAACCGCTGTGCTAACCCAGGATTAATCCGAGGTTGACGAGGAATTCGAGTAAGTACCGAGTAAAGTTCAGCTATAGTGTGAGTTGAAACAAACGCTGCAATCTCCTGCGATCTAACTCGCTCCAACCAAGATAAGCTTTGAGAGTGACTGGGATGATCTTCTATTAACCCTGCTACCAGAACGGAAGTATCGAATAAAACGTTCATTATTAAATAAATTTCTCCATTCTTTCGGCGCGCATCTCGTTAACAATTGTATTCCAATTCATCATCTTTTCAGTTTGACTTAATCCTGCTTTAACGACCAAGACTCCACCAACATAATGAACCAAGGCTTCTTCACCGATATTTTCTGATTCGCTGTTGGCAGTTTCATCGGATGGCGAAGCTACTTCTTGGTTTCTCCGCTGCCATAACAGAAAATCAGCAAACTTGAGGATTTCTTGTAGTTCTATTTCAGAAAAACTTTTCAGTTGGTCAACAATTTTTTCTTGGATAGACATCATGGCTATTTTTTCCTTGCTTGACACAATAGCTAAATTTAGTATCTGGTAGGGTGCGTCGCTGTGAGACTTTCGATTTTGTTTCGAGATTGTTGATAGCGACGCACCCTACGGTATCTTCAGTTGGTGGGTATATTGATTCATTGTAATGAATTTTAGGGTTGAGTTGTGGGAGTCCAGAAACCGGGTTTTTACGACAATATTTCGTTTCCACCCGCAGATGTGGCCAAAAACCCGGTTTCTTCAGTCGGTGAGTGCCCTAAGATTCATCGCCATCTCCCCAAATTTCAGCTAATTTCTTCATCCACTTTTTAGCAATCCGATTCAGTTTCGCTTCCACTTTCGTATCAATATCTGAAGATTTATAACCAGATAAAGATGTCTCTCTATTTCCCAAACCGCCACTGCTAGAACCAATTCCTGCTAAAGCCTTCCCCCCTTCATATCCCCAGTCAGATTTCTCACTACTGCCATAAACTCCATTCAGAATTGCCACAATTTCCGCAATAGATTTGTTTTGCAACTTCTCCCGAACTTGTGCTTTTACGGGGTCATCTTCTTTTAAATCCGATAGCGCTTCTTCTAAATCCGATAGCTCTTCTTCAAGTAGAACTTGCGTCACCGGAATTCCCAACTCAATTCGATCCAAATAATCCAACAATTCCTCAACAGGTTGGAGATTAGTGAGAGAAATCTCTTCAGTTTCCTCCACAATTTCCACAGCCGGAATAAAGCCCAAAAGTTTCACTTTATCGAAAGGTTCCGCAAACTCAACTGCGATATAAGCAATCCGATTTTCGCGCACTTCTGGCAGAGAAATCGCCGTTTCTCCAAGTAGAAGCGGACAGCATTCAATCTTGCCAATTCCCGGTAAGACTAAATCAGCAACATCCAAAACCGCCCGCATTCCTGGATGCCAACTATCACCGCCATCAATATCGGTTTCCAGTTCCATCCATTCCAAGAAATAGTTAACCGCCCAAACCGCCAAGGTATTGAAATAAACCCGCTTGCCTTTTTGCGGATTAGCTTGCTCCGAAGCAAATTGCAGAGCCAAATTGCGTGCAGTTTGCTCCAGAGGAATTTCTAACAAATAAGTATCCATGCTATTCACCATTATTCCTCCGGTTGATATCCAAACTCAAGTACAATTTCTTTAAGTAGCGGCAAACTTGCTCTTTTCCAATGAGAGTTTAGAGTTTGATACTTAATGTTTAACTCTCTGGCAATTACAGACAATTTATCAGGAGGGTCTTTCAGCAATCGCCGCGCGAGTACCTGAGAATTAGCATCCGGTTTGTCACTGGGATAACTGTTTCGCAGTTTGCACTCCGGGTCGTCTTCAATATACTGCCAAAGCTGGCGGCCGATGCGCTGCTGATTTTTCGATTGTTCTCGCTCAATCAGTTGCTCAATCCCAACTTCTGTGGTATCGTCAGCCATTCCTTCAGAATCAAACTTTTCACCTGTTTTGGTCTTAGTTGGAGCATCCAAACTAAAAGTAAAAGGTTGCCGTTCTAACTTGCGATATTGGTCAAGAATTTTGAGTTGAATAATTTTATTAAACCGCTTAACCACTCTGGTTCGCAAGACATCATCAGCGATATTATCGAGGTCAATTTCCCGAAAAAATATCGGCAGCGTTTTGAAAAACCCGCCATAGGCTTCATTCAGTGCTCCATCAAAATCAATCTTAGGATCAGGTTCCCGATATTTGCGACTTCCGGGCAAATCGGGAATCAGTTTACACAATTGATTTTTGAATCTTTCTTGTTTCTGACTCCCCTGTTGGGAGTCTTTCAAGAGTTGTAGAAGTTCGCGTAACTGTTCGTCGGTGTTCACAGGCACGTTGCTATCACATCGGGATAGTTCAATTATCCCAGAGAAAATAGCGCTGTAACGTGCCAGGAAGAACAAAGTCAAGGAAATGGGCTTGAGTTCCCAATGCGGCCACAAGTTGAAGTTTGTGGCTACAGGAACCAAGCCTGGTAAGGGTTCGACGGGGGTATCATGTCTCGTCATAGTCTAGTTTTTGGGTGTTGATACTTTGATGTCGCAGGGGTTGGGGGGTTTATGCAGATTTAGGGAAAGTTTTTTTAGTGTGGGGTGAGAGGCGTTATCGCGGGGGGTGAGAAACCGGGTTTCTTTGAGATGTCTGGTTGGGAGTTGGAGATTTTTCGCAGAAACCCGGTTTCTGGGTATTGTCGCGGGGGTGAGAAACCGGGTTTCTTTGAGATGTCTGGTTGGGAGTTGGAGATTTTTCGCAGAAACCCGGTTTCTGGGTATTGTCGCGGGGGTGAGAAACCGGGTTTCTTTGAGATGTCTGGTTGGGAGTTGGAGATTTTTCGCAGAAACCCGGTTTCTGGGTATTGTCGCGGGGGTGAGAAACCGGGTTTCTTTGAGATATCTCGTTGGGAGTTGGAGATTTTTCGCAGAAACCCGGTTTCTGGGTATCATTAATTCACAGATGTTTTTTGCAAATCCCGTTCTTGCCGCCACCGAGATTCGGCTTCTGCGTAACGCTGTCGCGCTGTGGTGATTTCCTCCTCGTAATGCTTGATTTTGTTGCCGTATTTGTGATTCAACCACTGAATGTCATGGGCGAGAATTTCCTTCAATTTTTGTTCTTGGACTTCCACCCATTCATTTTTTAACTGGGCCATTTGTTCCGGTGAGTAAGTGCCGGCGGGGGGTTGATGCTGTTCGGCAATTTGAGCAACATCGGCTTTAAACTTAAAGTAACGCTGTTCTCGTTTTTCGTCCTGTTCTTTTTCAATTTGATGTTTTTCTTTCTCGTACCACCCGATTTGAAAGTCAGCTTCTACCATGTCCCAATTCTTCAATCGCCCGCTGGTGTCGCCTTCGCTGACAAATTTTTCACGACGCAGGTTTAAGGCTTGCTCATAGGCGAGTTCTCGCTGTTTGAGAGTAACTTCTTCGTCGATTCCGGCAATCTGATTTGCTTCGATTTCGGTGATTTCTTGGGGGAGGCTGCTTTCGTATTGTCCGATTAGGGCACGGGCGTGTCCGGGCATTTCAAAGGCGTCGTTTTGCAGTGATGCGGCTCCCCATAACATTACTACGGGTAGGCTGGCTGCGATCGCATTTAACACAATTCCCCCCGGTAATCCCAACCCGATGACAATTCCCAGAGACATCGCGTATTCGGTGCCGCTCAATCCCAGGGCTAAACCGACATCGCTAAAGGGCAGTTTATTCAAATATTGACCTTCCACTTGTAGCACTAAGGCGGTTTGAGATTCGTAATAAAGTTCGCCAAATTCATTTTTGGGGGGATGAGCTTGTTTTTGTTTTTGGATATCTTGCAATGCTTGCTGAGTGCTACTTTTCTTGCGATGATGTTCCATAACTTTCATCACTTTTTTGTCCGCCACCACCCCCGCAGCGCCGCCGATGAACAAACTCGCTGGAATGCTCATACTTCCCATGCCAGAAGTCAGTATTTTGGCCCCTGCACTGAAGGTAATCGCACTGATTAACCCTACTAAAATATTGACTATTTTCTTGGTTTCAGGGTTGGGGGTGTTCTTTGCTAAGGGTGTTAAATCGTTAATCCGATTTTTGGCTTTTTCTCCTTCTGCATATCGTTTTTCCCGCTGACTCATTTGGGATTTGATTTGTTCGAGGAGTAGGGCGGTTAATTCTTGGGGAAGGTATTGCCATGCTACGATGCTGGAGGTAGAGTTATGGTGATTGGTGGTGGAGTTCATGGGTTTTATCTCGTTGTTTTTGGGCTTGATAAGATAGTGTCGCTGCGGGTTGAAGGTTTATGCAGAATTAGGGGAAAAAAGTTCGGCAGCGGATTTTGTAACGGATTTAACGGATGTAACGGAACTGCTTTGGCAGTTGTTGTAGACACAGGAAATTCTAGGTTCGTAGTCAGGACTTTAGTCCTCACAAGAAGGAATAAAGTCCTTATTACCAACCCAATTAATTTGATTTAGCTGTCATTTTTCGGGCTTTGGTAAAGGCTGCATCAATGCAAGGTGTCATCGATCGCCTAACTGCGTCTTCGTCTTTGCTTTCATCTAAAACGCACACACTCTCTTTGCTGCTCAACTCGTTAGTTAAGTTTTCGTATAATTGACCTTGAGGTATGATGAATGAGATGACTACTCCCTGTTTTTCGATGTCGTCAACGAGGGTTTTGACTCGACTAAAATCGATCGCCCGCTCCCCTTGACGTGGCTCAAAGTCATTGGCTACAATGGTGAGGATGCCTGGATTTTTGTTGGTTTGATGTTGTTGTTGAATGGTACTTTGACTCCGTTCCAATAAGGCAACAAGAGAAGTTCCCGGTTGTTTGTTGGTAATCGATCGCCCGTTGTGTTGACATTCCCCCATGAGGGTTAAACTATTGGTAATGGAGATGGTTTTGGTGACGACGGCGCGATCGGCAAACGGAATGCTGACAGCGGTATCTCCCGGTTTATAATGTTGGCTGCTGATTTGACAGTGGGTTTGTCGCTGCAATGTGTAGCGATCGGCTGACAGCGAATTATCATCAGCGCGGTAGTGTACAATGGGTTGAGTGGCGAGTTCTGGGTAAATGAAGGCTCCAAGGGCGATCGTGCTTACACTCACAGCAGCTACAATCGCAGGAGATTTGTACCAAGCTTTTTCCGATTCAGTTGTATAATTAACCATCATAGGGACTTCTCCAGTGCGCTTTGAAGAGATGTCGCAGGAGTCACCCAGTTTATGCAATATTCATTTTGTTATGATAGCAATTTCCCAAACACCCCAAAAAATGTCCGTTGAGGAATATCTCGAATGGGAAGCTCAACAAGAGATTCGCCACGAATACGTCAACGGCGAAGTTTTTGCCATGACGGGTAGTACAATTCCCCATAACGACCTTGCACTTAACTTTTACAGGAACTTGTACCCGCATCTGCGTTCTAGAGGTTGTCGGATGAACGTGTCAGATGTGAAATTGCAAGTCAGTTTTCAAAGCCGTTACTACTATCCTGATGTGATAGTCAGTTGCGATCCTCAAGACTTGAATTCCCGCAAGTTCATCCAGAATCCTAAAATCATTGTGGAAGTTCTTTCTCCCAGTACAAGTGCTAAAGATCGGGATGAAAAATTTACTTGTTATCTAAAAATTCCGACTTTACAAGAATATATCTTGATTGATGCAGAAAAGATTTTCGTTGAGCGTTACTCTCGCGGAGAGGGCAGAATGTGGCTTTACTATTCTTACACTGCTGGGGAGATTATCAGTTTATCAAGTATTGGGTTTGATTTGCCGATCGCACTTTTGTATGAAGGCGTTCAATTTGAAACAGAAACAGCAACAGAAGCATAAACACATATTTCATCTTGAATATCTGTTAGCAACAGGCAAGATGCCTGTTCCACAAAGACTCAATTTTCTTGTGGGGTGGGCTTCTAGCCCGCCCATAAAATCCGATTATGAACAGGCAAGATGCCTGTTTCACAAAGACTCAATTTTCTTGTGGGGTGGGCTTCTAGCCTGCCCATAAAATCCGATTATGAACAGGCAAGATGCCTGTTCCACAATTATTTATCTACCTAGTCCAAGCCAGCCAGCGGTTAAACAAATCTTTCACAAATGGTGTCAAACGAGTGCGATTGTAAGCATCGCCAGCTTTCCGAATTGCGTCAGCTTGCGTCGGATAGGGATGAATTACGCTAGCAATTTTACCCAAACCAATATTGTTAACCATTGCTAAAGTAATTTCGCTAATCATATCTCCGGCGTGTTGTGCAACTATTGTAGCACCTAATATTTTGTCGCTACCTTTCTTGACGTGAATTTTCACAAAACCCTCATCTTCACCGTCAATAATTGCCCGATCGACTTGACTGAAAGGAATCAAAAATGTATCGACATCAATCGCTTTGGCTTGAATTTCAGCTTCGCCCATCCCGACATGAGCAATTTCCGGGCTAGTATAAGTACACCAAGGTATCGTCAAAGCACTGAGTTTTTTGCGTCCAAAAAACAGCGTATTTTGAATAACAATCCTAGCCGCAAAATCAGCAGCGTGAGTGAATTTATGCTTCATGCAGATATCGCCAGCGGCATAAATGCGGGGATTAGTAGTTTGCAAATTGTCGTTGACAAATACGCCTGTTTGTGTATCGTATTCAACGCCGATCGCCTCCAAATTCAATCCTTCCACATTGGGCGATCGCCCCGCACTCGCAATAATCTCATCTACGGTGACAGATGCTTCCTTACCCTGCAATTGATAATAAATTGTTTTGCCTAAATTTGTTTTCTCAACGCGCTCTATTTTTGATTCAAGTATTAGTTGAATTCCTTCGCGTATAAAAGCCTGCTGCACAATGTTAGCAGCATCCGCATCTTCCTTGTCTAAAATCTGAGCATTTTTGTGCAGCAACACGACTTCCGAACCCAGCCTGCGGAAGGCTTGAGCTAATTCGCAGCCGATCGGACCTGCGCCAATTATTGCTAAACGCTGCGGCCTTTCCGTGAGGTTAAATACAGTTTCATTAGTCAGATATCCAGTTGCTTGTAAACCGGGAATTTGTGGTTGTAGCGCCCTTGCACCTGTGGCAATTACTGCTTTTTTAAAGCCGAGAGTTTGACCAGCAACTTCTATGGTATTATTGCTAGTAAAACGACCAGAACCTAGAAAAACATCGACTCCTAATTTCTCCTGATATCGTTGAACAGAATCAACATCGCTGATTCCCGCCCTGATTCGGCGCATTCGTTCCATCACAGCAGCAAAATCCACCTCTACACTGTTAGGAACATTCACACCAAATTTACTGGATTCCCAGATATCGCCGACAGTACGAGACGAACGAATCAGTGCTTTTGAAGGTACGCAACCGACGTTTAAACAATCGCCACCCATCAAATGTTTTTCAATCAAAGCAACTTTCGCACCCAAACCTGCGGCACCAGCAGCAACAATTAATCCAGCGGGGCCGGCACCAATTACTACTAAATTGTAACGGCTGGCTGGCTGCGGATTTACCCAGTCAGACGGATGTAAATAAGAGACTAATTTTTGGTTGTATTCGTCCATCGGAGGGACTATTACGCGATCGACTTTTGACTGCGACATTGGCAAATCCTGCTAATTAAACACTTTCTTCCAAAGCTTTGCTGGCGATCCGAGTGATCGAGACAGTAACAGCGACAGTAGCAATAAAACTGATGATATTAATCAACCATTTTACAGCGGAATCTTGCGGATTTGTTGACCCAGTTACCGCGCCGATCGCAGCCAAATCTCCTACCAAAGAACCGGAGTAAACATACATGACTGTTCCCGGTATCATGCCGAAGGAACCTAGTACATAATCTTTGAGAGAAACCTGGGTAATTCCTAAAGCGTAATTCAACAAATTGAAAGGAAATAAAGGACAAAGACGAGTCAAAAATACTATTTTTAATCCTTCTTGGGAAACTGCGCGATCGAGGGATTTAAATTTGGGATGAGCTTCCATATATTTTACCACGCGATCGCGCGACAGGTATCGCCCGATCAGGAAAGCAAAGGTAGCCCCTAAAGTTGCAGCCACAAACACGTAGATTGAACCCCACCACAGACCAAAAATCACCCCGCCTCCCAGAGTCAGCACCGAACCAGGTATAAACAGCACTGTAGCTAAGTTGTAAGTCACTACAAATGCGACTGGCCCCCACCAGCCTAAATCCTGGATCTGGATTAACACAATTCTTAAAACATCTTGAATGTAGGAGGATTTAGTTGCTAGAATTAAGAGAGCGAGAAAAAGGGCGATCGCAAACAGCAAGAATATTCGTTTAAAATTCACCCTAACAAAATCTTGAATCTTTTTTGTTGGCATGACTCACCCATAAATAGCTATCCGTATTATACTCACAACTTAAATCATTCCCCCAAATCCCTCCAAAACTAATCAACCATGACAGCACAGACTAAACTCCCAATTCCCGACTATTTCGACGCCAAAAAAGTCAGCGAAGTCTGGCGAGTACCCTATCAACAACGTGCTACTGAGGCTACAAACTGGGCAAAACAACATAGCATCAAGCCCGCTTCCAGCGACAAAAACCGTATTTGTTTGTTGATAATCGATGCCCAAAACACTTTTTGCTTGCCCGAATTTGAGCTATTTGTCGGCGGGCGTTCCGGTAGCGGTGCTGTCGATGACAACCTGCGGCTGTGCGAATTCATTTACCGCAATTTACACTTAATTACAGCTATTGCGCCGACAATGGACACGCACACCGCTATGCAAATTTTCCATCCCATCTTTTGGATAAATGAAGCAGGCGAACACCCGCAACCAGCCGCCACTTCCATTACTCTAGAAGATGTCCAAAAAGGCATCTGGAAAGTTAATCCAGCCGTGGCTGATAGCATCAGCGGTGGTAATTTTTCGGCACTGGAAAAACACGCTCTGCACTACGTCAAGAAACTTAGTGATAATGGCAAATATCCCTTGACAATTTGGCCCTATCACTCGATGCTGGGCGGCATCGGACACGCCCTGGTTGCCGCGGTGGAAGAAGCGATATTTTTTCATAGTATTGCTCGGAATAGGCAAGCACTTTTTGAAATCAAAGGTGGGAATCCAATGACCGAAAATTATTCGGTTTTGCAACCGGAAGTTTTAGATGGGTGCGATGGAAATCCGATTGCGGAAAAGAATGCGAAGTTTATTGATAAACTGCTCGAATTTGATGCGGTAATTATTGCGGGACAAGCTAAAAGTCATTGCGTTGCTTGGACGATTGATGATTTGCTGACGGAAATTTTGGTGCGAGATTCGCAGTTAGCAAAGAAGGTTTATTTGCTGGAAGATTGCACTTCGCCTGTGGTTGTTCCGGGTGTTGTGGATTTTACGGCAGCAGCAGATGCAGCTTTTCAAAGATTTGCGGCGGCGGGAATGAATGTGGTTAAATCTACTGAGTTAATTCTGGGCCATTAAAGACGAGGGTTTTCTGTTGGGGTTTTCAGTACCAAAAAAGTCTACACTATTAACCAGAGGCGGTAATTTTTGTTGGCTTGGCAGTCTGGTGCGATCGCATTTAACTGATATAGCAATCCTAAATCATTTGTGAATTTCTTACTCCCTCCCCTTAGCAAGGGGAGGGTTGGGGTGGGGTAAAAAACTTACGACTCATTTAGGATTGCTATAGCTTATGATATCATATCCGAAACGCACACTGACTATATAAGTTTAATCAAGGAGTTTCCCGATGACTGAAAGCGAAATTTATAATGTTGTTCTGTTTCGGGATGCGAGTGTGGGAGCCATTTCAAAACTCTCGGTGGCCATCGCCACGACTCTTCTGAGCACAGTTGTAACTGCAACCCAAGCCTACGCAGTTCCCGTCACCTACGATTTCACCATCACTGTTACCAAAGGCGGGCTAGCGGGCAATTCATTCAACGGTTCTTTCAGCTACGATGATGCCAAATTGAAGGGAACGGGAGTGGAAGAATTGGGAATTACTGAGGGATTAACGACTTGCCTAAATTACCTGGGACGCACTTATCGCGAAACCGATGATACCAGTTATCCTACCTTTCCCACACTCAGATTTGAGGATGGCAAGATCGCGCAACTCAACTTCTGGATTCAGCCGAATCAGCGAGTTAATTGGTGGAATTTACCTGGATGGGAAGTCAAACTTTCTGAGCCTAAAATAAGCGATTCAACTGTTCCCAATTGTCAAAAACGGTGAGGCGTGGCTAAGGTGCGATCGACCGTAAAAATATAGGAGGAATTAGATGCAACTGCCTACGCTTACGGTAATTTCATGCAGCCACGCTACCAAGGTGCGATCGTCGATCGTCGGCTGGGGCGATCGAATCTTTGCGATCGCTATAAACGAATGAATCAACTATTGTTTGAGAAAAACCGCAGAGGTACTCTTCCCTTTGCGTCAAGAACGCCTCTGCACTTGATGATTTTCCATAACTATTTCCCATCCAATCTGGGGACTCCTTCCAAAAAAGGGCCTCTTAACATTAACTCAGTCATCCGGTCTAACTTCCCGCTGATTTTTAAATTTTTATCTTTTTGAAACCGCTCAATATCTGCTTGCAAATCACCAGAATTATATCCTAATTTAGTTGAAAACTCAATAGCTTGTTTGTCACTTAACAAGATATCGGCAGAACGAAAAATCGGCACGTATTCCTCTCGCCAAATCTTGGCAAAAGTTGCCCTATCTAAAGAGAAAATCCTGCCCCGCGCCGGGTCTCCAATGACAGCTACATTGTCGTTCATTCCCAGCAAAGCCACGGCGTGCGGTAGCTTCCGAGGGCCATCAAACAGCCAAACTGCTAGCACTCCGGGGCGATTAATTTGCTGAATTTGTTCCCAAGTTGGAGACAGTTCAATTCCTTGCATTCCCAAAGCTCTTGCTGCTATGATTAACTGCGGCATGGAAGTTCCCAAACGACTGGTTCCGGCCTCCTTAGCGACACTCGATTCCGTCGCATTCATTCCCCATCGTCTCAATACTGTTGCTAGTGCTGCTGGAGCACAACTGCTGTTAGAAGTTTGCCGAAACACACCGTTTGGCTGCAAATTATCGATTAAATCACCGTAAATTGGTGCCAGAAAATAGGCTTGGGCGCCTGTAAATCCGCCCAATCCCAAGCAGCCAATTAAGATTACTGCAATTACTTGCGATCGCGCTGTCAACCAACTTATACTAAACCCAATACCGCAGACTCCCATCAACATCACTCGCAGCAAAGTCCAAGTAACTCGCATCCCGTGCACGCGCCACTCGATCGGCAAAGCTGGCATTTGAGGCAGGTTTAGAGCCAGTAGCAGCAAGGCAAAGTAGAAACCCAAAAACAGCAGGGCGATCGAGTTTCGGCCCTTAAACAAGTCATTAGCCGTCACTCCCGATCGAACTAACACCCGCCCGAAGCGCATTCCCCAGACCAACAGCACCGAACCCAGCACCAGCGTCACAAGTATTTCCATAAGTTCAGAATATGGTCGCTTAACTAGGTTGTAACACGCTGGGCGATCGGTTTGTACCCCAAAATCAAGAGTGGGGGAGTCTTCAACGGGAGAATGCGACAGAATTTAAGGAATTCCCAAAATCTATTGCAGCAGACCGACACATCCCTTGTAATATTGATCTAAGTCATACCCCGTTAAAGCAATTAACAAAACATTAGGTCGCTCAATATATTCACGCTCTAACCAGTGCTGATTTTTATTAAGCCTGCCTATTAAGGAGCTATAAAAGCTCACTTCTACGCCCAGCAAAAATTTAGGAATAACTATGCCAGCAACAGCCGCCAACGATGTAGACGTAGCAGAGCAATCTTGGCACTACTTAGAAAGATCAAAGGTTGCAACTACATTAGAAACCAACCTGGAAAACGGTTTAGATCCGGCAGAAGTCGCCAATCGCCAACAGCAATTCGGCTCAAACGAACTAACAGTTAAAGCCGGGAAACCCGCCTGGTTAAAATTTATACTGCAATTTAACCAACCATTGCTAATTATCTTGCTGAGTGCAGGTTTAATCAAAGCCTTGATTGGAGAATGGCTGAATGCCAGCGTAATTTGGGGTGTCACAACTACCAACGCGATTATCAGTTTCGTCCAAGAAGCTGGGGCTGAGAAAAAAATTGATGCCCTAGCTAAAGCTGTCACCACAGAAGCCACAGTGATTCGAGGTGGTAAAAAATTAAGAGTTCCCTCAAAAGAACTTGTTGTTGGTGACTTAGTAACCCTGACTTCCGGTGACAAAGTACCGGCAGATTTGCGCTTAATTAAAGTGCGCGATTTGCAAATAGATGAATCGGGACTCACCGGCGAATCCGTTGCTGTCGAAAAAGAATTAGGACAATCGGGAGACTTGGTTCTGCCGCAAGAAACGCCACTAGCAGAACGCGATAACATGGCTTATGCTGGAAGTTTTGTCACTTTTGGTCAAGGTAGCGGCATCGTAATTGCGATCGCCAATAAAACCGAAACCGGCAAAATCTCCCAACTATTAGACAGACACATCGACCTCACCACGCCCTTAACGCGCAAATTTAACGAATTCAGTCAAAACTGGCTGTTATTCGTGTTGGGAATGGCAACATTGACCTTCGCCGTCAGATTGGGCAGACCAGTTCCAGCCGGAGTTTCAGCCTTTAAAGAAGCAGTCGAACCCGCAGTGGCCTTGATTGTCGGCGCAATTCCCGAAGGCTTACCCGCCGTCATCACCGTTACCCTCGCCGTCGGCGTTTCCCGGATGGCAACTCGCCACGCGATCGTCCGCAAATTGCCCGCAGTAGAGACTCTAGGCGGCGCTACAGTCGTCTGTTCCGACAAAACCGGAACTTTGACGGAAAACCAGATGACGGTGCAAGAAATCTATTCTGGTGGCGAATCCTACTCGGTTACGGGTACTGGCTACAGCCCAGAAGGTGAAATTCAGCTCAATCAACTGCCAATTAATGTTAGTCAATCTCCAACTTTGCAAGAATGTTTGCAAGCCGGACTGATTTGCAACGACTCTCACCTGGAATTCAAAGACAATAATTGGATTGCGATCGGAGATCCGACAGAAGGAGCGTTAATTGCTGCGGCTAAAAAAGCTGAATTGAGTCAGCAAGTTTTGGAAAAATCCATGCCGCGACTGGATTCAATTCCGTTTGAATCGCAGTTTCAATACATGGCAACTTTGCACCAAACTCCCACTGGCAAAGTTTTGTACGTCAAAGGTTCCGTAGAATCCGTTTTGAGTCGCTGCGGTTCTAGTCTCGATACTCAAGGAAATCCGGCCGAAGTCGATCGCGAACAAGCCCATCATCAAGTCGATGAAATGGCAAAGCAAGGCTTGCGCGTCTTGGCTATAGCCAAAAAGGTAGTACCGGAAAGCCAAAATTCCGTCAATCATTCTGACTTAGAATCTGGGCTAATTTTCTTGGGACTCCAGGGGATGATCGATCCGCCACGGGCTGAGGCGATCGCGGCTGTTCAAGCTTGTCAAACGGCTGGAATCCAAGTCAAAATGATTACCGGCGATCACATTGCGACAGCTAAGGCGATCGCCCGTCGCATGGGATTCCGCAAAACTAAGCACAACAGGGAACTTGTCGCCTACACAGGTGCTCAACTCGCCGCAATGGACAAAAACGAACTCGCCGAAGCTGTAGAAGCTGGTTCAGTTTTTGCCCGTGTCGCCCCCGAACAAAAACTCCGCCTGGTAGAAGCTTTGCAACTTCAAGGCGAAATTGTGGCGATGACGGGAGATGGTGTTAACGATGCGCCCGCCCTGAAACAAGCGGATATCGGGATTGCGATGGGTAGCGGTACGGAGGTTTCTAAGGAAGCCGCCGATATGATTTTGACTGATGATAACTTTGCGTCGATCGAATGTGCGATCGAAGAAGGGCGATCGGTTTACAAAAATCTGCTCAAAGCAATCAGCTTCATTCTCCCAGTCAACGGCGGAGAATCGATGACAATTTTGCTCAGCACACTCCTCGGCCGAGAATTGCCGATTTTGTCGCTGCAAATTCTGTGGTTGAATATGCTCAACTCGATTACGATGACTGTACCGCTGGCTTTTGAGCCGAAGTCACCGGGAGTGATGCAGCAACAACCGCGATCGGCCAATGAACCTTTACTAACAGCAAGTCGAATCAAGCGAATCATCGCTATTTCTCTTTACAACTGGACTGTGATTTTCGGAATGTTTGAATGGGTGCGCCAAGCCGATTGGGGAACCATCGAACTCGCCCGCACGATGGCCATTCAAGCTTTGGTAATGGGGAGAATCTTTTACCTATTGAGTCTCAGCCAATTGTTGCCTTCTTTGATTGCTAAATTTAGCGGTTCTAAGGAAGAAGTTAGTGGCGCTCCCGCTCTCGGTGTGGGCATTGTTCTGGCGGTAATTTTGCAGATTATCTTTGCTAATTCTCCGTTTATCAATGGCATATTTGAGACGGCTCCGATGAACTTGGATCAGTGGTTGATTTGTTTCGGCGTCGCGCTACCGATGATTGGTGTTGCTTTGTCGGTTAATCGATTCGATCCACCTAACTAATTCACCATTAACCTGTAGGGTGCGTCAGGCTTGTGGTTAGCACGACAAACTCGGATTTTCCCACTGACGCACCCTACCGCTTTTCACCTAACTAATATTAGCGGGTGTTCAGAAATCCGGTTTCTTGAAGAAACCGGGTTTCTCTGTACCTCGTTTACCTTAAAAATACTGTAATTTAATCTATAATATGATCAACATAGAACGCCACTAAACTATGAAAACAAATCTTCTCGAAAAACTCGACACTCAAACCGAACAACGCCTGATTCTACAAGGCATCAGTTGGCAGGACTATCTTACCATTGATTCTGTTCTCGAAGACGTACCGGGACTACGCCTCACCTATTGCCAAGGACTCCTTGAAGTTATGACCCTATCTCCTAGACACGAACGCGAAAAAACAACCATCGGTCGCCTTTTGGAAACCTATGCCCTTGCTAAAGATTTGGATCTACATGGTTGCGGTTCTACCACCTATCGCAATCAAGCAAAAGCCAGGGGATTAGAACCAGATGAGTGCTATTGTGTGGGAGAATTAAAGGATATTCCAGATTTGGCGATCGAAGTTATTGTCACTAGCGGTGGCATCGATAAATTACAGGTTTATTTAGGCTTAAATGTGTCTGAAGTTTGGTTTTGGCAAGATGGGCAATTCTCGCTGTATCAATTGCAGAGTGGCACGTATCAAAAATGCGATCGCAGTCAATTTTTCCCCGAACTCGATTTGGTTTCACTGGCTAGCTTCGTTCAGCCAGATAATCAGCCCGCTGCGGTTCGAGAATTTTTTAATAGCTTGCATTGAATGCTAACAGTTTACTCGTTCCCAGGCAGAGTTAACGGAGGACACGGCAGTGCCCATTGGTGTCAACTTAAGCCTGAAACCCTTGGTATCTCTTGCTTTTACCTAAGTCTAGATCCCCCTAAATCCCCCTTAAGAAGGGGGACTTTGAGAAGACTCTTGNGGGCTAGGGGGGATCTAGATTTAATAGTCAAACAGCAGTCTCTGACTGGGTTTGACGTTAAGTTGACACCAATGGGCAGTGCCGTTTCCCTACCCAGATTAATTGTAGGGACTAAGGCCAAGCCGTCTCCTCTATCATTCCGGTGCAACCAGAATTGACATTCACGAGATCAGAATCTTGTCTGTATTTTAGGCTACAATTAATCGCTAGCTTAAAAAAAGTATACATCTATTAACAAAGTAAATGTGCGATCGCCCAGATGTTTGCAGCTTATTGACAATGAATTTGAATGCCGCGCTGAAGATATTCGCTACAACCCTTACCCTGCAACTCTTAGTTTGAACCAGTTTTGATAAGCAAACCCGATCGCCCTAACCCAAAATTACTTATTGACAGCCTCATCCGAAAACATTTACTTATCAATCAAATTTAATAATTGTTTTAGAATTTCCGCAACAGTACGGTAAACTTAGTTATCAAGCTCAGAAAAAGTGGGGATCGCAACCAGCGTACCTCACACAACTCGGCTGACACAAACATTGATTTAATCAAAACAGTCAAATCAGCAGGGATAACTTCAAGACTTATGCTAACCATAAATCTTTGACTCCCTACTGCCAACCTGCGCTCAGAATAGTTTGCTAAATCCAAATTAGCAAACACCAAGAAAGCGCCTTGATAAACTTCAGTGATGTCGTTACAGAAGATTATGGATTGCAGTGAGACTAAATTATGACAAAATTTTCAGATCAATTTTCGCGGCGTAAATTTATCGTCACCGCAGGTGCATCTGCTGTCAGTTCAATACTACTCAAAGGCTGTTTGGGAAACCCGCCCGAACCGGGCGCAACTGACGCTGCTGGTGGCGAAATACCCGCTGGCACCTCACCAGTTGCGGTTCCCAACGAGAAAAGAGTCGAAGGAATTGAAAGCACCAAAATCACATTGGGATACATCCCGATCGTCGAAGCAGCACCTTTAATCATTGCCCAAGAAAAAGGCTTTTTTGCCAAATACGGCATGACGGATGTCAAAGTTGCTAAGCAAGCTAACTGGGGCTCCGCCAGAGATAACGTAGAAATCGGATCGGCAGGCGGTGGTATAGACGGCGGCCAGTGGCAAATGCCCATGCCTTATCTTATTAGTAAAGGCCTGATTACCAAGAACAAAGCTGGCATTCCCATGTATGTTCTAGCCCAGTTGAACACTCAAGGAAATGGCATTGCGATCGCATCTAAACACGAAGGCAAAGGCCTCGGACTCAAACTCGACAAAGCTGCTCAGGACTACATTCTTGGCCTCAAAAAAGCAGGCACTCCCTTCAAAGCAGCCTACACCTTTCCCAAAGTAAACCAAGATTTGTGGCTTCGTTACTGGTTAGCTGCTAACAACATCAATCCCGATGCAGATGTCGAGTTGCTGACAGTACCCGCAGCCCAAACCGTCGCCAACATGAAAACCGGAAGTATGGACGGTTTCAGCACCGGCGATCCCTGGCCTCTGCGGATTGTCAAAGAAAAAATCGGCTTCATGTCAGCCCTGACTGCCGAAATGTGGAAAGGTCATCCAGAGGAATATCTAGCAATTCGCGGCGACTGGGTAGACAAGCACCCGAAAGCCACCGAAGCCTTGCTAGCAGGACTAATCGAAGCACAACAGTGGTGTGACAAGCCCGAACATCGAGCCGAATTAGTTGCGATCGTTTCTGGCAAAGGCTTCTTTGACGTACCTTCGGAAGTTTTGACACCTTCCTATGAAGGCAAGTATGTCATGGGCGACAGCAAACCAGACATCAACGACTTCAAAATGGGCCCGCTGTACTGGAACGATGGCGTCGGTAACGTTTCTTATCCCTACGCAAGTCACGATTTGTGGTTTTTAACCGAAAGCATTCGCTGGGGTTTCTTGCCAACAAAAACCTTGGCAGACAAAAAGACACTAATCGGTAAAGTCAACCGCGCAGATATCTGGAAAAAAGCAGCCAAATTAGCTGGAGTTGCTGATGCCGACATTCCCAAAAGTACGTCTCGCGGTATTGAGAAGTTCTTTGATGGCACAGAATTCAACCCGGACAAGCCAGAAGCTTATCTCAAGAGTTTGGCAATTAAAAAAGTGTGATGCAGTTGACAGTTGTAGGGGCGGTGCCCCTGTGCCCGCCCTCTTAGTTGACAGTTGACAGCGAGATTTTGTAACAGTTGACAGTTGAAAGTTGTCAGTTGACAGCGAGATTTTGTAACAGTTGACAGTTAATAGCGTGATGGGGTACTAGCTTCCCATAATTTAGTCTCGAAAAATTAGTTCCGAAAAAAACACCGCAGAAATAGAGGAGATAAGCAGGATGGCTGTAAGCAAAAGTCGGAAAAGTGGCGATATCCAAGGAGCATTTGGCGAATTTTGGAAAAAGAATTCCCAGAATATCTTGCCGCCAATTTTGGGATTACTTGGATTTCTGTTTATTTGGCAATTCCTGTCTAGCACTGGACTTATCAAACTGCCGCCACCGACGAGCGTTTGGACTGATGAACGGACGCGGATTTTGTTGATGTATCCTTTCATGAACTCCAAAACCTACGGAGTTGGCTTGTTTTGGCAGACTTTGGCGAGTTTGGAACGGGTTGCTAAAGGCTATACTCTCGCTGCTGCTGTGGGAATTAGCATGGGAGTTGTGGTAGGTACAAATCCTTTCTTGAATAAGGCTTTAGATCCGATTTTCCAGTTTTTGCGGATGGTAGCGCCTTTGGCTTGGGTGCCCATCGCCCTGGCTGCATTACAACAAAATGAACCTGCTGCTTTGTTCGTGATTTTTATCACTTCAGTTTGGCCGATTTTAATCAACACGGCGGAAGGTGTTCGCCAAATTCCTGATGACTATAACAACGTTGCGAAAGTGCTGCAACTTTCTCGGAAAGAGTATTACATCAATATCTTGTTTCCGTCAGCGCTACCTTATATCTTCACAGGGTTGAGAATTGCGATCGGTTTGGCTTGGCTGGCGATTATTGCTGCGGAAATTGTGATGTCGGGGATTACTGGTATTGGTTTCTTTATTTGGAACGCTTACCAACAAAACTACATCAGCGAAATTCTATTAGCGGTGTTCTACATTGGGGCGGTTGGTTTGATGCTCGATCGCATGATGGCTTGGTTGCAGAATAAAATTGCACCTAGTCAAGGAAAGTAGTTGACTGTTGACTGTTGACTGTTGACTGTTGACTGTTGACTGTTGACAGTTAGTTGGCAGTTGATGGTTGGCAGTTGATATTAGCAATCGTGAACAGTCAACAGCGAACAGTCAACCGTGAACAGCGAACAGTCAACAGTAAAATAACAAACCTACAAAAAAGGCAAGAAAATCATGTCAGTTTTGATTGCAGTAGAACAGGTCGGAAAAACATTTAATCTATCAGATGGCGGCACATATGTTGCCCTCAAAGGTATCGATCTAGAAATTAAAAAAGGAGAATTTATCTCCTTAGTTGGACACTCCGGCTGTGGCAAATCGACACTGCTAAATATGGTGGCAGGTTTAGATTTGCCGACGGAAGGATTGGTGACAATCGATGGACAAAGAATCACCAAACCAGGCCCCGATCGCATGGTAGTCTTCCAAAACTATTCGCTGCTACCTTGGCGGACAGTCAGGGAAAACATTACTCTAGCCGTAGACTCGGTGATGAACGGTTTACCGCAAGCCGAGCGCCTCGACATCATTCAAAAACACATCGACATGGTAGGCTTGGGCCCCCACTCGGAGAAACAGCCCGCATTGCTTTCCGGCGGACAAAAACAGCGTGTGGCGATCGCCCGTGCATTGGCCCTGCGTCCTAAACTGTTACTCTTGGACGAACCCTTCGGCGCTCTAGACGCATTGACTCGCGGCAATTTGCAAGAGAAATTAATGGAAATTTGCCAAGAGTACGAAATTAGTGCTCTGATGGTGACTCACGATGTGGATGAGGCGGTGCTGTTGAGCGATCGCATCGTCATGCTCACCAACGGCCCAGAATCGAAGATAGGCGGGATTCTCGAAGTAGACATCCCCCGCCCCCGCAAACGCATGGAAGTCGTCACACACCCCAGCTACTACGCTCTCCGTAGCGAAATGATCTACTTCCTCAATCAACAAAAACGGGTGAAAAAACTGCGGGCAAGGAAAGTACCCGCGATCGCCCGTCACGGCCTCGAAAAAGTCAACCTCGAAATCGCCTTTATCCCCCTAGCAGCCTGCGCTCCCCTCGCCGTCGCCAAAGAAAAGGGCTTGTTTGCTAAACATGGACTCGATGAAGTCCACCTCGTCCGGGAAACCAGTTGGCGTGGCATCGTAGACGGCATCGCCGCTGGTTACTTAGACGCAGCCCAAATGCCCTCTGGGATGGCGATGTGGCTAAGCTTGGGAGGCCACCAAGAGAAGCCGATTCCGACGGTAACAGCCCTCACCATGAGCCGCAACGGTAACGGAATTACCCTCGCCAAGCGCTTTTACGACGAAGGGATCTACACTCTGGCTGACTTTAAAAAAATGCTCCAGAGAACGCCCGCCCAAACTCACCGTATGGCGATCGTGCACCCTTCTTCCATGCACAACCTGCTGCTGCGCTACTGGTTAGCTGCTGGCGGGATTGACCCCGATCGCGATGTGTTGCTGAAAAACATCCCTCCGGCTCAGATGATTGTTGACTTGCAGGGCGGCACTATTGACGGTTTCTGCGTCGGCGAACCTTGGAACTTGCGGGCCTCTATGGAAGGAGTCGGCTTTACAGTCGCGACAGATTTGGAACTGTGGCCCGGACACCCCGCGAAAATTCTGGGGGTGCGGGAAGAGTGGGCAAATGCTTATCCCAACACTCACATTGCTCTAGTCAAAGCTTTGCTGGAAGCTTCTCACTATTGCGCTGATCCAGCTCACGCCGCTGAGGTTTCGGAAATTGTGGCGGGACGGGAGTATGTCGCTACCGACAAAAGTTACATCCAACTCGGCGACCCCAGCTCTGTTGCTTGCAACCTCGATAGTCCGATGCGGGAATACGCCCACCATTTGTTCTGCGGAGACGGGGTGAACCGTCCGAGTCGCACTGAACAACTGTGGCATATGGTGCAGATGGCGCGCTGGGGCGATACTGTGTTCCCGCGCAATTGGGTGGAAATTCTGGAACGGGTGGTGAGAGTCGGCGCGTTCAGTACGGCGGCGCGTGAGTTGGGGATGTCGGATATTACTTATAATCGCGGTTCTCTGCCTTTATTTGATGGCTCGGTTTTTAATGCTGATGATCCGATCGGCTATCTCAACAATCTGGAAATTAAACGCGATTTCACGATGGCTGAAGTTATCCTCGATTCCGGCCGCCGAGCTGCTTAGAATCCGTCTGACTATGAGCCGGGGCGGGTTTACAAGATTGTCGATTTACATGAGAGATTATAGCGAACCCGCCCCTACAAGAATCATGGTCAATGACCGGACATGATATCACTTATAACTCACTAACAAGTTCCCAACCCATGATTAACACCACTAAAAACCAGACCGATACCAAAATGTCAAACCAGAAAGTAAACGATCGCCGCCAGCCTTTTTTGGTGATAGACAATGTTTACAAATCATACCCAAACGGTTACAGAGCTTTAGAAAACGTTAACTTGACTGTAGCTAAGGGAGAGTTTATTACACTCATCGGACACTCCGGTTGTGGCAAGTCAACGCTATTGAATATGGTGTCTGGTTTTAGCCATCCCAGTGAAGGTAGCGTGACGATGAACGGGCAGCGGATTACGAAGCCTGGCCCCGATCGCATGGTGGTGTTTCAGGGTTATGCTTTGCTACCTTGGCGGACGGTGTTTGAAAATGTTTATATAGCTGTTAATGCTGTATTTCCCAATAAGTCGAAGGTGGAAAAAAATGCCATCGTCAATGAGCATTTGGCAATGGTGGGATTGACTGAAGCTGCTGAGAAAAGACCGCCGCAAATTTCGGGGGGGATGAAGCAGCGGGTTTCCATCGCCCGCGCTTTGGCAATTCGCCCGGAAGTGCTGATTTTAGACGAACCCTTCGGTGCACTCGATGCAATTACTAAGGAGGAATTGCAGGAAGAGTTGCTGAAAATCTGGAACGATCACCGCTGTACGGTGTTGATGATTACTCACGATATTGATGAAGCGCTGTTTTTGGCCGATCGCCTGGTGATGATGACTAATGGCCCGTCGGCTACAATTGGCGAAGTTTTGGAGATTCCTTTTCCTCGTCCGCGCGATCGGGTTCAAATGATGGAAGATCCAGAATACTACAATTTGCGGAACTACGCCCTAGATTTCCTGTTCCACCGTTTTGCTCACGATGAGGATGCTTAATCGATCGGGTGATGGTAATTAAAAATGGGGAATGTTGGACAATTTAAGCTCCTGTATTCCCCATTTTTTCTTGATTCTAACAGTCAACAATCACCTGACGGTGCAATCGGAATTGATATCAAATCAATGTCCTTGACGTTCCCCTTTAGTCACGGCTAGTCTTTGGGCAGTAAAATCACTACCAACTGCATTCTCAAGCAGACTAATTTTTCCTTTCAGACTTTCTCCCTCCACAATTCCTCGCAGTTTCACCAAACTCTTTTGACTACCGCCACCTGTTGATTCGCCGCAACCAGTTAAATTAGGAACAATACCGGATAAACTCAATCCTTGATTTTCCCACTTGCCAGCTAGAGTCGGTTTCTCAGAAGTGGTTGTTTTGCGATCGACAGAACTGCCATCTGACTTCAAATTACCACTCAGATAAACACCAGATTGCTGAATTGTCAATACCAAAATATCTGATTTCAAACATTCTGGCAAATTTGTAGCATTAAAGCGATAATCTCCCGCAATTGCAGGAGCAGCCTTCAAATTTGCTTCACCGTAAGCAGTTACTACTTTAAATAGCACTGTCACGGAGCCGATCGCAATTGCGTAAAATGCCAATGATTTAACACTTAAATGATTCATAATTTATTTGGGGAATTGGGCATTGGGCATTGGGAATTGGGCATCGGGAATTGGGCATTGGGCATCGGGCATTGGTAGCAACTCACAAATAACCAACAGTCAACAGTCAACAGTCAACAGTCAACAGTCAACAGTCAACAGTCAACCAACTAAATTTGAGGAAGTACCGAAGCCAAGTGCGATCGCACTTTAACGTAACACCGCGCAATCAACAGCGAAGAATGACACTGCACAGCCAATTCATCAGTATACTGCCCCAAAGTTTGACGCTCAATTCCCCACTCCCGACTCGTACCCGCAATAGTCAAATCAGCATTAGCAGAAGCAGCAATCACCGCTTGAATTGGCTCAGCAGCCTCCACAATCGGAGTTTCAATCCGCGACTGTACCTCAACGGGTAACTGCTCAATCACCCGCTTAAACTCGTAACTCAGCTCATTTTCAGCAGCTTCACCGTCAACAGTCGCCACCCGCAGTACCGTCAAACGCCGCTCCTCACTATTAACTAACAGCCTCAGCGCCAATTCCAATCCCAAATCATCATGAATATTCGCCGCATAAGGCACTAACAAATTATTCAACCGTTCCCGACCTCTGTCAACAAAAATTGCTACATCCACCTTAGCAGTGCTCAGGATTTGACCAACACGTCCTCCCAAGCGGTTACTACTAAAAGTAGGTCTGTGCCATCCTACTAAGATTAAATCCGCGCGGTCAAGTTCGGCAATTTGTGCAGTTTCCCGCGCCACATCATTAGTCACACGAATGATGGGATGCACCAATTTCCGAGCTTCTGGAGGCTGCAAACTCTCAATCAATTCTCCTAATTTTAAGTGCCGGTCTTGGATAATGCGATCGGCTTCAGCAGGCGTACTTTCAAAAGCATAATCCTTACTTAATTCTATCAAACTCAGAGGATGAACCGCCGCCGATTGCAAATCATTACCGCCCGTACCCGCAGCCGGCTGGGCCAGTGCTACAGCCAGTTGCAGCAAACCTTTCTGCGTACTGGGATTAGCAACTGGTACTAAAATTCGATAAGTTGGCAGCAATTTTTCATCTGTTTTTTCGGTAATTTTAGCATTTTCTGAATCTTCTAATTCTGAATCATCTGAACTAAATTCTGAAATATCTAGCCGAATCAGCCGTTTCGGATAAGTCCACTCCAACAGTGGCGAAGTCATAAAAGTTGTCACCAAAGCCATGATCACTAACATTGTAAATAGCAGTGGCGAAATTACCCCCAGGGAAAGACCGATATTTAGCACAATTAGTTCAGTCAAACCGCGAGTATTCATCATCCAGCCCAGGGCTGAAGATTCCCGGTTGCTGATGCCACAAACTCTAGCAGCAACGTAAGTGCCAACATATTTCCCAATAATTGCTACTCCTAAAACAGCAGCGCACAGCAGCCACAATTCTGGACTATTGAGCAAGCCAATTTCAGTCCGCAAACCGCTGTAAGCAAAAAATATTGGTAGCAGAAATATTAGTACAAAATCTTCAGTCTTTTCGGCTAATTCTCTGGTTAATCCCGCATTTTTTGGCATCACCGCTCCCAGCAAAAATGCACCGAAGATTAAGTGAATGCCAATCCATTCAGTAATTAGGGCAGATGCTACAACTCCCATATAAATTCCGGCCAGCACTAACTGAGTTAGTCTGCCGGTGCGATTGTAGTGTTTGGAAAGCCGCTGCAAGAACCAACGGACTACAGTGAGCATGAAAACAATATAAATTAAGGCTTCAAAAATTGTTGGCAAAGCGCCAATCATTGAGTTAGTGCGAGTAACTGCGATCGCCACTGCTAACAAGCACCAAGCTGTCACATCGTCAACAGCCGCGCAAGTCAGGGCTAACGTCCCCAACTTGGTATTTTGTAAATTGTGTTCAGTAATGATTCTTGCCAGTACCGGAAATGCGGTAATTGACATTGCAGCACCCAAAAATAGGGCAAAAGCAGTAAAAGAAACGCTGTTGTTTGAGATTATTGGATATAGCAGTAATGCTAGTAAGCTTCCCAAGGAAAATGGTACTAGAATACTAACGTGGGAAGTTAAAATTGCTGTATCTAAGTTGTTTTTGAGGTACTTGGGATTCAGTTCCAAACCAATCAAAAACATGAAGAAAATCAGCCCAATTTCCGATAGCACGTCCAGGAAGGGGACGGCCTCGGCTGGAAAGACTGCTGCTGCTAAATCTGGGGCTACCAAACCAAACAGTGACGGGCCGAGCATAATTCCGGCTACGATTTCTCCAATAACTTGAGGTTGCTTGATCCAGCGGAATGCCAAACCGACAAGTCGGGACAGTGCGATGACAATCAGAACTTCAACTAGGACTAAAATGGCGATCGGCATGGTGTTTTTAGATGAGGGATTTTTGCTAATGTTTCAGAGGGACAAGTGGAATGGGTTGAATTTGCGATCGGGACAATTATTTCACAAGATATCTAAATAAATTTATAAAATTGTCAAACAAACTAGCACACACTGTGATAAACTAGAAAAGTTGTTTAAATTCGCACATCCGGGTTTTCGGGTGTTTCTAAGGCTCAAACCTTCAGAAATACGACCGGGTGGAGGATTAACCCGAATTAGGAGTTAAAAAATCATGCCAGTAGTCAGTTTGGCTCAAATGCTAGAGTCAGGAGTTCACTTCGGACACCAAACCCGTCGGTGGAACCCGAAAATGGCTCCCTACATTTTTACAGAGCGCAACGGGGTTCACATCATCGACCTCGTGCAAACCGCTCAGCTCATGGAAGACGCTTACGAGTACATGAGAGTAGCCTCCGAAAAAGGCAAAAAGTTTCTGTTCGTCGGTACAAAGCGCCAAGCTGCCGGCATTGTAGCACAAGAAGCCCAGCGCTGTGGTGCTTACTACGTCAACCAGCGCTGGTTGGGTGGAATGCTCACCAACTGGACAACGATTAAGTCCCGCGTCGAACGCCTCAAGGATTTGGAGCGCCGCGAGGAAACAGGTGCTCTTGATTTGTTACCGAAAAAAGAAGCTTCGGTGTTGCGTCGTGAAATGGTCAAACTCCAGAAGTATCTGGGCGGGATTAAGTCCATGCGGAAGATTCCCGATGGAGTGGTGCTGGTAGACCAACGTCGAGAGTATAATGCGGTGTTGGAATGCCAAAAATTGGGAATTCCGATCGTGTCTTTGCTCGATACTAACTGTGACCCCGATTTGGTGGACATTGCGATTCCGGCTAACGACGATGCCATTCGATCGATTAAACTGATAGTTGGCAAGTTGGCTGATGCTATCTACGAAGGTCGTCACGGTCAGCTAGAAGGCAACGATATCGATGAAGACTACGATTACGAAGGTGCTTATGAAGGCGCGGAATATGATGTCGAAATCGAAGAATTGGATGACCCCAATTATGTAGATCCCGACGACGAAACCGACGGCGACACCGAAGCAGCCGAGTAGTAGTATTCCTTCGGGAATCTGACACTAGGGCGTGTTTTCTTGCCTATAGCTGTAGGTTGGGTTAAGCGTAGCGCCACCCAACAAATATACAAAAAATGTTGGGTTTCGTTCCTCAACCCAACCTACAATTCAATAGGATTCTGGGGAGAGAAAACACACCATAGGCCATTAAAGATTAAAGATTGAAAATTAAAAATAATTATTTTTAATGGGACATCTTTAATATTTAATTGTAACTAGCACTGGTCTCGGTCATTAAAATTAGTGACTAATGACTAATGACTAATGACTAACGATTAATGACTAATAACTAATTTTGATTGGGAACTTAAAGAAGATGGCGGACATACCTGCAAAACTCGTTAAAGAACTGCGCGACAAAACCGGCGCGGGCATGATGGACTGCAAAAAAGCCCTCGCTGCAAACGAAGGTAATATCGAGACATCCATTGAGTGGCTACGGAAAAAAGGTCTCGCTTCTGCTGGCAAAAAAGGTGGACGAGTTGCCTCAGAAGGTATCGTAGGTAGCTACATTCACACAGGTGGCCGCGTCGGCGTGTTGGTGGAAGTAAACTGCGAAACCGATTTTGTCGCCCGCCGCGAAGATTTCCAAGCTTTGGTGCGGAATATTGCGATGCAAATTGCAGCTTGTCCAAACGTAGAATACGTGAAAGTTGAAGACATCCCCGCTGAAGTTGTCGAAAGAGAAAAGGCAATTGAAATGGGCAAGGATGACTTGGGTAACAAGCCAGAAAATATCAAGGAAAAGATTGTTCAAGGACGCATTGACAAGCGTTTAAAAGAGTTGTGTTTGATGGATCAGCCTTTTATCCGCGACCAAAACATCTCGGTGGAAGAGTTGGTCAAACAAACCATCGCCCAAATTGGCGAAAATGTCCAAGTGCGTCGCTTCGTGCGTTTTGTATTGGGCGAAGGTATTGAGAAGGTAGAAGCTAACTTTGCTGATGAAGTGGCGGCCCAAATGGGTATTCAGTAATTAATTAATCATTAAGATTGAGAATTAAAAGCCAAAAATGCGATCGACCTGTTTACATTTTTAGTCTTTAATTCTCAATTTTTTTCAATTTTATCCGGGAGATATGGTGGGATCTAGAGAGCGAATAGAGCAAGATTTGGCAGCACTAGACGAATCTTTAACAGCTTTTGATTTGGAGTTTCGCAGTACCTACGAAAGTTATCTAACTGCTTTGGGACAAGCTGTGCGACAGCAGTTGATTTTGGCTTCCTATCACCTTTGCACTCAAGTGATGCCCGATGCGTTTCTGAAGTTGTCCTTCAATGAGCGTCAGAAAATGCAGCATTCTGTGCGACTTTTGGCTGCGATATCTCAAGAAAAATTGCGATCGCTAGCGACTCAAGAACAAGCAGTTGAAACAATAGAAGAAGACTTAGAAGAAGACTTAGAAGAAGATGATGATGATGATGAAATAGAAGAATATGATGAAATGGCAGAATATGAAAACAGACAAGAAGATGACAATATAGATGACAATAGAGATATAGAAGAACAAGAAGATTCGATTATTCACTATCAATTCCCAGCCAAAAATCACGAGTTGCCGTTGCCTACCAATTCACCGGAAACTTTGGCGCGCTGGCAACGGCATCTTGAAAAGGCAATATTTAATATTATCAAGTTGCTTTCTCGCGACACAAACCGCTTACTGCAACAATCTGGAATCTTACCCAATCAATTGCCACAACAGATTTTAGAAGCTGCTTATCAAGCTGAATCGTCTGGGGAGAGTGTTGCAGGGCCTCCTAATTTATTAAACATCATCATTGAAACTGGTACTTCCTCAAAATCAGGAAAATTGGGAGAAACTAGAGGTAATACTGCTATTCAGATTACAGCGATTAAACTCCGTTTGTCGGAAATAGAGTTCGCCGATGCAGCAACTTCGGCTGGGCGTCAGCAAATTCGCAACTTATCTATGCGGTTAAATACTCTTGGGCGCGATTATCAGAAGAAACAGCGCGAATTAGCTGTGGTGCAAGCTGAGTCGGCTTGGCGATCAAGTTGGTTTGAAGATTAGTCAGTTGAGTGTTGTCAGTTGACTGTTGACTGTTGACTGTTGACTGTTGACGGTTGACGGTTGACGGTTGATGGTTGTCTGGAATTCTTGAGCTATGATTAATAACTAATGACTAATAACTAATGACTGATGACTGATGACTGATGACTAATAACCAACCAGAATGGCAGCGATGGCAGAAAGCTCTTTCAGTAGAAGCCGATCGCGGATTTAACGACTTACAAGGCAGTCAATACCGTTTCAGCGAGTTTCTCAGTGTCAGCTTAAGACAACTCGCTGGTGTCGTGTCTGCCAATTTGCGCGATCGCACCCGCCAACTAGCCACCGAATTTGACATCTACCCAGAGAAGGATATCGAACAACGTCAACATTTGCTAGCAATCACCAGCAGTTTTTTGACGCAAACGCAGCGAGTTTGGGAACAGCAAAGCAGCCAACCAGCAGAACCAGAAACATCAGAAAGACCAGAAACACAAAATCCGCCAATCTCCACTCGAACCGCACCCCTGAATTCAACATCCGCACCTGCGAGTCTGACTCTGACACAAGAATTGACTCGCGTCACGGGAATCGGCCCTGGGAACGGCAACCGCTTGGCAAAATTGGGTTTATACACTGTATATGACTTACTTTACTACTATCCTCGCAACCACATTGACTATGCCAAACAAGTACAAATTCGCGACTTAGTAGCGGGAGAAACTGTAACTTTGATTGCCGAAGTCAAGCGCTGCAATTGCTTTTCTAGTCCGAAGAATAAGAAGTTAACGATATTAGAATTAATTTTAAAAGACCGTAGTGGCGAACTTAAAATAAGTCGCTTTTTTGCAGGGCCACGCTACAGCAATCGGGGTTGGCAAGAACACAAAAAACACGAGTATTGTACAGGTGCGGTGCTCGCTGCTTCGGGGTTGGTGAAGCTGGGAAAATATGGAATTACTTTAGAAAATCCTGAATTAGAAGTGTTAGATGACTCAGGAAGTGCGATCGAATCCATGAAAGTCGGCCGCCTGATACCCGTTTATCCCCTGACAGATGGGGTGGATGCGGGTGTGGTGAGGCGAGGGATTTTGGCTGTGATGCCGGCGGCGAAACAGTTGTCAGAATCGTTGCCTGCTGATTTGCGCGATCGCTATGGTTTAATGGGTTTAGCCGATGCTGTGACGAATATTCACTTTCCGCTCGATCGCGATTGTTTAGCAGCAGCCCGTCGTCGCTTAGTGTTTGACGAATTTTTCTATCTACAACTAGGACTCTTAAACCGTCGTCAAACCCAAAGAAAAGCTCAAGCTAGCGCCATCATCCTCCCTAGCGGCGAGTTAATCCAACATTTTTACGAAATATTGCCCTTCGCGTTAACCAACGCACAACAAAGAGTAATTAACGACATTCTCAACGATTTAGCATCACCTTCACCGATGAACAGATTAGTCCAAGGTGATGTCGGCGCTGGGAAAACAGTAGTAGCCGTGGTAGCAATGTTAGCAGCAATTCAATCCGGCTATCAAGCGGCTTTAATGGCACCGACGGAAGTTTTGGCGGAACAACATTACCGCAAATTGGTAGGCTGGTTTAACTTGATGCACTTGTCTGTAGAATTGTTAACTGGTTCGACAAAAATCGCCAAGCGCCGGGAAATTCACAGTCAATTAGAAACCGGAGAATTGCCTGTTTTAGTCGGAACTCATGCTCTAATTCAAGATACTGTAAATTTTCATAAATTAGGCTTGGCAGTTATTGACGAACAACACCGATTTGGTGTACAGCAGCGGGCAAAGTTACAGCAAAAAGGTGAATCTCCTCATGTTTTGACGATGACTGCAACTCCCATTCCTCGGACATTGGCGTTGACGCTACACGGCGATTTGGATGTGAGTCAAATTGATGAGTTGCCACCGGGAAGACAGGCGATTCAAACGACTGTTTTGTCTTCAAAGGAACGTAGCCAAGCTTACGATTTGATTCGGCGGGAAGTGGCTAGCGGACGTCAAGTTTATGTTGTGTTACCGTTGGTGGAGGAGTCGGAAAAGCTGGATGTGCGATCGGCTATTGAGGAAAAAGAAAAACTTGAAACAAGTATTTTTCCTGATTTTAAGGTTGGTTTGCTCCACGGTAGAATGAGTAGTGCTGATAAGGATGCGGCAATTACTAAGTTTAGAGACAAAGAAACTGATATTTTAGTATCTACTACTGTGGTAGAAGTTGGCGTAGATGTCCCCAATGCCACGGTAATGTTAATCGAAAATTCCGAGCGTTTTGGACTATCACAATTGCACCAGTTGCGGGGGCGAGTTGGTCGGGGTACTAGCCGTTCCTATTGTTTGTTGATGCCCGGTTCTAAGGCTACGGAGGCGATGCAAAGAATGAAGGTTTTAGAACAGTCTCAAGATGGTTTTTTTATTGCAGAAATGGATATGAGATTGCGCGGCCCTGGTCAAGTTTTGGGAACTCGTCAATCGGGTTTACCGGATTTTGCCTTGGCGAGTTTGGTCGAGGATCAGGAGGTTTTGGAGTTGGCGCGCCAAGCTGCTCAAATGGTAATTGAAGATGATGAAAGTTTGAACAATTGGCCGGTGGTGCGCGATGAGTTGGAACGCAGATATCAGCGCATGATGAGTGGGTCGATTTTGACTTAGCTGGAGATAATAAAATATCTTTTTGATGAAAATAAAAAAAATCGCCTTTTTTTTCAGGGTTAAATGCTTGACTTTCCCCGCCTGATGACCTATAATATGATAATGGGAGTGGTGACACAAATAATTATTTGTGTCACCACTCCCATTATCTAAAATATACCACAGAAAGTCCACCCCTGTCAATAGGTAATCCTTCTTTTTTAAGGCCGCGCAATTATCAACAATCATTGATATCAAATCCACTCTTCATCGAAATTATTCATCTCTATTTCCTTTCTTCCTTCGTGTCCTTAGCGTCTTCGCGGTTGCTATAATTCCATATTCTTTCAGTGGGAAGGGAGTAGCTTTTCAATCCAAAATCCAAAATTTAAAATAGAGTAATCCTTTCTAGCGCCGATACGCTAAAGCAAAGCGATCGATTCCCGCTAAATCAGCAAATATCTGAACTTGGCAATAACTCCCGTGACTTTCGAGTATTTCAACTACCGCCTCAGCTTGTCCAGCCATCATTTCAACTAACCAGATTCCCCCGGATTCTAAATAATCGGGAGCTGTTGCTGCTAAATGCCGGATGCAATCTAATCCATCGCCACCGCCGTCTAAGGCTAGATGAGGTTCGTGTTTGGTAACTTCCGGTTGCAGAGTCAACACAGTGCTGCTGGGTATGTAAGGTGGGTTTGATATCATGCCGCTAACTTGACCTTTCAGGAATTCTAGGGGTTCCCACCACGAACCTCGATCGAATTTAATGCGATCGCCAAAACCTAAATTCTCCGCATTCTGTTGAGCAACTGCCAAGGCTGCGGCAGAAAAATCTACTGCATAAATTGTGGAATTTGTCAAGACCGAAGCTAGTCCGATCGCGATCGCCCCACTCCCAGTTCCCAAATCCACCCAATTAGATTTGGAATTAAGGCGATCGGGCTTCAGCGCTTCCACAGCCAAATCAATCAGCAATTCTGTCTCAGGACGAGGAATCAGCACCGCCTGCGTTACCTTGAGGGAAAAATCTCGCCAATATGTAGTACCAGTTAAATACTGCACTGGTACTCGTTCCTGCAAGCGTCTCTCCCACAATTGGGCAATTTCAGCTAAGGATAAATTTAATTCAACTTTTGGTAAATCTTTAAACGACTCCAAACGCAAAGCCAACTTATCCAAACTGGTTAACTCTTGCAGGAGCCATTCAAGTTCGGTTAAGGAAACATCAGAAGCGATCGCCTCTACCTTAGCTCGATCGATCCACTTCCAAAGCTCTAAACCAGAAACAAATATGGGCATTGGGAATTGGGCATGGGGAATTGGGCATTGGGCATCGGGCATCGGGCATTGGGCATTGGGCATTGGGTATTGGGCATCGGGCATCGGGCATCGGGCATTGGGCATTGGGCATCGGGCATCGGGCATCGGGCATTGGGCATCGGGCATTGGGCATCGGGCATTGGGCATTGGGCATTGGTAACTAATGAAAACAGTCAACCGTCAACCGTCAACTGTCAACTGTCAACTGTCAACAGTCAACAGTCAACCGTCAACCGTCAACCGTCAACCGTCAACCGTCAACGGTCAACGAATTAACGAGGTGGTCGGGGTTGACTTGGGGTTGGGGCGACCGCCGGAGAGCGCGGCGCTGGTTGAGTTGGGCTGGCGGCTGGGGGTTTATTCTGGTTGCCAGCACCGGCTGGTTGGAGCGATCGGACAAAATCCAGGGACTCCCGCGACGGAACCAACATCATTTGAGTTAAAAACGGATCATTCTTAGTTCGCAAAGCTTCCAGAACGCCCTCCAAATTCACCACTTCAATCTTAATTGGGAGAGTTACAGTCGGCTGCTGCTGCTTAAAGCGCTCCACCTCTGCTTGCAATTCCTCCTTATTGAAAAAGAACGGAATCACCTCTTTCTGACCCTGTTGAAAGGTCAAAACACCATTGTCAGTACCAACTTTCGCATAAAAAAGAGGCACTCCATTGAACTCAGGAACTTGTTGTCCTGCCTGCTTTAACAACGTTTTAGCAGACTCAACTTGCTGCGGAGCCGGGATATAGTCAAATTGCAGCTCATTCGGCTTGTCTTTATTCGCCTGAGATAGCTGATAAATCTTGCCCAGGGACAACGGGATCACCCGCGCCGTTGATGCCAATTGAGGATTGTTAGCTTTCAGTTCTTTATTAATAAAACTTTGAGCGTCCCGCTGGCTGATAAAAATTAGCCCCACGGAAATAGGAGTGGTTTGACCCTGCTTGGTTCCAGAAGTTACCAGAGGAAGACCTTGTGCATCGGCGATCGTAAACACTGGCACAAATTCCAATTTTTCCAGAATCTGCGGTTCCGGCAATGCCAGTGCAGACATATTACCTATTGGTGACGGGCCAAGCAGAGTGCTGCCCACAATCCCCAAAATTGCACCTAAACGAACTAATGATTTCATTGTTTTTCCATCAGGAGCGATACATCCTGAGATACATTAACCCAAAGACTAACGCCTTTACACGATCGGCAGTCCCTGCATCCTTTGGTTGGTTTTCATTTTCACCAAATATGAGCATTCAAGACTGACTGAATCTATTATGTACATTGTTCAATCGGGATGACAGGATTTGAACCTGCGACATCCTGCTCCCAAAGCAGGCGCGCTACCAAGCTGCGCTACATCCCGGTGTGGTAGTTACCTACCCCACAACTATTAACACATAAAATCGTGAACTTGTCAAGCTATTTTTGAATTTAATTTCAACTAAACCTCGATCGGTGATAGCAGCGTCAATATTACCTGACTGAGAGAAATCAACGCTGGCTGTTCACTGATCAACTAATCTGGATACCAAAACATACCTTTAATCCCCTCTGGATCGGACATAAAGCCCAAATTTTGGTAAAAATTCACAACTTGAGGGTCAGCAAATAAGGTAATGTTGCTGATGTCTTCACTGCGGAGTTTTTTAATGATGTATTTCATCAGCGCCTTGCCCATACCCTTACCTTGGTAATCAGGATGAACTACCACATCCCAAAGCGTGGCATTAAAAGCGTGGTCTGAAGTCGCTCTGGCGAAACCGATCAGCCGTCGCTGGGTACCTCGCATCTCCCACATAGAGACGACTAAGAAGCTGTGTAAAATAGCTTTTTTGACTTTACGCAGGGGACGGCGGGACCAACCCACTGCATTACAAAGTTCTTCGAGTTCGTAGAGGTCAATGTCCCGATCGCAACTAAAAAAGATGCGAGCGTTACCGAGGGAGGTGGGTTTGCGAAAAGTTGGGGATAGCAGATCGCCAGACCCAACAGCCACATCTTCCTCAAAATCCGCTGTTTGAGGTACAGAGGCAGACTCAGAACTACTAAATAAGTTTTTCCAAAAACCCATGCAGGCGCGGTTAAGGTAGTAGAATTTGGACGACGTTACAGAGAACCCGAAAGATCGACCCACTCCGATCGGGGTGGGATGAATTGCGGGTAATCTCTTAATGAACAGTTTACGGTACACTCATCTTACGCCGAAAAGAGGAATTTGTCGTCCAACATTGAGTCTGCGCTATTTTGATGCTCATCAAGTTTGGTACAAATTAATCCGTGGAGACTTTAAAAATCTCCGCATCGTTCCGAAAGGGCGAACGGAACCCATTATCTCTCCCGCACCTTCCCCTCAATTATGGCTTCGGGTTTAAAACCATCTACACTAGAACTCCTCAAGCGCTTTAATCGAGCGTTTCCGCAGTTTTACGAGCAATTTGTCAGCAGTGAAATTCAACTGCAAAACCTCAAATTAGCTTATCAGCTCTATAAAACTAGACAAGCAGTCATCGAAGTCAGACCGGAAGGTAACAAAAGTGCCCTGCATTTTGCTTACCGCAACCAGTCTTTTTTGCTGAGTGATATTTTTGGAGTCCTGGCCGCCTACGGACTAACAATTCACAGTCTGAGTCTATATGGTCAAATTTACCCGCCCATGTTGGTATTTATCAAATTGGTAGTATCTCGCGGAGGCAAGGTACTGGCAGATAAAACCGCCGAAAACGTCTGTAGGGCGGTTCGTGAGGCCTTGGCGGGGCATTTTGAAGTTGAAGAGATGTTGGCGGTGGAATTCAATCTAGACGCGGGTTTAGAGGACGTAGCAACGGAATTCTACGTCGATCCGGTGTTCCACCTGCCAGCTTTGCTGATCGAAGCAGAAAACCAGCCTGGACTTTTTTACAAAGTTATGTATGCCATTTGGCAAGAGGATTTGTTGGTGGTGAATGCAAATTTGCTGGTGTGGCGGGGGCGAACTCGCTTAATTCTCTACTTATTGGGCCCCAATGAAAGTTTAATTCCTGAGTATTTGGGGCAGAAAATTGCCGAGGGGGTGCGCCAAAGATTGCTGGGCGATCGATTTTAGGCAGGTATGGATTTTTGACAAAAACTCGCCTCCGAACTCTTCTTCAATTAGGATATGAACTATGGCAACCATTGACATCCTGGGGGTTCGGCACGCCTACGATTTGACCGCACCCAGAACAACTCCCCACGTTTTAGTCTTTGTCCACGGCTGGCTGTTGAGCCGTCACTACTGGCAACCGACGATCGCACGGTTGGCAGACAACTATCAATGTCTGACTTACGATTTGCGGGGGTTTGGCGATTCCATTGCCTACGATGACACTCGCGGGCTTTCCGAACCGTTGAATTCCTCCTACACTCCCGCTGCTTACGCTCGTGATTTGGCAATTTTATTAGAAAAACTCGATATTTCCAGTGCTTGGCTGGTAGGACACTCTCTCGGCGGTACGATCGCCCTTTGGGGAGCTAGCCAATCGTCCGATCGCATTAAAGGTGTCCTCTGTGTTAATGCCGGGGGTGGCATCTATCTTAAGGAGGAATTTGAGCGGTTTCGAGCGGTGGGCAAACAGCTAGTCAAACTGCGTCCCCTCTGGTTGTCTTACTTGCCCTTCCTAGACTTCGTGTTTGCCCGTGATTCTGTGGCCCACTCGATCGGTCGTTCCTGGGGACGACAACGGTTGATAGATTTCGTGGCGGCTCGATCGGAAGCGGCTACGGGAACTCTGTTGGAATCCACCACAGAAGCGGAAATTCACCGCTTACCACAAATTGTGTCCCAACTCAAGCAGCCTGTTTATTTTATTGCCGGCACTAAAGACAAAATTATGGAACCAAAATACGTGCTGCATTTGGCTAGCTTTCACTGGATGTTCCAAGGTTGTGGCGAAAATGTGCTTCAGATTCCCGATTGTGGTCATTTGGCCATGCTGGAACAGCCGGATGCAGTGGTTAATTATCTGACCAAGATTCTCCATCATCATTAGAGGGCATGGGGCATGGGGCAT
>NZ_NXIB02000064.1 GCF_002412335.2 Tychonema bourrellyi FEM_GT703
TCAACAGTCAACAGTCAACAGTCAACAGTCAACAGTCAACAGTCAACAGTCAACAATCAACAGTCAACTAACTTAAAAAGGCATATCAATCACATCTCCGAAAGGATAGGGTTCATCCATCGCCATCCTTCCCGGTTTTGACTCATATTTGTCAATCCATTGTTTGGCTAATTCCAAAGCTTCATCCTCAGTCTTAGCATTTTGGACAGCGACATGGCGATTGCCCCGACTATCCCAAACCTCGACGTAGAATACTTTCTGGGATTGAATAATCCAACCTTTGTAGGTGTCTGCGGGTTCCATAGTCATAATCCTAAAAAAATTTGCTAGGGAGTTCAATTGCTGAGCTAATTCTCAATATTGCCTTGTCTAAAATGAATTTTCAGGGGGTTTGTATAGTATTTTTGGGAAAAAGGAACTTTTATCCTCAACCTTATGATTGGACTTCTCAAACAACTCTTTAGTTGGACAAAATATATCCAACCTTTAGCGGCGACGATCGCGATCGCCCTAATCGCCTCCCAGATGGCTGTATTACCAGCATTAGCGACTGGTGTCTACGAAATGCCAATGTTGTCGGCGGGCGATCGCACTTGGGTGTGGGACAAAGGCGATGTGCTCAGCCGCAGCAGCGAAAGCACGATTACCAGTGTGCTCGACAACCTGGAAACCCAAACAGGGAAACAAGTGCGGTTTGTCACCATCCACCGCTTAGACTACGGCGAAACGACTGCCACTTTCACAAAGCAACTGTTTGAACAGTGGTTTCCCGCCACAGAAGACCAAACCAATCAAATTTTACTCGTTCTCGACACTGTTACCAATAGTGCGGCAATTCGCACCGGAGAAGGGGTGAAATCCCTGCTAACCGATGACATTGCCCAAAGTGTGGCTGGGGAAACCGTGCAAGTGCCACTGCGGGAAGGTAACAAATATAATGAGGCATTTACTGCTGCTAGCGATCGCATTGCGACAGTTTTGTCTGGCCAACCAGATCCAGGTGCTCCTGAAGTTGTTGACAACACTCAAGTTGAAGGCACATTTAAAAAAGCTGAAGAAACAGATCGAGGCAATGCCACAGTTATAGTAGTTGTGCTATTGGTGTTGGCGACAGTGATTCCGATGGTGACTTATTTCTGGTATCAAGGTTTTTCTTGAACAGTTGACTGTTGACTGTTGACTGTTGACTGTTGACAGCGAGGTTTTTAAACAGTTGATGCTTCGACTAATCTTGAATATATTCTCGATCGCTCAATAAGGCAATTTCTGCCCGTACAAATTCCCGTCCCAAATAAGCCGCGTGATCTAACATTGTCACCGGATTGGGGCGGGTTTCTTCGAGGATTTTGACGCAAAGTTCTTTGGCGGTTCTGGCGGCAAAAAGTGTGGCCTCAGTGCGTTCTACTTTGCCACGGGCGGGGATGGGTTTGCCGGTTTCGGGATCGATGGCGAGGCCTCTATCGTCGATGATGTTGGTGAAGTGTTTGGCACAAATTAAGCTGGTTGTGCGATCGAGGTAGATGATGAAGTAGCCGCCTGGATCGAGATCGATGTGGCGTTTAGATAGCTTGTCATCGATGGCGGTGAGGTTGTCCAAGGTTTGACTCATGGTTGGTGAAAGGAAGTAGATAATGGCTGTATTTTGTTCTGCTATTTCTAGTTTAGTCGGCGGTGGACATAACTCCACAGCTACCGATCTATGCAAGCCTGCAATTTTTCCCCCAGTACCCGAACGTGAGGTTCTTTTAACATCCCAAGGTGGTCGCTAGGAATTTCGTAAATCTCTATTCCACCCGTAATTACCTCACCCCAACCCAATTCGAGGTCAGCACCAAACAAAATGGCAGTCTCAACCGCCTTGAAGAGAGTCGCTCGACCAGGGTAAACTCCCCCTACATAATGTCTCAATGCCTGATTATTTAATTCCCCATGAGTGAAGTTTTCCAGAAAAATCGGCACGGGACGCCCGATCGCCCGGTAAACTTTGGACAAATTCCTCCAGTAGCAATGAGTCAACTTCTCGATTCTCCCACCCAGATTCATTTTCGCTTTCTCCAGAAAGACAGCAGGTTCGAGCTGTAGAATTTTAGTCAATTGCTGACCAGGCTTAATCTCAGGCAAATTTTTGAAAGCAGCCGGCCCGTAGGTGTCCAACAATCCCAGCAAAGCTACCTTCTCACCTTTAGCATCGAGTTGGCGAGCCATCTCAAAAGCTACTGTCCCGCCAAAAGATACTCCTAACAGAAAATAAGGGCCCTGGGGCTGGAAAGTTTGCATTTCTTTTATGTAATAAGTCGCCAATTCCTCAACTCGATTGGGGGGAGCCAGTTTTTCATCCATAATCTGGGTTGACAGTCCCAAAACAGGCTGCGATCGGTCCAAATAATTCATTAAAGGACGGTAAAATTCCAATCCTCTGCCGAGCACGTGAATGCAGAACAGAGGCGGTTTATAACTCCCTGTCCCCGGTTGAATAACCACCATCGACGGAGAAGGTGACGACCATTCCGTGTCGCGGAGAATGTTAGCCAATTGCTCAACTGTTGGCGATTGGAAAATAGCAGACAGCGGCAGCTTTTTGTCGAATACTTTTTCAATTTCAGCTAACAGGCGCGCCCCTAGCAGCGAATGTCCTCCCACCTCGAAGAAATTGTCCCTGATGCCAATTGAATTGATGCCTAAAACTTTTTCCCAAATTTCTGTCACTTGGAATTCAAACTTGTCGCGGGGGGAAACAGCAATGATTTCATTTGGCGCAGCGCTGCTAGATTGCCACTTTTGACTTGCCAAAGCGCGGCGGTCTACTTTGCCGTTGGGGTTCAAGGGCAAAGCTTCGAGGAACACAAACCCAGCGGGTATCATGTAGTCTGGCAATCTCTCTTGCAGGAAGCTACGCAGGATACCGGCTGCGAGAATTTGGCCTGGACTCTTAACTACATAAGCTGCGAGACATTTGTTGCCGGAAGCATCTAACTGAACTGCGATCGCCACTTGGCTGACATCTGGATGTCCGGCGATCACTGCTTCAATTTCTGCTATTTCTATGCGGAAGCCGCGAATTTTTACCTGATTGTCGGTGCGTCCGAGGTATTCGATGTTACCGTCGGGCAGGTAGCGGGCTAAATCCCCTGTTTTATAAAGGCGATTTGAGGCAGGAAGCAGGCTGGAAACCGATCGATTTTTTGCATTTTCCAATCCATCTTCTTTGTTTGTAAAAGGATTCGGAATGAACCTTTCGGCTGTCAAATCCGGGCGGTTGAGGTAGCCTCTGGCCAAGCCGGCGCCGCCTGCATACAATTCCCCCGGAACACCGATCGGCACTGGCTGCAAATGCCGATCGAGTATGTAAACTTGAGTATTGGCGATCGCCCGCCCGATCGGAACGGAATTGCTAATTTCACTGGCAGAGTCGATCGCAAAACAGCAAGTAAAAGTTGTATTTTCCGTCGGCCCGTAACCGTTAATTAATTGGCAATTTGGAACTTCTCGCAGCAACTTCTGGACGTGGGGAACAGATAAAACGTCGCCGCCAGCCAACAGTTGGCGCACCCCCTTTAAATCCTCAATGCGATCGTCCACCATCAAGTGAAACAGTCCGGCTGTCAGCCACAAAATTGTCACATTGTATAAACGAATCGCCTCTCCCAATTCTGCCAAAGACGGGCTGCCGGCGGGGAATACCGCCAATTTCGCCCCGTTCAGCAGCGCTCCCCAAATTTCCAAAGTCGAGGCGTCGAAGGAAATCGGAGCCAGTTGCAGGAAGACTTCTGCTGCGGTGAGGCTGGCATAGTTAGTGTCTTTGACTAACCGCACTACGCCCCGGTGGACGACGCAAACGCCTTTGGGCTTGCCTGTCGAACCTGAAGTATACATTACATAAGCCAAATTTTCGGCATTAGCGAGATTGGCAGGATTTTCCTCACTTTGTGCGTCTATTTCCTCCCGCGCCACCTCCAAACAAACTACTTTTGCTCCGCTGTCGGGAAGTCTTTCTACTAGATTATGTTGAGTCAAAAGCACCGATATTTGGGCATCTGACAGCATGAAATCCAACCGCTCTTTGGGGTAAGCTGGGTCTAAGGGCAGGTAAGCCGATCCGGCTTTGAGAACAGCTAAAAGTGAGACGATCGCATCCAGAGAGCGATCGAAACAAACGCCCACTAAAACTTCCGGGCCAGCCCCCAAAGTTTGCAAGTATTTTGCGAGTTGATTGGCGCGACAATTTAGCTGTTGGTAAGTTAATTGTTGCTCTCCCAAAACTAGGGCTACAGCATCGGGAGTTTGCTCTGCTTGAACTTCAAATAGTTGGTGAATGCAGGCTGAGTCGGGATAATTTGTTTGAGTGCTGTTCCACTCAACTAATAGCTGTTGCCGTTCCGCTGCCGTCAAAACTGGCAAGTTTTTCAGCGGACACTGTGGATTAGCAACTATCCCCTCTAACAGCGCCTCAAATTCAGCCATGCGGCGGCGGATTGTTGCAGCATCAAACAAGTTGGTATTGTACTGGCACTCCAGCACGAGTTTGGTTTTTGTTTCGCTGGCATTCACCGCCCATTCAAAGTTTTCGCAAGTTCTCGGATTCGAGAATACTTCCGCTTGAAAACCGTCAAAATTAAGCTGTTCTTGGGCAAGCTGCACGTCCAGATTAAAAGTTACAGGCACTAGCGGAATGCGGCTGAAATCTCGCGGTAATGCTAGTTTTTTCACCAGAGTACCGAAGGTTAGCTGCTGGCAGTCAAGAGCATCTAAAATTGCCGTGCGGCGCGATCGCAAATAATCGATAAAAGATTGTTCCCCGTCAATCCGGGTACGCAGCGGCAACAAGCTGACGCAGTGTCCGGCAAGCTTGTCTTTTCCCCCAACAAGTTGTCCCGCCGCCGGCATTCCCACAACTAAATCCTCTTGTCCGCACAAGCGGTACATAAAAGCTTCAAAGCCAGCAAAGAGAGTTGTAAAAAAACTGCACCCTGCTTTTTTTCCCAGGCGTTTGAGGTTGGTAACCAAATCTGGATTTAGTTCCCAATCTTCCCGCGACCCATTGTAAGTTCTCAAAGCAGGCCGCGCTCTATCTGTCGGCAAATCCAGCACCGGAATTGTGCCGGAAAACTGCTTTAACCAATATTTTTCAGCGTCAATAACTTCGGGACTTGTTGCCTGTTCTTCTTGTAAAATTGCGTATTCAATAAAACTTTCTGGCTGGGGAAGATTGGCAGCTAATCCTTGGTGGCGAGCAGCATAAATTGCACCCAAATCCGGGAATAGTATGCCCCAAGACCAGCCGTCGCAAATGATGTGATGGCCGGTAAGAATAACGATGTGTTCCTGCTCTTGCAGCTTAATAATTTGACTGCGAAACAGCGGCCCGCGCACTAGATTGAAAGGCAGCTCGACTTCTTGGCGGCGCAAATGTGCTAATTTAGATTCGCGATCGCGATCGCCCAAAATTGACAAATCGATCGCCGGAATATCAATCTCGATCGAAGATGCAATGCAAAGAGTCGATCCGTCGGGGCTAAATGTCGCCCGCAGCGCCTCGTGCCGCTGCACCAATTCCTGAATGGAAAAGCGGAGAGATTCAACGTCGAGGTTTCCTTGCAATCGCAGACACATCGATTCGTTGTAAGCGCAATTTGCCTCGTCTCCCATTTGCACGGCAATCCAGATTTCCTTTTGCGATTCTGTCGCGGGTACGCAGGCAAAAAGTTCTCCGTCGGCGAAAGGATCGAAATCTACAGCAGTAAGTTTTGGTTGTAAAGCAGCAGTTATTTTCATTGGTTATGCGTTGGTTAGTTGTAGGGTGCGTCGCTGCCAGATTGTCGCTTTTGTTTAAAGATTGTCGAGGGCGACGCACCTTACGGTATCGCAGGCACAAATAGTTGGTAAAATTCGCCCTTGGTATGGTGCGTCGCTGCCGGATTTGAGATTTTGTTTAAAGATTGTCGAGGGCGACGCACCTTACGGTATCGCAGGCACAAATAGTTGGTAAAATTCGCCCTTGGTATGGTGCGTCGCTGCCGGATTTGAGATTTTGTTTAAAGATTGTCGAGGGCGACGCACCTTACGGTATCGCAGGCACAAATAGTTGGTAAAATTCGCCCTTGGTATGGTGCGTCGCTGCCGGATTTGAGATTTTGTTTAAAGATTGTCGAGGGCGACGCACCTTACGGTATCGCAGGCACAAATAGTTGGTAAAATTCGCCCTTGGTATGGTGCGTCGCTGCCGGATTTGAGATTTTGTTTAAAGATTGTCGAGGGCGACGCACCTTACGGTATCGCAGGCACAAATAGTTGGTAAAATTCCCCCTTGGTATGGTGCGTCGCTACCGGATTTGAGATTTTGTTTGGAGATTGTCGAGGGCGACGCACCTTACGGTATGCGGTAGCAATCTAAAATCTAAAATCTAAAATCTCTACTTCGTCCCCATCAATCTTTCGCGAGCACTCAGCAAAGCACCTGCACCCGTCAGATAAGCATTAATCATCTTAGCTTTGAGTGAATTTTTGTCTCTAGGGATGCAACATTCGTTCGTAAAAAATTCCCAATTTGATTCGCAAAGTTGGTCAAATGCTACGGAAATCGTTAAAGTCAGCGACCTGGCCGTGTGATACCAGCCACATGGAATAAACAGCGTTTCACCGGCTGAGATGGTAATAGTTGTTGGCGTAGCTTTAGCCAAAAGAGGATATTTTTTTAAGTCAGGATTGTGATGGTTTTCAATCTCAGATAGCCAAGGAGAACCTGGTTTTGGGTAAAGATATTTTTGCTGTTCCGGCGGAAAAATTGTAAATTCTTTTTCCCCGTAAACTTGATTGATATACGCATAAAGCCCGAGAAAATCGTAGTGCAAATAAGGAAATTCTCCTCCCGGCCCCCCGAAGAATATTTCTAAGTCGTACAAATCATTTAGCAGCATATTCGGGATTAAGGGGCTGTGAGTGCGATCGGGTTGGGCAATACTCGGTCTGGGAGATATCTCAGGCTCTAAATCGGCAAAATCTTTGCGAACATTTAGTTTGAAAGGATAGGGAGCTGGATTCTCTTTTGTGGATTTTTTTAGCAACTCGAACAATTCGTTGAGTGTGTAACTTTTGCCAGAAATTTCTATTTTTCTGTCTCCAAATTCTTCTTGAAAATACTCCGGCGTAAATTTTGTTCTGGCAGGCCAATCTTTTGATAAATCCGTGAAAATAACTGGTTTGCCTGGATTGCGGTACTCGTTGACAAATTCTTGATGAGTAAGACCAGTGCGGCGGTCTACTTGAATAGTTTTTGCTGTTTGGAGCATTTTGGTTTTTCCTGCGTTTATTAGTTGAAGATTTGAAGAGTTGGTAGATTGCGATTTACCGTTGGGTGGGGGCGGGTTGATAGTCACTCTTGATTTTATGGGAGTTATTGGCGAACCCGCCCCGATTGAATTATGGTCATTTAACCGGATATGAGTCAGATAATATCCAACCCTAACCGTCAATTTGATAAACTATCTCCTACTTGTAAATGTTTTCCTGGACGCTCTGGGTCTGCGATGTACCAAGCTGGATTGCCATTGGGATCTCGCCCTAATTTGGCACCGGGTACGGGAGAATTGTTTGCGAAAGCAGTTGACGATTTCGATCCATTGGTATTGCCATTCTTGTTGAAATCAAGAACCTTAAAAGTCCCGCCAGACGGATCGGGCAAAAATCCGGCCGACTGCAATTCGACAATACTTTGCTTAAACGCTTCCTTGACAAAAGCAATATCTGCGTCGGAATGCGCTAGGGTCAGAAAACACGGGCGGTGATCCCAAATGTGAATTCCTTTTTCCCGCAGCGAGTAGAACAGCAGTTCTCCATATGGAAAATCTTGCGGGTAGGTTATTTTGAACAAAGAACCGAAGTTTTTAACCGTAAAAGGTGCTTGCGATCGATCGAACATAGCGTTCAATTCCGCAACTAATTTGTCAGTTTTGGCATTGAGATCGCGCTGCAATGAAGGCCCGCCCCGTTTCAAATATTCGAGAGATGCCTTGGCGGCTGCTAAAGTCAGGGGATGGCGCACAAAAGTGCCTGCAAAATAAGTAACGCCAACTTCCGGGAACGAGTCGTCTCCGAACTGCCAGAAACCGCCGTCTAAAGCGTCCATCCAGGCTGATTTGCCCGCGATTACCCCGATCGACATCCCGCCGCCGACAACTTTGCCGTAGGTGCCGATATCCGCTTGTACGCCGAAATATTCTTGGGCGCCGCCCGGTGCAACTCGGAATCCGGTAATCACTTCGTCCATAATGAAAGCGCAACCGGCTCGATCGCTAATTCGTCGCACTTCGTGGAGGAATTCTCGCGGTTGCCAGTCGGGGCGGCGGCTTTGTACGGGTTCTACCATGATGGCTGCAAACTCGCCCGCCCGTGCTTTGAGGATTTCCAGGGATTCGGGTTCGCCGTAGTCGAGGATCAGGGTGTTGTCAACGGCGGATTGGGGAATTCCCGGTGCTGCTGGGAGCGATCGCAGTTTTTTGGTGCCGCGCACGATTACTTCGTCGAAAATCCCGTGATAGTCTCCGGTAAACATGACGATCGTACTGTTGCCCGTGACGGTGCGGGCGAGGCGCATTGCGCCCAAAACTGCCTCAGAACCTGTGTTGCAGAAGGCGGCGCGATCATGTTTTGTCATCTCGCACACGAGTTCGGCAACTTCCCCGGCTAGCGGTGTTTGCGGGCCGATTTCATACCCGCGCTGCATTTGAGCTGCGATCGCTTCTGTAATAAATGCAGGCGAATATCCGAAAAAGTTCGACCCGAAACCGTTGGTTAAATCCACATACTCGTTACCGTCTTCATCCCAAAGTTTAGAACCGGACGATCGCCCCACAACGATCGGATAAACCAACTCTTTCATCGTCCGGTTAAACCCCGAAACTACCCGCGGATCGGCAAGGTGGTGGCGGTGAGTCTGAGTGTACTGTTTGGATTTCTGAGTTCGCGCCGTATATCGCTTGACAAATGTTTCTAAATATGCTGATTGCTGCGGAGTTAATCCGTCGCGATCGGATGTGTCGATGCGGGCGGCGGCACCGAACACCTTTTTTGGTTCTGCTGTGGGTGCTGCTTTTGGTTCTGCTTTTGGTGCGATCGCGCTGCCGTTAGTCTGGGATGGGGCTTCTTCGATAACATACTTTTGGACGGGTGCCGGTGGCTGCGAGGGGGCAGGCACGGGGGCACTGTCCCTACCGTTAGTTGTCTGTGTGGTTCGACTTTGCTCACCAACCGCCGGCTGTGCGGGAACCAAACCAGCGCCGCCCAACAGTTCTAGCTGTCGCGACATAATCTGCAACTGCTGGCCGATCAGGTATTCGAGATTGCCAGACTGTACGGGAATCGCAATTGCGGGCTGGAGACTGGGCAAGGGCAGATTTATAGGCGCGCTTGCGGGAACGGGAATCGCAGTTTGTTCTGGAGGTGCGATCGCCGCCGCCGGTGCTGGTACGGGCGCGGCTTGTTGAACGGCAGGAGTTGCAGGCAAAACCTCCGGCGGCAGAGCACCATCGATAAATTCAGATAAAGTGCCGAGAGTGGGGAAAGTTTCTAATAGCTGGCGAAAGGTAATTTTGATGCTAAATTCTTTTTGCAAATTCAGCGCTACTTGAGTTAAAGACAGAGAATCCAAACCCATTTCTAGAAAAGTTAAATCCTCATCAACACTGGCTAAATCCTCGCCGGAAGTTTCTTCGAGGATATTTTTAATAACAGGAATCAGTCTGTACTTGCGCGCTGCTTGTTTGGTTTCAACCTGTGAATTTGGCATGGGTAGTTGATTGTTGACTGTTGACTGTTGACTGTTGACTGTTGATTGTTGATTTTTGGGAATTGGTAATGGGGAATTGGGCATCGGTAATGGGGAATTGGGCATCGGGAATTGGGAATTCTCCCCCTCTCCCCCTCTCCCACTCTCCCACTCTCCCCCTTTTTTAGGTTCGATCCAGAAGCGCTTGCTCTCGAACGGATAAGTCGGCAGGGGAAGCCGATCGCGCGTTTCCTCCTGATAAAAACTCTGCCAGTCGATCGATACTCCGCACAGCCAAAGCTGTCCGATTGCACTCAACAAAGCCGTCCATTCACTTTGATTCTCGTTATTGTCGCTGAGGGAAGAAATGGCAACTTGTTTTTTCAAATCTTTGGCTTGTTTGCGAGCTAAAGTAGCAGCCGTTGTTCTCGGCCCGACTTCCAAAAGTATCCGGTTCGGATCTTGCCAAAGCTCTTTTATCCCGTCGGCAAAACGCACTGTCGCCCGCAAATGACGCGCCCAATACATCGGATCGGTTGCTTGTTCCGCTGTTATCCAACTAGCAGTTACAGTAGAAACAAATGGGATAGTTGGCGCTGACAACTGCACTTTTTTGACATATTCGGCGAAAGGTTCGACGATCGAATCTACCATCGGCGAATGAAAAGCGTGGGAAGTGTGCAGTTGTTTGCAGACAACGCTTTCGCTTTCTAGCTGCTGCTGGAAAAGTGCGATCGCCTCCGTCGGCCCGGAAACCACGCACAAATCCGGCGCATTCACCGCCGCCACTGCCAAATCCGCACTCAGTCGCCCTTCGACTTGCGCCGCCGGCAACCGCACCGACAGCATCGAACCCCCCGGCAAATCTTGCATCAAGCGCCCCCTCGCTGCCACCAGCATCAAGGCATCTTCCAGGGAAAACACGCCTGCGAGAGTTGCGGCTACAAATTCGCCGATGCTGTGCCCGATCGCACCTTGGGGAATGACGCCCCAACTCTGCCACAGCTTGGAAAGCGCGTATTCTACGGTAAATATCGCAGGCTGAGTCAAGAAAGTTTGGCGCAGCGATTCGGCGGCTGTGGCTTCATCACTGCCGGGATACAGGACTTTCCGCAAATCTCGGCCGAGGTGCGGCTGCAAAATTTCGGCGCAGCGATCGACTGTGGAGCGGAATAAAGGCTCGGATTCGTACAAATTCAAGCCCATATTGACGTATTGCGCCCCTTGTCCCGGAAACATGAAGATTACTGCCGGATTTCTCGATTCGGTGCAGCGGGTTGCTGTACGCAGCGGTGGCAGGGATTCGAGTACCTGCACGGCATCGGTGCGATCGCTACAAACAGCGAAACGGCGGTAATTGAAGGCTTGCCGCCCGATTTGCAGAGCGTAAGCAGCATCGGCGAGATCGATTTCTGGGTGTTGGGCGAGGTGCGATCGCAAATTTCCAGTAGCTGCGTCCAAAGCAGATGGAGTTTTCGCCGACAGCAGCAGCAACTGCCGCGGGCGAGAAGGACTTGACGGTTCCAGCGCGGGCGCTTCTTCGAGGACAACGTGAGCGTTGGTGCCACCGACGCCAAAGGAACTGACTCCGGCTCTTCTGGGCGTTTTGCCGGCTTTCCATTCCGAAAGTTCGGCGTTGACGTAGAAGGGGCTGTTGGCAAAATCAATAGCTGGATTCGGTTGCTCGAAGTGCAGAGTGGCGGGTATTTGCTGGTGTTTGAGGGCTAAAGCTGTTTTGATCAGCCCCGTGACTCCCGCCGCGGCGATCGTGTGTCCGAAGTTGCTTTTGACGGAGCCGATCGCGCAAAATTGTTTGGCTGTGCTCTTAAGATCACAAGCGAGGGCAAAAGCCTGAGTCAGCGCTTCTATTTCGATCGGATCGCCCAGGGGGGTTGCCGTGCCGTGGGTTTCGACGTAGGATATCGTTTCGGGATCGACGCCTGCCATCGCGTGCGCCATCGCGATCGCGTCTGCTTGGCCGTCTACGCTGGGTGCCGCAAAGCTGACTTTGGCTGCCCCGTCGTTGTTGAGCCCGACTCCGCGAATTACGGCATAGATGGTATCTCTGTCGGCGATCGCTTCTTCCAAACGCTTGAGTACCACAGCCCCGGCAGCGTTGCCGAACACGGTTCCTTCAGCCTTGGCGTCGAAAGGTTTGCAGTGTCCGTCGCTGGAGAACATCCCCCCTTCTTGATACAAATAACCGCTATTTTGGGGAACCGTAATTGATATCCCGCCGGCCAGGGCTAAATCGCATTGATAGCTCATCAAAGCATAAAAAGCTTGACAAACTGCAACTAATGATGTAGAGCAAGCGGTATGTACGCTGACGCTCGGCCCTTTGAGATTCAGCTTGTAGGAGGTGCGGGTAGCAATGTAGTCTTTTTCATTTCCTACCATCACCTGAAACTCGCCCGCGCGGGAAATTACATCCGATCGTCCGGCGATGTTGTTGGGAAAATAAGTATTGTTGCCCGTGCCGGCGTAAACTCCGATCGAGCCGTTGAAGGTATTCGGATCGCAGCCGGCATTTTCTAGGGCCGCCCAAGCTATTTCTAAAAAAATGCGCTGCTGTGGGTCGGTAATTTCGGCTTCGCGGGGACTCACGCCGAAAAATGCTGCATCAAAGCGATCGGCCCCGTCAAGAATTCCTCTAGCTTTGACGTAATTCGGATTTTGTCTGAGATTGGGGTCGATGCTGGGGTCTAGTTCCGCGTCGCCGAACAACGTTGTAGACTCGACTCCGCCACACAAATTCTGCCACAACTCGTCAACACTGGCAGCACCGGGAAAGCGGCCCGCCATGCCAATAATCGCAATGCCGTCAAGTTCTGGGTTTTCTTGGGAATTAGTCATAAATTAGGGTTTTTTGGTAGATTGCTTTTGCCGCTTAAAAGCAGCTTTTTGCCGATCGGCCCTGTCTTGAAATTTGTTTGTAGATTCGTTCGCACTCTTTCCCTGATTTAAATAATTTGCCAATTGGGCGATCGTCGCGTGCTGGAACAATTTGACAACCGGCAAGTCTTTGCCTAACAGATCCCGGACTTGGACTGCAATTTGCAGCGTCATCAGAGAATTGCCTCCAATCTCGAAGAAATTGTCGTGAATGCCCACGCGATCGAGCTTCAGCAGCTTAGACCAAACACCCGCCAGCAAAAGCTCCAACTCGCTTTGCGGTGCAGCGTAACTCTGGGACTGTTCTTGTCGCTGGGAGTCAGGTACAGGCAGGGCGCGGCGGTCGATTTTCCCGCTGGGCGTCTTCGGCATCGCCTCAACAGTCATAAAAATTGCAGGCACCATGTAATCTGGGAGTTGCCCTTGCAGGTAGGGCCGGAGCTCGGCTATTGCCAGTTGCTCCTCTGGATTGGCAACTATATATGCAACCAAGCGTTTGTCCCCCGGTGCGTCTTCCCGCGCTAGCACCACAGCTTGTTTAACGGCCCGATGGTTTGCCAGTGCGGTTTCGATTTCTCCCAACTCAATGCGGAAGCCGCGAATTTTGACTTGGCCGTCAATCCGCCCGATGTACTCGATGTTACCGTCGGGCAGGTAGCGGGCTAAATCTCCTGTTTTGTAAAGGCGATTTGCAGAAGGAAGAAGGAAGAAGGAAGAAGGCTTGAAACCGATCTATTTTCTGCATTTTCCAATCCATTTTCTTGGTTTAAAAAAGGATTCGGAATAAATTTTTCAACAGTTAATTCAGGGCGGTTGAGATAACCCCGCGCTAAGCAAATGCCCCCGATGTATAGTTCTCCCGCTACCCCTAAAGGTATAGGCTCACCATTTCTTTGTAACAGATATATCTGCGTGTTGGCAATAGGGCGGCCGATCGGAGGCAGTGCGGGCCAATCTCCGGGCGGGCCTGCGAGGGTATAGGCTGTAACAACATGGCTCTCGGAGGGGCCGTATTGATTGTGTAGAGTACAATTTTCTAGCTGCTGAAAGAAACTGGCTATGTAGCGGTTGACTTGCAACTGTTCGCCAGCGGTAACTACTTCGCGCAGCGATTGTGGTACTAGCTGATAGGTATCGGCGGCTTCGGCTAAGTGTTGCAGGGCGATGAAAGGGAGAAATAGTCTTTGAATCTTTTCTTTGTCGATTAGCTGCAACAAACTCTGGGCATCTCGCCGGATTTCTTCTGTGATGAAAACGAGGGTGCCACCGGCACACCAAGTACAGAACATTTCTTGAAATGAGACATCGAAGCTGAGAGATGCAAATTGCAAAGTTTTGGCTGGGCCCTCAAGGGTCGAGTTTTGCAGTTGCCACGCTATTAGGTTGACTAGGGAACAATGTGGGAGGGGAACTCCTTTGGGTTTACCGGTGGAACCGGATGTATATATTGTATATGTCAGATTGTTGGGAGAGACGCTGCTGGCTGGGTTAGCCGTGCTGCAACTGACGATTTCTTGCCAGTCTGCGTCCAAACAAACGGCGCGGGCTTGATGTGCGGGCAAACCAGACACTAAGTGAGATTGAGTGAGTATAACGGGAGCTTGGGTGTCGGCTAACATGAAGGTCAGCCGTTCTTGGGGGTAGGCTGGATCTAGGGGAACGTAAGCTGCGCCTGCTTTGAGAACGCCTAAGACAGCGATCGCAATTTCTAAGGAACGTTCCATGCAAATAGCGACTAAAACATCGGGCCCGATGCCTAATTGCTGCAAGTAATGGGCGAGTTGATTGGCTTTGGAATTGAGTTCGCGGTAGGTGAGTTGCTGTTGGGAATTTTGGGGAAAAACGGCGGCAATGGCATCGGGCGATCGATCGACTTGTGCTTCAAATAATTGGTGAACGCATTTGTCTTGCGGATAATTTGCCTGAGTTTGATTCCACTGCTGCAACTGAGCAAGTTCGGCTGCTGTCAGCATTGACAATTTGCTGATTTTCTGCTGGGGATTCGCGGCTATACTTTCTAGCAAAGTTTGCAGGTGTCCCAACATTCGGGTAATGGCGATCGGCTCGAACCGCTGGATCTCGCCAGCAATTTTCAGCAGCAGTTCGTCTCCGCCATATGCGTAAACAGTTAGGGGAAAACTTGTCTGTTCTAAAAGCTGAAATTCTCGGTTTTGCCAGTTGCCACCGAGAGCTTGCAATGCAGAATTTATCTGACTGTTTTCCACTACTAGCAAGCTCTCAAATAAAACTCTGCCGCGGGGAATCTCGCTCCATTCTTGAGTTTTTGCCAGTGGTACGCCGCTGTATTCTTGCAGTTCTGTCCACTGAATTTGTAATTGTTTAAGCCAGTCCATCGCTGACAAATCGGGAGATACAATTACCCTGATAGGCAAAGTATTTATCAATAATCCTACCGCTGATTCAACCCTTTCTAGAGGCTGCGATCGGCTGTCGCAAATAGCTCCAAATACTACATCTTCCGAACCGGAACAGCGGCTTAAAAGCAAAGCCCACGCTCCTTGCAACAGGGTATTTAGGGTGATTTGGTGTTCTTGAATTAGGGAGTTTAAGGCTGCGGTAACAGTGCTAGAAAGCCGGATTCCTGGTGGTGTCAGCAACAGGCAAGATGTCTGTTCCACAACTGATAAATTGGCTTGTGGGGCCGGCATCTTGCCCGCCCTTGAAAAATCCCCAACCAGAAGGGTAGGAGCGCTGAAACCGCTTAAGTATTGTCTCCAGAATGTTTCTGCTTTCGAGATGTCTTGCTGCTGCATCCACTTCATGCAATCTCGATCGAAACGGGGCGGTTTTAATTCTAAGAGACTGTTGGCACACAGGGATTCGTACAAACTAAAAACTTCTTGCAAAACCACGATCGCAGAGGTACTGTCAAGCAAAATGTGGTGATAAGTCCAGATGATTTTGTACTCGGTTTCCGCAACGCGGAACAAAGCCAAACGCATCAGCGGCGGTTGAGTGAGATCGAAGCCTTGCAGGCGATCGGCTTGCAAATAAGCTGCGAGTTGGTTTGCGCGATCGCCCTCCGACAAATTGCGCCAATCTTGTTCGACAATTGGCAGTTCAACTTGTTGATGTACCATTTGCAGGGGAACTTCTTCACCTGACCAAGAAAAACTGGTTCTCAAGATGAGATGCCGCTGCACTATTTGTTGCCAAGCTTTGATGAAAGCTGAAACATTCAAATTTTCGCGGATGCTACAGATCGCCTGTTCGATGTCTATCCCTGACTGTTGGCCCGAAAGGCTGTCGAACAGCATCCCCTGCTGTATCGGTAAAAGTTGATAGGAAGATTCACTATCAGTTGTTACGGACTGCGACACCAGTAGGATTTTCTGTTCGCGCAATCGTCGCAACTCTGGTTCTTCTTCTACGCTGACATACCGCCACTTTTCACGACTCATGTTCCCGTTCCTTGGTACTCAAAGTGCTACCGAAACTTGCCCTCATCAATTATAGTCTCTGCTACCAGCGATTTGCCAGCAATCCGGGAATTATATATTCCAGCAACTGCCCAGGTCGTTAGGACATAAACCCAACTTCCGTGAACAATAACGCACTCCGACTCAATGCTCACGGTTGGAATGTACCTCTCTATTGCTCAGTATTTAGAATGGGCAACAAAAACGCCGCATCGCAAATGCGACGGCGAGGGCGACGGATCAATATCTGGGGAGTGTGGGAACCACAAGTCAGTTTTGAGTAGAAGATTGAGGACTGTAGCAAGACTTGTTGAAATTTGTATAATGAACCGCAGAGAGCGCAGAGAACGCAGAGTGAAAGAAGAGAGAAAAACAAAATATGTTATTATTGGTTGAGTAACATTGAGTATTAAATTATAGATGAGATTTATAGATTTATTTTCGGGTATAGGAGGTTTTAGACAAGGTTTTGAAAAAGTTGGCTTTAAATGCGTTTTTTCCTGCGAAATCAACAGCAAATGCCGAGAAGTTTACACAGATAATTTCGGCGAAGTTCCTTTTGCAGACGTCAGTAACATCAATCCCACAGATTTAGCAGACTTTGATGTTTTAGTAGCCGGGTTTCCCTGTCAACCTTTTAGTATCTGCGGCAAAAAGCTAGGTTTTGAAGATACTAGAGGTACACTATTTTTCGAGATCTGTAAAATCATCAAAGTAAAACAACCTCAAGTAGTTGTCCTGGAAAATGTCAAGCACTTAATCCATCACGACAAGGGAAATACATTAAAAGTAATTATTGCCAGCCTTAAAGATTTGGGATACAGCGTCAATTATCAAATTCTGAATGCTAAAGACTTTGGAATTGCTCAACATCGCGAAAGAATATTTATTATTGCAACTAAGGGTAAAGAATTCAATTTTTCTCGACTTAAAACCAAGTTTCCTCCCAAACTCAGGGAATTTCTAGACGAGACAGGAGATTTTGAAATATTGGATAAATCCGAGTATACTTTAATTGAGTATCCGAGAAAGCAAGATTCGGGACTGTTATTTGTAGGTTACAGAAATAAAGGTACTTGGAAAACTGGCGTAAGGCCAAATACAGAACATTTATCGAGGGTTCACAGACAGCCTAATCGCATTTATTCGGTGGATGGCGTGCATCCGACTATTCCTTCGCAAGAAACATCGGGTAGGTTTTTTATCTATTTTCGCGATCGAGATTTGGTGAGAAAGTTGACTTTGAAGGAATGTTACCGTCTGATGGGTTTTCCTGAAGATTTTAAGAGTTATCCGAGTGCGGGGGAAAGTTATAAGCAAATTGGGAATTCGGTTTGCGTGCCGGTGGTGGAGGCGATCGCAAAAGAAATATTAAGTCAAAGTTTGTTGTATGATGAAATCAAGGAAACACAAAGGCATCAAGAGTCCCGACTTCTCGAAGAAGTCGGGATTTTAGTGAAAACTATTACTTAATCTGACAACTTGTTTCACTATTTTGACGAAGATTCCCATACGATTTGAGATTGTCTAGCCAATAAAAGCGCAAGCTCATCAGCTTTTGGACGGTTATCTTCACGATAGGGTAAGCCCCATTGGTGTCAACTTAAGCCTGAAAGCCCTGAGAAATCTGGTTTTCACCTGAGTCTAGATCCCCCTAAATCCCCCTTAAGAAGGGGGACTTTGAGAAGACTCCTGTCCCCCCCTTCTTAAGGGGGGTTAGGGGGGATCTGGCCTTAATCGTCAAACAGTAGTCTCTGAAGGGGTTTGACGTTAAGTTGACACCTATGGGTAAGCCCATAATACTACCATGAGATGAGGAGTCACGTACTACATTTAGACCTAGTTCTCGAATTTCTCCTACATTAAGGCTAGCGACTCCTGCACAGTTTTTCAATGCACTCAAAGATTGCTCAATGGAAAAATTGACAGAAATACCCTCTTCCTTTATACGTTGGCGCAAATAGTACGCATCCAATTTAACGATCGATCTATCTCGATCTATCCATCCTTTTCGGAGACCTCGGTAAACAAGTGTATGATCGGGTAAATTTTCAAACTCTGACCGACTCTCTGAAGATGATTCTATCATATTTTGTTAAACCATTGCAACCAGTAAACTAATGTTGATGATGAAAGGATATCTTCGACCACATTTTCATTCTTTGTATGGTGATAGATATCAACTGGTTGCTCCGCACTGAAGGGACAAAATAGACGGACTGTACGCTCTGGTTCTAAGCTTGTCCAATCTAGTGTAATACTGCCTTGGTCATCAGTACCAGTAGAGCATTTAGGAAAACTGTTTCCCATACTATAATAAGCCTCAACAACCAATTTCATCGCTGTCCTGAAAGCATACTCAGTCGGTCTCAAAACCCCGTACTCATCCTCTTCTTCTAAATCTAAAAGTTCGATCAGACGTTCAACAGTGATGCGGAAATTTGATAAGCCACTATTGCTGATGCTCTTAGTAATCTGTTCGTTCGCTACAGTCATAAGATTAAATCCCTTTTAGCCGATCGCAACTTTGATCCTAACACACCCGAATCCTATGCAATACAAATGTTAAATAATTGTAGGATTAACCAGATCGCTAATTTTGAGCTATAATATAAGTTACCCAAAATATAAACTCATGGAAGAATTACTCACCTTAAAAACCTTACTGCTAAAAGGCGATATACCGGGGTCATTAGCTATAGTTGAAGAATTAGAAGAAATGAGCAAAAAAGACATCATTAATACTATTCGCAGCTATGCAGTGATTTTACTATTGCATCTGATAAAACAGCAAGCTGAAAATCGCACAACTCGCTCTTGGGATATCTCGATTCGGAACTCGGTTCTAGAAATTCAGGAGGAAAATAAGCGACCGAAAAGTGCAGGGTTTTACTTGCCTCCAGAAGAGTTATTCATGGTTTTAGAAACTGCCTATCGACAAGCAATTAACAAAGCTTCCCTAGAAGTGGAAGAAGGGCGTTATGAACCAAAAGAATTGTCACAGTTAGTGAATCAAGAGGCAATTATTAGTCAAGCAATGACTTTAATTTCACAAGAAGCTGAAGATTAGGACACGGCAGTGCCCATTGGTGTCAACTTAAGCAGTCTCTAATACCCGTATCACCTCACTTAAACTGGAAATCCTACGGTAGACCAAACTCAGCACTACTGCCATCATCACTTTTCGCCGGAAAACTCCGACTGCAATTGATGGTAATAAAATCGATGGCTAATACCCAAACTGACTTGCTTCATTAGCCAATACAAACTGGTAATTACTACAAAAGTTGCAGCCATCACTACAACCGGACGTTTCCCAATTAAATCATTCATCACGGTGTTAACCAAGGCATCGGGATTAGTAATCAGATCCCAACTGTTGAAGCGGATAAATCGCCCTAAATAAATGCCGATCGCCGAAAGTGTGTGTATAGTTAATTCTGTTACCAGGACAAATTTGCCCCAACCCTGTTGCGTTAAATAATAGCCCAAACTCATCACCGACAACACGTAAGCCTCAAGCCCTGCTAGCATAAAAGCTAGATATTGCGGAATCAAAGCTAGAGTCACCACCCATACCGATGGTCCCTGTTTAATCTGTTCGATTAGGTGAATAATATCTGTCAAAACGTAAGGCGCATTGGGCAAAAAGGCGATAAACACTAGAAAACCAGCCCACCAGCGCAGAGAACGAACTCCCCGTTGCCCCAGTACCCAGATATCTACCGCCATTAGTGCGAGTGTAATCGCGATCGCCCCCAAAACGTAAGTTTTGCCCAAATCTTGCAAAATGTGCTTCAGATAGAAGAAAAACAGTGGCATACTGGGCAAAAAAGTAGCGCCCAGGAGAAAACCTGTCCCCCACATCAGCCAGCGCGATCGAGGTTTGCGAAACAGCCAAAAACTGATCGCCAGCGGTACTAAAGCTAAAAACAAATTCCAAGACATCCAGCGGACATTGTGTCCCATTGCCCGCAGCGCTTCTATGATTAAATCCATAAGTTCTAATTTTCTACAATTAAAGGGCTTGAGTGCGATTCGTTTAGCCGAAACTGAGTATCAATACTTAGGGGATGGCTAGGATG
>NZ_NXIB02000065.1 GCF_002412335.2 Tychonema bourrellyi FEM_GT703
TTCAGGACGGCGATGTCTGATGGGTGAAACCCCTCAGACATTCGCCAACAGTCTCTTGACATGGAGTCCGCCGCCGTTCCAGTTTTTAGCACCGTTAAATGCCCAAGTATCTTTGGGAATTTTCTGAGATTCATAAGAATAGCTCTTAACTACTTGATTATTGGGGTCATTTTTCCGGGCAGAGTAAGCTAGGATTTCCTGAACGTCGCGGTAGCCGAGTTTGGGATTGGCTTGCAGGATTAACGCTGCAACGCCGGAAACCATCGGCGCTGCTGATGACGTGCCGTTAAAGTCGTTGGTGTAGTTAAGGCTTGGAAAATTTGGGCTAGATTGTGGGTTGTAGCCCGAATTGGCAGTACGATCGACCGTGGCAATGCTTGGGGCCTCGTCACCGAAAGCCGACACCAGAAGTGGCGCACCCGGATTGCTGTAAGAGGCAACAACTCCTTCATTGTTAATGGCTGCTACGGCAATTGTATAGCGGCTGTTTGGGTAATTGCTTAAGTTGGCATTGTTCCCCCGCTGTTCCACTCCTGCCAGGTTAGGGTTAATTTGTTCGCGAGAGTTTGCCGCTGCCCAGACAGATACTGTTCCCAACTTATTGCGGCCGTTGGTGACAGCGTTTTCGATGGCTGCAACGTTGGTGTTAACATTTACAAAGTTATATACTAGGCCCCAACTATTGTTGGAAACGTCGAATTGATCTTGCGCCTGTAAACTATTTAGGCTGTTTGTATTAAATTTGTAACCGCCAAATGTTGCGTCGTAGGCAATACCTACTGTACCGAGATCGTTTCTTCTAGCTGCGATAATGCCAGTTGCTGCTGTACCGTGGGAACCATCAAAGCCCGGCAACATCTTCTCTATATCTTTTTCGGAGACCTCTTTGAAGTTATCCTTAAGGTCTTCGTGACCGCTGTCGATGCCGTCATCGATCACCTGTACTTTGACACCCTTGCCCGTATAGAACGGCCACAAAGGCACTACATTCAAGTCAATGCCGCGATTTGACTTAATTTTTTTCCCCCCAATGTCTGTCTGTCCTTCGTTGAACAGCCACCACTGATCCTTAAATAGGGGTTCTTTTTCTAAGTCTTTCAGCAATTTGGATGTATCAGTCATAACAAACCTCACACTTTAATTTTCTAAACTGCTTCTGAAAGCAACGGACATGGGGAGAGGTCGATCGCACTTATTCGCTTAGACTGGCGATCGATACCTGCATCCCCCATAAGATACATTGTTTTGTACAAATGTTGCGATCGCTCAAGTAATTCCCAGGTAATAAAAATTACCTGTTACAGTTCACAAATATCCAACTGCATAGAACCCAAGCGATCGCGGGTTGACTTTCGCTATCTCTATTATTTCTGCCGGCGGCTGTTTGTATAAGTCGGAAAAGTCGGATCTTTAAAGTCCCAAAAGTCGGAAAAGTCGGAACTTTGGCTCGGAAGGCGGTTGAGGGTTGACTTTTGAGGGTTGTTATGTTATTTGAATTGAATTTGCCAAATGGGCGAAAGAATCCTCAGCAAAGTGAGTCTCAACAAATCAGGGAAGTATAGCCTTTCTCAGTAACAGTGCGGTACGCTTCGGGCATAGGGCATAGGGCATAGGGCATAGGGCATAGGGCATAGGGCATACCTCACAACGCTTGAGAACCGCTATAGAATTAATCAGCGTTAATCTGCGTGTATCTGCGGTTAAAAATTAATTACATTTTGCCAATTCGATTGATTTTATTGCTAAAGTGCGATCGAGCATATAATTCGCAGGCAATAAACCCTATTTATGCCGCATATTCCTATCCCTAAACAATTTAGGGAATCTTCCAAAGTCATCGAATCTCAACTTTTTTTGCAGCCAAAACGCCTCGCCATTTTTGAAGCTTGTCTGATCGGTTTAATTTCAGGCTTGGCTGGCGTTTTACTCAAATTAGGAGTCGGATGGCTCGGCAGTTGGCGAGTTGCTACCTCAACGGTAATTCCAGCTTTCATCTTACTTCCCAGTGTCGGTTTATTGGGTGGATTGCTGACAGGTTTTTTGGTTGAACGTTGGGCTCCCGAAACTTCCGGTAGCGGCATTCCTCACGTCAAAGCTGCCCTCGCTGGTGTCAATCTTTCTTTAAATTTACGAGTAGCTGTCGCCAAACTTCTCACCACTATTTTAGCAGTTGGTTCCGGTTTAACCCTGGGAAGACAAGGCCCAACTGTCCAAATTGGAGCATCTTTGGCTAGCTGGATTGGTCACTTGATGCCAACTTCCCCAGACTACCGCCGACAATTGATTGCTTGCGGTGCGGCGGCGGGATTAGCCGCTGGTTTTAATGCTCCCATCGCAGGAGTTTTGTTTGTAGTCGAAGAACTACTGCACGATGTTTCAGGATTGACTTTGGGTACTGCAATTATTGCTTCTTTCATCGGTGCGGTTGTCTCGCAGCTTTTGGGTGGAGACAGTTTAAATCTGAATTTACGAGAGTACCAAACCAGTTTTGCGGCTCAGGAAATTCCGTTTTACATACTGTTAGGTGTTTTAGCAGGATTGTTGGGAGCTTTGTTCAGCAAAGGGATTATTGCTGGCTTGCAATTCAATCGAAAAACGCTCAAATTAGCTTTGCCTTGGCGAGTTGCTTTAGCTGGCTTAATCTGCGGTTTGGTCATCGCTGCTTTGCCAGAAAATTTCCGAAATAATACTGGATTGCGCGAGTTTTTGCTAACGGGAGAAGCTACCGGAAAAACAAGTTTAATTGCTTTTGTTGCTCACTTCTTTTTGACAATTATCTCCGCAGCTTCAGGAGCTCCGGGAGGATTGTTTGCACCTTCTTTAGTTCTCGGTTCTGCACTCGGCCATATCGTGGGCATTTTACAGGCAGATTGGCTGGGTGTTGGTTTGCCGGTAACTTACGCTTTGGCGGGAATGGGAGCATTTTTTTGTGCGGTTTCTAGGGCTCCGATTACTGCGGTAGTTATTGTGTTTGAAATTACGGCGGATTTTAAGTTAGTGCTACCTTTGATGATTTGTTCTGTAGTTGCTTATTTAGTTGCAGAAAAGGTGGATAGTGGCTCTTTGTACGATCGCCTTTTGGAGTTGAAAGGCATTCAACTGACCAAAGATAAACCAGCCGTTGATGCTTTGAGCGATTTGTACGCAGCTAACGTGATGCAGCGTCAAGTTGAAACTCTTTCGAGTCTACTGACTTTTGATGAAGTGATGCAGGCTTTTTCGCGATCGCACCACCGAGGATTTCCAGTAGTAGACGGCGGGAAATTAGTCGGAATTGTCAGTCAAAGCGATTTGAAAAATGCCAAAGATCGCAATTTTACGGGGCAATTTTTGCTCAAAGAATTCATGACTCCACAGCCAATCACCGTAAAAACAAACGATACTTTAAGCGAAGTTTTGTACAGGCTCAATAACTACAATCTCAGCCGCTTGCCGGTCACAGAAGGCCGCCGTTTGGTCGGAATTATTACCCGCAGTGATATTATTCGAGTTGAGTCCGATCGCCTCAGCGGAGAAACAACCCAAGGCCCACATCCAGAACCTTCTTATGTAGTCTATCAAACCAGGGCTCCCCAGCTAGGAAACGGCCGCTTGTTAGTACCACTCTCGAATCCCTACACAGCACCAGCTTTGCTACGGCTGGCTGCGACAATTGCGCGCGATCGCAACTACGAACTAGAATGCCTGCAAATCATGTTAGTACCACGCAACAGTTCTCCCTCAGAAACCGCAGTGCGGACAACAAAAAGCCGTCGCCTCCTCCAACAAGCCGAACGAATCGCCCGCCATTGGAATGTCCCATTACACACCCAAATACGGGTAGCTCACGACGTTCCCAGCGCGATTTTAGAGACAATTGGGGAGCGACACATCGATCTAATTTTGATGGGCTGGCAAGGCGAAATATCCACAACTGGACGCATTTTTGGCGATGTTGTCGATACCGTAATTCGGCAAGCTGAGTGCGAAGTAATTTTGGTAAAATGGAGTGAAAAGCTATTACAAAAAGGTCAGAAAGGAGACGGTCATCCCAAGTCTAAAACCGCAGAAATTTCTGCGCCACATTCAAACATTGAAAGCGAAGAATTGGGGCTGCATACGCTAATGGGTTTGCAGCGTTGGTTGGTGCCAATTCGCGGCAGTTACAAGCAAGCGGCGGCTTTACGACTGTTACCTGCTTTTGTCGCTGCGAGTGAAGTACCGGAGATTAAATTATGCCAGGTGCACCAGCCCTCTGTCGCAGCACCCGATCGCCATGAATTGAAGCAGGCGGCGGAGTTTCTCAAGCGCAGGGTTAGCTGTGAGGTAGTGGCGACTTCGGTTTGCGCTAAGTCGGTGTCTGATGCTTTAATTGATTTAGCTCACAACGATCAATGTGATGCGATCGTCCTCGGAGCTAGTCGTGAAGGGCTCCTGAAGCAAGTGATTCAGGGGAATATTCCCGAAGCTGTGGCGCGCGGGTGTGAGTGTACAATAATTTTAGTGCGATCGGCAACATAAGAAGCAAGAAAGCCCTTCGACTTCGCTCAGGGAGCATTTCAGGAAGAAGGAAGAAAAATAATTACCCATTCCCAATGCCCCATTCCCAATGCCCCATTCCCAATAACCAAATAACTATGGTTCATTTCAACATTGGCTTTCAACACTTCAACTCCTTCGCAGACATCACACTATCCCTCGCGAAAACCCTAGACAAAATGGGAATCCCTATTTCCGTCGAACAGTCAGAAATCGCACCTCAGATCACCCACATTTGCACCGAAGAAGAAAACAATCTGATTGCGAAGTGGATGAACAACAGTCCATCCGATTTGTTTCAAATAAAATGGTCGCATTACTGGAAATCTCACTTTTTAAAAGAACTCAACGGTCATCTCAATTTTGAATTCTTTGCAATCAATTATGAATTCACCAAAAACGATGAAGAATTAGATTATTGGATGTATGATGCAGTCAACAATTCATCTCACAAACTAGCTGTCAGCGAATACTCCAAAAACGTGTTAATCCAAGCAGGCTGTCCGGCTGAAAACATCTCAGTCATTCCTTTAGGCTTCAATCCTTTAATCTCGGAACTCTATTCTAGTAAATCTCCCAAAGACAAATCAAATATAACATCTATTTTGCACATGAGCAATTCTTTTGATTTCTATAGATTTGGTACAGATATTGCCATTGAAGCTTTTTGTCAAGAATTTCAACATGAATCTAATGTTGAATTAATTATCAAAGACGGTGGCAATAATCCTGACGTTATCGTAGAAATAATTAGAGATTTTGAACATAGATGTGGTAGGTTTAAACCAAAAATTGAAATAATACCTAAGTTTTTTGACAGACAAGAACTAGCGAATTTATACTTATCGGCAGATGCTTTTTTAGCTCCCTTTCGTGGCGAGGGTTTTGCCATCAAGATTTTGGATGCTTTTGCCGCGGGTTTGCCCGTGGTGATGCCTCTTTACGGCGGCCCGACCGAGTATGCTAATATTGATAACTGCTATCCGATTTCTTACGATCTAATTCCGGTAGGATTGTGTTATGATACTCATCATCTGAAAATTAGCAATTCTCCTCACTGGGCGGAACCCAATCTTCTGTCTGTTCGAGAGCAATTACGGAACATTGTTGCAGATTCCAGACGTTTTCAGGTGGCTCAAAAAGCCAGAGAGACGGCAGATTTATTTACTTGGGAAGCGACGAGCAAAAAGTTGCTAAGATTAATGCGAGAGTTGTTTTAGGAGCGGAAATCATGGCACTCGAAAGCAAAAGATTTAGGGGAATGTTTAAGCCGGGAGAAATTGTCCAATTAAAACAGCCTTGTTTTACTCCGGGGCGATTGTTTGAACCGGGAAAATATCAGGTGGCTGATTTACCAGATGTTGCTTTTGATATGGGTTTAGTAGACCATTTGCCACAGGTTAAAGGCAATAGTTCACAAACTGTAAATCCTGACAAAGAACAAGAAGCTGAATAGTAGGAATAATATCAATTCCGGTTGCACGACCTATGATATAGAGGACGCGGCAGTGCCGTGTCCCTACGGGGATTGATCTATAGGCGGGTGTACTTGATAAACCTGCAATCTGCTGTATGTAGGTTGGGTTGAGGTAACGAAACCCAACTTATTGAAAATAAGATGTTGGGTTTCGCTATCGCTCTACCCAACCTACAGTATGGTTCAAGTATGTAGGTTGGGTTGAGGTGACGAAACCCAACTTATTGAAAATAAGATGTTGGGTTTCGCTATCGCTCTACCCAACCTACAGTATGGTTCAAGCATCTCGATCGATTTCTGCAATTAGCTCATTCAAAATTTTACTAGCTTTGTCATTTTCAATTTGACAAGTTCCAGCATTCATGTGTCCCCCACCACCATATCTTAACATTAAATGTCCAATATTTACCTGAGATTTTTTGTTAAAGATTGACTTACCAACTGCGAAAACAGTGTTTTGCTGCTTAAGTCCCCAAAGTGCGTGAATCGATATACTGCATTCGGGGAATAAGGCGTAAATTATAAATCGATTTCCCGCATAAATTATCTGTTCGTTTCGCAAATCCAAAACAACTAAGTCATTATATACTTTTGCACAACGCTGTACTTGATCTTTGAATTTTTCTTCTTGGTCGAAGTAGAGTTCTACTCTTTCTTTGACATCAGGAAGTTCCAAGATTTCTGCAATTTTATGATTCTGGCAGTAATCAATTAATTGCATCATTAACTGGTAGTTGGAAACAGTGAATTTCTTAAACCTACCTAACCCAGTTCTGGCATCCATAATGAAGTTTAGCAACACCCATTCTTCAGGATGCAGAACCTCTTCTTGGGAAAATTGAGCCGAGTCGGATTTGTCAACAGCCTCCATCATCGCTTCCGAAATCTGCGGAAACTTTGGTTGACCTCCATAATATTTGTATAGTACCCTGGCTGCTGAAGCTGCATAGGGGTCGATGATGTGGTTTTTTTGGATTTTTTCGTGTCTGAGAGTTTCGCTGAAATGGTGGTCAAAAACTAGATGAGCACCTTCAACATAGGGTAAATTTGTGGTAATATCATTGTTGGTGATAGCGATTTTTCCATCCTGCATATCTTTAGGATGGACGAATTTAATTTCGTCGATTATATCCAGTTCTTTGAGTAAAACGGCACAGACAAGACCGTCAAAATCGCTGCGTGTGACTAATCTGTATTTTTTAGTGTATGACATATGCTTGTTGTGAGATAGGTCGGAATTGCACTATCAGACAATATAACTTATTACCCGATCGCACTACAATATGACCCCTAACCCCTATGCTTGGATAGACAAATCTCTAGACACCATTCGCCGCGCCGATTGGTATCGATCGCCACAATTGATCGAAAGTTGTCCAGGCCCTAGAGTAAAATTAGCAGGCGACTGGCTAATTAACTTTGCAACCAACGATTATTTGGGATTAGCCGGCGATGACAGGTTGATTCAAGCGGCTATTGCTGCAACTCAAGAATTTGGTACGGGTACGACTGGTTCGAGATTAGTCGGCGGACACCGCGATTTGCACCGACAGCTAGAACAAGCTATTGCTAATTTAAAACAAACTGAGGATGCTTTAGTATTCAGTTCGGGATATTTGGCGAATTTAGGGGCGATCGCCTCGATCGTCGGTCAGCGCGATTTGATATTATCTGACAAGTACAACCATTCCAGCTTGAAAAACGGAGCCATACTTAGTGGATCTCAGACTGTAGAATACGATCACTGCAATGTTGAGGATTTGAGAACTCAGCTAGAGCAAAATCGCGCCAGCTATCGCAAGTGTCTGATTGTTACTGATAGCGTCTTCAGCATGGATGGAGATTTGTGCCCATTACCGAAGTTGTTAGATTTGGCTAGACAATTTAACTGTATGCTGTTAGTAGACGAAGCTCACGCTACAGGAGTTTTCGGTGCTAGCGGTGCTGGCTGCGTCGAACATTTCGGGTGTACCGGAGAAACCTTGATTCAAGTTGGCACACTCAGCAAAGCTTTGGGAAGTTTGGGTGGCTATGTTGCGGGTTCTGCTGCTTTAATTGACTTTCTCCGCAATCGGGCTCCGACTTGGATTTATACTACGGGATTGACTCCGGCGGATACCGCGGCTGCTTTGGAAGCTGTGAAAATTGTACAACAAGAACCCGATCGACGCGATCGATTGCAGCAAAATATAGAAACCTTGAAATATGCTGCTTTTAATAATTGTCAATTACCAATTAGCAATTCAATCTCTCCAATTTTTAGTTTTCCCTTAAAAGATGCGGCCACAGCTTTAGCTGCTAGCACAAAGCTGAAGGAAATGGGCATTTTTGCTCCGGCGATTCGCCCTCCCACTGTGAGTGTGAGTCGAATTCGGATTTCCCTGATGGCAAACCATGAGCCAGCACACCTTCAGCAGTTGGTGGAGACTTTGGGCAGAATCGCCCCAATGTAACTAGCACGAAATTGAGTTTTGCGAGCGATCGAATCCGTAGGAAGGTCGATCGATTTTAGAATTTAAAAAAGCGAACTCATAGATAAATTCGGGGGCTTGTACCCAAATTTTCGCTAAATTCGCTACATAATGGAGTAGTTATTTCGGATAAAAACCCACAATGCGTTCAAACCAGCCAGACATCGATATTGCCCCATTAATCGATTACGGCCTGATCGACCCCACAGCCACGCCAGAGCAAGTAGAACACTTTTGCCAACAAGCAGATAGATTTGGCTTTGTCACCGTCTGTGTGTACCCCTCCTACGTCCGACAAGCTGTTGAGTTACTGCACGACAAACGCCCTAAAGTTTGTACTGTTATCGGTTTTCCCACTGGTGCTTCGACTTCAACGGTGAAACTTTACGAAGCTCTAGAAGCCGCAGATAATGGAGCCGTAGAGTTGGATGTGTCCGTTAACTTAGGATTATTGAAAGCTGGAAGAATCGATGAATTCCACCGAGAATTAGCCCAAATTTGCGAAGAAACTAATCTCACTATCAAAGCAATTATCGAAAGTTCGCTGCTTTCCGATGCCGAAAAACAATTAGCGGCTGAGATTTGCATGGAAGCTGGTGTGGCTTATATCAAAACCAACACTGGCTTTTTTGGCGCGGCGACTGTTGATGATGTGCGATTGTTGAAGGAAGTGACTAAGGGACGGATTGGGATTAAAGCTGCTGGGGGAATTCGTACTCATGAACAAGCTCTAGATTTGGTAGTAGCTGGTGCAACTCGTTTGGGGACTTCTCGTGGCCCTGAATTACTCCGTCAGCGCGATAATTTAGATAAGAGTTGACTGTTAGCTGTTGACTGTTAGCTGTTGACTGTTAGCTGTTGACTGTTGACGGTTGACGGTTGACTGTTAACTTGTATTCATTGGTCATTAATCAATTGTTGGCAATCAATTGTTTAAAGGAGTTAATATGGAGAACTTCCAACAGCTACAAGTTTATCAATTAGCTGAAAAAATATCAAACGAAATATGGTTTATTGTTAAAAAATGGGACTACTTTACGAAGGATACGATGGGCAAACAAATCGTGAGATCGGCTGATAGTGTTGGTGCTAATATTGCAGAAGGACATGGACGCCATAGTTATCAAGATAATCAGCGTTTCGTGAAAATTGCCAGAGGTTCATTAAACGAAACAAGACACTGGTTAAGACTTGCCTACGCTCGTAATCTTTTAACTCAAGAACAGAGCGATCGATTGCATCCGTTATTGAATGAACTTTCACCAAAACTTAATGCCTATCTTAACTCACTAAAACAAAAAACTAAAGGTTAACAGCCAACAGCCAACAGCCAACAGCCAACAGTCAACCGTCAACAGCCAACAGTCAACCGTCAACAGCCAACAGTCAACCGTCAACAGTCAACTAACAAATGATTAGAACCTACAAAGCAACTGGCATTAATCTTAAGAGTTCGCCTCTAGGGGAATCCGATCGCGTGTTGACAGTTTTAACACGGGAATTCGGGTTGATTCGAGCCGTAGCGCCGGGTGTACGCAAACAACGATCGACCATCGGCGGTAGAAGCGAATTGTTTGTTGTCAACGAATTGCTGATTGCCAAAGGTCGATCGCTCGACAAAATTACCCAAGCCGAAACTGTACAATCGCATCCGGGGCTGAGTCGCAACCTGGGAAAACTCGCATCAGCCCAATATTTAGCTGAATTGGCGATCGCCAGCGCTCTTTCCGATGAGCCCCAAGAAGAACTGTTTTGCTTGCTGAGCGAACACCTGAGCCGTTTGGAGAGTTTGCCCGATCGCACAGACACGGACTCCTTAACCTTACTAATCGCCCACCTAGATCAGGGCATTTTCCACCTGCTAGCCCTAGCCGGTGTTGCACCCCAAGTCCACGTCTGCTGCGCCACCAGACACCCCTTAACCCCAAATTTCACCGATCCGAAATGGCAAATAGGATTTAGCATACCTTCGGGGGGAACCTTCAGCTTGTCCGAGTTAGTTAACTTAGAGATAGAACGATCGCAAACAACCGGATCTGGTTATAATCTCGCCTCCCGTTCCCCCAAAACATCTGCAAGCAAACACTTGACAGATTTCCAGATTAATGCTAGGGAACTAAATGCACTGCAACAGTTGGGTAGTCCAGAACTAGCAGCCGAGGTGATTGGCGATCAAGCAGCTTGGATATCAGTAGAAAACATTTTGCGACAATATGCACAGTATCATTTGGGTTGTGTGATTCGATCAGGAAGCTCGATCGATACTTACTTGGAAAGTTTTGAGTTTTGAATAGAGGAAAAAGAGCGATCGGCACGCTCTCACCCCAAACCAGCGCCAAACCCAAACCAGCAAGTAATTTCACCTAAAGTCCAAAGATTCTTCCAACGTTGGATAATAAAAGTTACAAATTATAAAACTTGGCTGTCAAGGCCCTAATTGAAATTTCACGTCCCGCCGAATCTTCACCATCCCAAGCGACCGACCCAAACCCCATGATGCGACTGTCTGATTCTGATTTGACAATATCTGTTTTAGCCGTGACTCACCACAAGATGGAAGAACGAGAAAACTTGTCCGACTTCCACTCTCATCCCGTGGACGATCAGTGGAGCAAAGTACAAGACCCAGAAATGGCTAAATATCCCACCACTCCAGAACCAACCTGGGGAAATGGCAACGGTAAAACACCCGCAGAAACCCCCGCCCAGCCAAGCATCCCCGAACCAGCCATCACAGACGAAGCAGTTGTCGAAAACCCCGAAACAGAAAGAGGATTTTTGCCAATTCTCAAAAACCGCAACTTTCTAGCATTGTGGAGTGGCCAAGTTTTCTCCCAACTAGCAGATAAAGTTTATCTCGTACTGACGATCGCCCTCGTAGCCAGCCACTTCCAAGCAGCCGACCAAACCATCAGCAGATGGGTGTCAGCAATCATGATCGCCTTTACAATCCCCGCAGTCCTATTCGGGGCCGCCGCCGGAGTCTACGTCGATAGGTGGCCAAAAAAAGCAGTGCTGGTCGCCACAAACCTGCTGCGGGGAGGTTTAGTATTAAGCCTTCCCGTGCTGCTATGGCTCTCTGACGGCTTAGAAATAGGTCAATTGCCCCTCGGATTCTGCTTGCTGCTGTTGGTGACATTCCTAGTTTCGACCCTAACTCAATTTTTTGCCCCAGCAGAACAGTCAGCCATTCCCCTGATGGTAGAACGCCGCCACCTGCTATTGGCCAACTCCCTCTACACCACAACCATGATGGGGTCAGTAATTATTGGTTTTGCAGTAGGAGAACCCCTACTAGCTTTAGCCGACACCCTATTCACCAATCTCGGTGGCGGACTCGGTATTGGCAAAGAATTAGTAGTAGGAGGAAGTTACGCACTCGCCGGAGTATTGTTGCTGTCGATGAACACAGGCGAAAAAAACGAGGTAGAACACGAACCGCCGCATCCCCTAGCAGATTTGAAAGACGGATTGCGTTACATCAACGATCAACCTAAAGTCCGCAATGCTTTAATTCAACTAATTATTCTGTTTTCGATTTTTGCAGCCTTAGCAGTTTTAGCGGTGCGGCTAGCAGAAATACTTCCAGGTATGAGAGCTTCCCAGTTTGGTTTTTTGCTGGCGGCTGTGGGTGTTGGGATGGCTGCTGGAGCCACAACTGTCGGCTATCTGGGCAACAAATTTTCTCACTCCCAATTTAGTTTAATCGGATCGATCGGCATGGCCGTTGCTCTGATTGGTCTTTCTGTATTTACACACAATTTGTGGATATCCGTACTGTTCATTACCCTGTTGGGTGTATTTGCCGCGATCGTGGGAGTGCCGATGCAGACTACAATTCAAGCAGAAACTCCAGAAGAAATGCGGGGAAAAGTTTTTGGGCTGCAAAATAATGCCACTAATATCGCCTTGAGTTTACCATTGGCTTTGGCGGGAGTCGCCGAAACTTTTCTGGGTTTGCCGAGAGTATTTTTGGCTTTGGCCGGGTTGGCGATCGCTGGGGAGCTCTTAACCTGGTATATTTCCCGTAATAGCACAGTCGATCGACTCCCATAAAATAAGTAAATCCACCTAATTAAACGTAAGATACAGATGGCAATAAAGCTTGCTATATAAGCACTCTTCCTTCTTCCTTCTTCCTTCTACTTAACAAACTCAAATTTACTTGAATGCACATCGCTTGGCTGGGAAAAAAATCACCTTTTTGCGGTAACGTCACTTATTCTAGGGAAGTCACCAACGCACTTTTAGACCGGGGATACCAAGTTAGTTTCCTGCACTTCGCCCAAGAAGCCGAACTGGACAGGAATAAGGCCGCGTGGAGTATGGCCAATGGGAAATGGGGAACAGGAATTTCTCAATCCTCATTTACTCATTCGCTGTCACCGGCGAGTTGCAACGAAGTCTCCTTACCCTGTCTCTATAAGTCACAAATTTATACGATTCCGACTTTCAAATCCAGCAAAGTGTTGATGAAATCCCTGCGGCGACTGCAACCGGATATCGTTCACGCTTCCCTGACGCTTTCGCCTCTAGACTTTTTGCTGCCGGAAATTTGTCAAGAATTGAATATACCTTTGGTGGCAACTTTTCACCCGCCGTTCGATCGCAAATTGCGGAATTTGACATCGGGAACCCAACACCTGATGTATCAACTGTACGCCCCATTTTTGGCTCACTACAACTCAACAATCGTTTTTTCTCAGATTCAGCGGGATATATTGGTGAAGTTGGGAGTGCCACTGGAACGGGTGGCTGTGATTCCCAACGGCGTGGATGCGGTTAAGTATTCTCCAGGGCCTTCTAACTTGAAGTCGGAATTAAAGGCCGATCGCATTTTTGTTTACCAAGGCCGCATTGCTCCAGAGAAAAATGTCGAGTCGCTGCTGAAAGCCTGGAAACAATGTAATTTCGGCCCTGGAAATGTATTGGCGATCGTAGGCGATGGGCCCCTAGCCGCTTCGCTGCAACAGTCCTACGGCGAAGATGACGGCATTGTGTGGCTCGGATTTATTGCTGATGAAGAACGTCGCATCGAAATTCTGCGGGGTGCAGACGTGTTTATTTTGCCTTCTTTGGTGGAGGGATTGTCGCTATCGCTGCTGGAAGCGATGGCCACCGGTTTGGCCTGTTTGGCCACCGATGCTGGTGCTGACGGGGAAGCCTTGGAGAGAGGGGCTGGGGTAGTTTTGCACACTCAGCGGGTGCGGAGTCAGTTGCAAACCTTACTACCACTGTTTTGCGATCACCCCGAAATGTCACAGATGCTTGGTCAAAAAGCTCGACAAAGGGCGATCGAGCGGTACACCCTCAGTCAAAATATTACTGAGTTGGAAAAGCTTTATGCAGAGATTTTGCAAGGCCAGCGCTTACTAATTCGCGGTTTAGCATAGGTTACATTCCTCGCGATCGCGATGGACTATTTTAGGGTAGGGAAACGGCATTGCCCATAGGTGTCAACTTAAGGCCAAACCCTGTCACAGACTACTGTTTGACGATTAAGGCCAGATCCCCCCTAACCCCCCTTAAGAAGGGGGGGACAGGAGTCCGATCAAAGTCCCCCTTCTTAAGGGGGATTTAGGGGGATCTAGACTCAGGTAAAAACCAGATTTCTCAAGGCTTTCAGGCTTAAGTTGACACCAATGGGCATTGCCGTGTCCGATATTGCTAATTGGAGTTTAGACTAAGCACAAATTGACTTAGCATGAGCTGAGTAGAAAAAATGGTTAATCAGCATGGGAGTGGCCAACTGCCACTGGTCGAAGGTATCCAGGCGATCGTACTATAGCAATCCTAAATCATTTGTGAACTTCTTACCCCCTCCCCTTAGTAAGGGGAGGGTTGGGGTGGGGTAAAAATCTTTACGACTCGTTCTGGGGGTTCCCGCGATCGCCCCATCTCCCCATCTCCCCCTCTCCTCATCTCCCCATAAAACGAGAATGAAACACCCCTGCCGTTGGGGGGTGCCGAATGTGGATCAATGTTGAATAAATTTGATAAAAAATTGGTTATTAGCCGTCAGTCTACAACTAATGACTAATAACCTGTTACCTGCGATCGCAAGTTACTTTTCTGCTATATCTGCTAATTTGACTTTCGTGGCCAAACCCAGTGTTTGCAGCAGTTGAATTGTCATCCAGGTTAAGTCGATTTCCCACCATTGAAGACCGTGGCGAGCGGAGTATTGAAATGCGTGGTGGTTGTTGTGCCAGCCTTCGCCGTAGGTGAGTACAGCCACCCACCAGCAGTTGGTGGATCGATCGCCCGACTCGTAGGTGCGATACCCGAATTTGTGGGTAGCGCTGTTCACCAGCCAAGTGCAGTGGAATACCACTACAATCCGCATAAACACGCCCCAAAACACGAAGGACCAGCCGCCTAATAAATAGAGCAAGACACCGAAGACTATTTGGATGGGAATAAAATATGCTTGGAGAAACTTGTATACTGGGTCGTCGCCAATGTCTTTTGTAAAGCGGGGAATTTCAACTCTGATCGGCAGATCCGAGAGCATCCAACCCATGTGGCTCCACCAGAAGCCTTGATTGGAATCGTGAGGATCTCTTTCGGTGTCAGAATGTACGTGGTGTAATCGGTGCATTCCTACCCAGTCGATCGGACCACCTTCGCAGGAAAGTGTACCGCAAATAACTAGGAAATATTCTAGCCATTTGGGTGTTTGAAAACTGCGGTGGGTGACGAGACGGTGAAATCCGAGAGTGATTCCTAGACCACCTGTTACCCAATGCAGGAATACTGCTAGCTCGACCGCAGACCAGCTAAAGTTAGCGGGCAGGAGAGCAAATAGAGCACCGATATGGAGAAAGGCCATAAAGCCTATGACAGGCCAATCAGGAGAAGTTTTTTTGGAAGTTGCGATCGTCATGAAGATATTATGTTTACAAACTAAGGGCCGCATCTACGCGATAATGAGCAGCGCCCACGCAAATGGTGAGCGAGGTATAGATGAATAGCGTTTCACGGCTACAGGAAGCAGAACAGGCACTCCTTCAGATTTTTTCTGGTATTGACGCGACAGTCAAGCAAAATCTTCAACGAGTCTTAAAAGCTTTTCAGGGCCACCGGGTTGGAGTCCACCATTTTGCAGGGGTTACGGGTTACGGCCACGATGATTTGGGTCGGGAGACTTTGGACAGGGTGTTTGCCGAAGTGGTGGGTGCAGAGGCGGCGGCTGTGCGGGTACAGTTTGTTTCGGGTACTCACGCGATCGCCTGTGCTCTTTTTGGTATTCTGCGTCCTGGCGACGAAATGTTGGCAGTAGCTGGTTCTCCCTACGATACTTTAGAAGAGGTCATCGGCCTGCGGGGGCAAGGTCAAGGTTCACTGATTGAGTTTGGCATTAGCTACCGCGAGTTGCCTCTAACTCGCGAAGGAAGTGTGGATTGGCAGGCACTGAGCTCTGCTATTTCTGCGAAAACTCGCCTGGTTTTGATCCAGCGCTCTTGCGGTTATTCTTGGCGATCGAGTCTGTCTATTTCTGAGATTAAAAAAATCGTCGCGATAGTCAAACATCAGAATCCTAACACAATTTGCTTTGTTGATAATTGTTACGGAGAATTTGTTGAGGATTGTGAACCTACTGCGGTTGGTGCGGATCTGATGGCTGGTTCTTTGATTAAAAATCCGGGGGGTACGATCGCCCCTGCTGGTGGTTACGTGGCCGGGAGGGCTGATTTGGTGGAAATGGCGACTTGTCGCTTGACGGCACCGGGAATTGGCAGTAGTGGCGGTGCGACTTTTGATTTGAATCGGTTGCTGTTCCAGGGTTTGTTTTTGGCGCCGGGGTTTGTGGGTGAGGCGATGAAGGGTAATCATTTGACGGCTTATGTTTTTTATAAGTTGGGTTATCGGGTGAATCCGATTCCTTTGGCGAAAAGACGGGATGTGATTCAGGCGATCGAATTTGGTTGTCCTGATAAGTTAATTGCTTTTTGTCGGGCTGTTCAGCAAAATTCGCCCGTGGGTTCTTATTTAGACCCGGTTCCTGGCCCGATGCACGGCTATGACAGTGAGTTGGTGATGGCTGGGGGTACTTTTATTGATGGGAGTACGAGTGAGTTTTCGGCTGATGGGCCGTTGCGGGAACCCTATGTGGCTTTTTGTCAAGGGGGGACTCATTGGACTCATGTGTCGATCGCGCTTGAAGCTGCGATCGATGCTGTGGGGCCTGCTAAGTAAGTTTGTGGTGAGGACGAGAGTCCTCTCTCTGGCTTATTGTCAATTTGGTTTTTAACCGCAGATAAACATTGATAAACGCTGATGATTGATGGTAGGGAGAAATGAGAATTAAAAAATTTGCTTTTTGGGACAATTTACGAGAGTGGCGTTTTGAACCAATCTATTTTTCTAACTTGGCTTTATTAGTTGGTGTCTCCGGTGTCGGCAAAACAAAAATACTCGAAGGGATTTTGAGTTTACAAAAGATAGCCAATGGTGTTTCCCTAAATGGTTTAGCTTGGGATATTACATTTTCGACAGTAAATGATGATTTAGATGATGTTGAGTACCGCTGGCAAGGCGAATTTGAAACAAAAAAAAATCTGCCCAGGATTCTTAATGAGGAAGACGAAACTAATCAATTTAGAATTGTTAGAGAACATTTATTAATGGAGGAAGATATAATTATAGAAAGAACACCTAATGAAATTATATTTCAAGGTCAGAAAACGCCCAAATTGTCTCCGTTCCAAAGCGTAGTGAAAATCTTAAATCAAGAAGATGATGTTTCACCTGCTTACTACGCTTTTTTGTATAAAATAATTAGCAATAATTCGAGTTCAATGGATTATTACGACATGAATTATACAGCGATATTAAACCTACAAAAAAGTGAGTCGTTATTAATGGCTATCAAGGAAACTGATATGCCACTTCAGATAAAATTAGCTTTTATTTGTAGTCATTACTCAGATTTATTTAATCAAATTAAACGCATATTTATACAAGCTTTTCCTCAAGTTGAAGATCTAAAAATACAACCAGTACAAGATGACGAATCATCATTTATTAGTTTTCCAATTCAAATAAAAGAAAAAGGTGTTAACGATTGGATTTTCCAAAACAATATTTCTTCAGGAATGCTGAAAACTCTCATTCATATTGCTGAACTGTATTTGTCGCCCGAAGGCACGGTAATCCTGATTGATGAATTTGAAAACAGCTTGGGAATTAACTGTATCGATGTGGTGACAGATTTGATTGTGGAAAATAGAAATATTCAATTCATTCTCACCAGCCACCATCCGTATATAATCAATAATATTGGGATGGAGCACTGGAAAATAGTCACTCGCAAAGGTGGGATTGTAACTGCGATCGATGCTAAAGATTTGAACTTGGGGAAATCGAGGCATCAAGCTTTCATGCAACTGATGAATCTAGAAGAATATAGCGAAGGAATCAAAGTTTGATGAATCTGTATTTTTTGGTCGAAGGAACACAATCGGAGAGAAAAGTTTATCCGGCTTGGTTGGCTCATCTTCTACCGGAATTGCAACGAGTTCAGAGTTGCGATGATGTGAATGAAAAAAATTATTACTTGATTAGCGGTGAAGGATATCCTTCATTAATATACGATTTTATCCCGCGTGCGATCGCCGAAATTAACTCCAACGGAAAATACAGCTATTTTGTAGTGTGTCTGGATGCTGAGGAAAACACTGTTGCTGAACTTACAACTGAAATTGATAATTTTTTAGATGAGCAAAAGTTGAAGTTAAATAATGCAGAACTTATGCTAATATTTCAGAATCGCTGCTTGGAAAGTTGGCTGCTGGGCAATCGCAAGATTTATTCCAGAAATCCTCAAGACAAACCTTTGTTAGATTATACTAAATATTATGATGTTTCAGTGAATTGTCCCGAAAATATGGGCAAATATCAAGAATTTAATACTCACGCTCAGTTTCATGGAGCTTATTTGAGATCGTTGTTTGAAGCTAAAAATATTACTTATTCAAAAAAACGACCTGGAGATGTACTCAAGCCATTTTATTTGGAACAGTTATTGGCAAGGATTCAAGTTCAGCCGGAACAACTGACTACTTTTCGTCAGTTCATCGATTTTTGTAACAAAATTCAACCGAAATTGCAAAATTAAACGATCGCACTTAAGAGAAAATAGCCCTTAAAAGGTAGAGACAGCTTCGCAAACTGTCCCTACCCAAGCACAAACAGCTAGGGATACATTTGATACTAGATTCAGATAAAACACTTTTATCTCCCAAAACCCCCGAAAATACCCTATGAACCGCTCAGCATCTTACACATCATCTCAAATGACCGATCGCGATCGCGCAAACCTCAGCCGCCTGATCGATTACAGTTCCATCCAATCAGTACCGGAAATTTGGGCGATCGTCCAACAGAAATTCGGTCAAACCATCGCCCTCCACGATCCCCACAGCAAGCCCGAAATCAAGCTCACCTACACCGACCTGTACCAACAAATCCAACAGTTCGCAGCAGGCCTCCAAGCCCTCGGCATCGAACCAAACCCAGGAGAAGCAATCCCTCCCCGCGTCGCCCTCTTCGCCGACAACAGCCCCCGCTGGCTGATAGCCGACCAAGGCATCATGATGGCTGGGGCCGCCAACGCCGTGCGAGGTGCCACCGCCGACCCCGAAGAACTCCTCTACATCATCAAAAACAGTGGCTGCACCGCCTTGGTAGTCGAAAACCGCGCATTACTCAAAAAACTCCAACATAGCCTCCCCGATTTGCCCATCCAACTCATCGTCCTCCTCTCCGACGAAGAACCAGAAGCCAGTCAAACCCTCAACACAGTCAAATTTTCCCAAGTCATGGCCACAGGGGCTAACCGCGCCCTCAAACCCAGCAACCACAAGCCTCAAGGCCTCGCCACTTTGCTCTACACCAGCGGCACCACCGGCAAACCCAAAGGTGTGATGCTCACCCACGGCAACCTGCTACATCAAATCACCACTTTCGGCACAATTCTCCAGCCCGAAGCCGGCGAAGGTGTCCTGAGTATTCTCCCCAGTTGGCACGCCTACGAACGCACTGTCGAATATTTCATGCTTTCCCAAGGATGCACGCAGATTTACACCAATATTCGCTACTTCAAACAAGATTTCAAAACTTACAAACCCCAGTACATGGTGAGCGTTCCGCGCATCTGGGAATCAATTTACGAGGCAGTACAAAAGCAATTTCGGGAACAGCCAGCTAATAAACAAAAATTGGTTAACTTCCTCCTATCTGCTAGCCAACAATACATAGAAGCCCGTCGCATTTTCCAAGGATTGACTCTCAATTTAAAACCTGCTTCTGCTTCGGAAAAACTAATCGCCCGCATCAAAAGCATTCTATTGTGGCCAGTCCACGCCGTCGCCGAAAAACTGGTTTACCAAAAAGTCCGGGAAGCTACGGGAGGACGTTTTAAGTGGGCAATTAGTGGCGGTGGTTCTTTGGCCACGCACTTGGACAATTTCTTTGAAATAGCGAATATCGGTTTGTTGGTGGGATACGGTTTAACCGAAACTTCGCCGGTGTTAACGGTTCGCCGCCCTTGGCACAATCTCAAAGGTTCGGCGGGACAGCCCATTCCCCATACGGAAGTTAAAATCGTAGATCCTGATAGTAGACAACAACTGTCGATCGGTCAACGTGGCTTAGTCTTGGCGCGCGGGCCGCAAATCATGGCCGGTTATTATCTTAATCCCGAAGCGACCTCAAAGGCGATCGACCCCGAAGGCTGGTTCGATACCGGCGACTTGGGCTGGCTGACACCGGGCAACGATTTAATCTTAACCGGGCGGGCAAAAGATACGATCGTCCTGACTAACGGCGAAAATATCGAACCTCAGCCGATCGAAGATGCTTGCATCCGCAGTGTCTACATCGACCAAATTATGCTAGTGGGTCAAGATCAGAAATCTGTGGGCGCGTTAATCGTAGCCAATGTAGAAGCCGTCCAGAAATGGGCAGAAACTCAAAATCCTCCCATACACGAAATTGACTGGAATAGCAAGACAATTCAAGACTTATTTCGCCAAGAATTGAACCGGGAGGTGCAAAATCGCCCTGGATACCGCACGGACGATCGCATTGGCCCGTTCCGGTTGATTTTGGAGCCATTTTCGATGGAAAATGGAATGCTGACCCAAACCCTGAAAATTAAGCGCCCGGTTGTGACGGAACACTACCGCGATATGATTGACGGGATGTTTTGAAAATACTCTCAGGGCATCGGGAATCGGGACAAGCGACAGGGGATTGAAGATGGGGACAGGCTGAAGGCTAATAGCTTTTGAATAATTAGCAACTAGCAGTTAGTCGCATCCAATTCCCAATTCCCAATTCCCAACTAACAAGTAACAAGTAACAAGTAACAACTTTATGGAACCACAATTACAATTGAAGCGATCGATTAACGTTAAAGTCGTCGTTACTCCCCGCTGGAAAGAAGAAGCTCAACAGCAACTCCAAGAGCAAATCAATCAAACAGATTCTCAGCTACAACAGCTAGAAATGCAAGGGCAGCGCATGATTGCTGAAATCCAAAAGCAAAATCTGCAACCACCAGGCCCACAGGTAATGCAGCAAATAGAAAACATTCAAATGCAGGTAAATCAAAAGAAAAGTGAACTGCTAGAACAGAAGAACCAAAGTCTGCAACAACTCCAGCAAGTGCAGGTACTAGACCTAGAACAAGAAGTGAATCAAGGTCAAATTGACGGTACATTCACTGTCGGGTTAGGAGACAACTTGATTCAAAAAATGCAAGTAGAAGTTCTCCTCCGTGACGGCATAGTCGAAGTGATTCGAGGTGATATTTAGAAAATATAGCAATCCTTGCAGGAGTCGTAAAGTTTTTTACCCCACCCCAACCCTCCCCTTATTAAGGGGAGGGAGTAAGAAATTCACAAATGATTTAGGATTGCTATAGAAGTTGGTGATTGGTAATTGGTAAGTGATTTTGAGTCAATAGTCACACATCTTCGGACTATTGACTCAAAATAATCATCAATTCCCAATTCCCAATTCCCAATTCCCGATTCCCAATTCCCAATTCTCAATTCCCAATTCCCGATTCCCAATTCCCAATTCCCAATTCCCAAATACCTATTAGTAACTCAAAAGGACTTTTTACAAATGATTCGTGAAGTTTTCATGCCAGCCCTGAGCTCTACCATGACAGAGGGCAAAATTGTTTCCTGGGTTAAATCCGCCGGGGACAAAGTAGAAAAAGGCGAAACCGTAGTAGTAGTTGAATCTGACAAAGCCGACATGGATGTCGAGTCTTTCTACGAAGGCTATTTAGCAATAATTATGGTACCTGCGGGGGAAGTTGCGCCGGTGGGAGCAGCCATCGCCCTAGTAGCAGAAACTGAAGCCGAAATTGCCGAGGCTCAAAAACAAGGAACCGCCGCCCCAGCCGCCGCCGCACCAGTCGCCGCCGCACCGCCCGTAGCAGCTACAACCTCGTCTCCAGGCTTGCAGCAAAATGTCAGCCGCCAAAACGGCCGCAGTGTCGTTTCTCCCCGTGCTCGGAAGTTGGCAAAGGAACTTAAAGTAGATTTGAATGCTATCAAAGGTAGCGGCCCCCACGGCAGAATTGTGGCAGAAGATGTGGAAGCCGCAGCGGGTAAAGCTCAACCGGCTGTTGTTCAGCAACTGGTGACAGTCCCCGCAGCACTAGCACCAGCAGCACCAGCACCCGCACCCGCAGCAGCTAAGCCCGCACCACAGGCTGTTCCAGCAATGGCGATGACGGGTCAAACGGTGCCAATGAATGCGTTGCAAAATGCCGTTGTGCGTAATATGGCAGTAAGTTTGACCGTGCCATGTTTCCGCGTTGGTTATACAATTACTACGGATAATCTGGATAAGCTCTACAAACAAATCAAATCGAAGGGCGTGACGATGACGGCTTTGCTGTCGAAGGCTGTAGCAGTAACTTTACAAAAACATCCTCTGCTGAATGCTTGTTATGTGGAGTCGGCGATTCAATATCGGGCTGATATTAATGTGGCTGTGGCTGTGGCGATGGAGGGCGGTGGTTTGATTACGCCGGTGTTGCAAAATGCCGATCGCCTGGATATCTATTCCCTCTCCCGTACTTGGAAAGATTTAGTCGATCGCGCCCGCACCAAACAGTTAAAACCTGATGAGTATAGCACCGGAACTTTCACTCTTTCCAATTTGGGAATGTTTGGAGTAGATAAGTTTGATGCGATTTTACCACCGAATCAAGGCTCGATTTTGGCGATCGGCTCTTCGCGGCCGCAAGTAGTGGCTAATGAAGAGGGTTTGATGGGAGTGAAGCGGCAAATGCAGGTGAATATTACTTGCGATCACCGAGTAATTTACGGTGCTGATGCTGCGTCTTTCTTGCAGGATTTAGCGAAATTGATTGAGACAAATCCTCAGTCTTTGACACTTTAGTCGTATCCTAAATCCCTCTTTTGCCCTGATTAGGGGAAAGGGGTATTTAGACTAGGAATGATATAGAGGAGACGGCTTGGCCTTAGTCCCTACCCAAAATAACATTGTAGGGACTAAGGTCAAGCCGTCTCCTCATTTTGGCTGCTAATAATTCCGATACAACCGGAAGCGATATCACAGCAGACTATAACTCAAACAAGAATACTTTGTTCAAACTCGCACCGAATTTCATCGACAACTTTGCGATCGCTCAAATCACGATGCCACCAGTGGCTACAGCCATCTTGACAATATTTATTATACCTCCGCGCATCAGCAATTGCTAATAAACTGATTAACAGAAAAAAGGTTTTGATAAATTCTGAGGAAGGCAGTTTCAAAAGCTTTGCCATTTGTTCTTTTAATCGCCCTTTACTCAGCAACACACAAGGGGTATAAGTTCCGCGAAGTTTTGATTGAGTAATAGCTAGGGAAACATCTTCTTCTCGCGCCCGTGCTTGGATATTCATGTAGGATAGTCGGTGCAATATTTCCTGCTGGCCTTGGGTTGGGAAGCTTAAAAACCAGTTTTTTGCATCTTCTTGGCTAATTAATTCTTGTTGAATTTGATTAATTGTAATTTCATCCGTGAGATTCATTTGCCTCTCCTAATTTTGGTTCAAATATAACGTGAGGTTCTCCTGATATGAGGGGGCCTGTAAAAATATCAATTCCTGTTTCTCGGCCTGAACTATTAATTTCACCGCCACTTGTACCGTGAGGGACGGAACTCCAAGCGGAATGTCGCTGGCGAGAGTTACCTAACATTATATAGTCCCAGTCAGAAGTTAGCCTATTTGTCCCGCTTGCTCGACTGCCAACAACGATGATGATTTGTTTTGTGCGATCGGCTGCATTCTGAATTCTTCTGGCATCTTCTGGAGATATATCTGCTTCTTGCCATGTTTTTACACCTCTCATTTAATGAATATTAGCATGGTATAGCAATCCTAAATCATTTGTGTAATTCTTGTAGGGGCAAACCCCCCGTGGTTGCCCGCTTTGGTCGGGGTAGGCACGGGGGCACTACCCCTACATATTTTGCGAATCATTTAGGATTGCTATAGTAGCAGAATGACGCTAGGGGCGATCGCACTTTTGGACATGAAATGCGATGTGATATAAACAGAGGACACGGCAGTGCCGTTTCCCTACAAGAACTATATAACCGTCAACTAATTGCCCGATCGCACCGTCAAGACTTGTGGCGGTGTCGCATCCGGCGGATACAAGAAATCCACCTGCACCAAACGGCGTTCCCCCGACCTCATATTCAAATTCACCAAAGGTTCCCCCTGCTGTCCCCGGCGCTGCACAATGTGCGTATAGCGCGTCACAGTCTTTCCTCGATCATCACTAAACATTACCCGCACCGTACCTCGGAAAAATATCCGATTTTCTGGAGGATCATAAAACATTAATCCCCCCGATTCTGTATTTGCCTTAATCGGTGTTTGCATCTTAATACTCACAGATTGAGACTCGCGAGATTTATTATAAAGCGGAAAACTTAAACTGTATTGAATCCCGTAATTGCCGTGAGCAAAATAAGCCGTATCTGGATAGCGAGCTAACATTTTCGCACTTTGAACTTGACCAGTTCCAAAAGTACCAGTATCAGTAGTGCTCAAAGCATAGGAAAATTCTTCGCCACGTTTAGGAATGCTTAAATAATCGGTTCTTGAACTATCAGTAATTTTAGCTTCCCACTGAGAACCTTCAGCTACCCCAGCTACACGACCATAAATTTTTTGCTCAGGGTTTGAGCCGATCGCCGTTGGTGCTAAATCTCTCGGCCCTGCTAAACCTTTGGTAGTTAAAATATTTTCCCACTGTTCTAAAGTCGGAGATTGTTCGACTCCTGCTTGAGTTGTGGGAGCAAACATCGCTAAACTAGCAACATAAACAAAATTGCTACTCGAAACTCGCATTAAAGTCGATCGACCATTAGAAGAAGGCGTGACATTCCCCACAGGTATCGGCAAATTCATCAGCATTCGGCTCTGATTGCCCGGAATTTCGATCGCAGCGGGCAAAATGCCTTGTCTGTACCCCCGCAGCACATCGCTCGTGATGCGGCTTCCAGGCCCCGCAAACACAGTGCCTAATCGATTTTCTAAGTAGGAAGGCAAATCGACAAACAGAGCATCGGGTTGAGTTAAGTAACTTGCTCCTTGCAATACATTCAAAGTAACAGGTTCGGAATTGGGATTGTAGACAATTATGCCTTGAAATAAGGTGCGAGTTTCTGAGCGATTTTTGGCCTTGGCGATGTGGTGGGCGAAGATGTCAAATCTGCCTTTGAAGGGAAAGTTTAAGTGAGCTGAAGGTACTTGTTTTGCTTCCTGGGGAAATGTGGAGAGCAAAATGCCTTCGGTTTGTACAACTTCTGGGCTGTTGCTATTAAAAACTGGGATGTTGTCGAGTTGTCCGGGCAAAACGCGCACTTGCTGGGGCTGCATCACCGTTTTCAGCGGGCTGCTGCTGGGCTGTGGCGGCAAATCTAGTTCGTTTTCTGGTACAGGTAGTTCTGGCTGGATGATCAGTTGTTGGGCGGGAGGTGTGGGGATTGTTTGAGCGAGGGGGAAAATTGGCAAAAACATTGCTGTAGGCGCGTTTAACTGAACTTGGATTGATATTTGGTCGCTTACGGGCGATCGACACAAAACTTTACCACAAGTTGGTGATGTATTCAGGGGATTATACGATCGGGCTTTCAAGGGCGGGCAGGATGCCCACCCCACAAAAGAACTTAATGTATTGTGGAACGGGCATCTTGCCCGTTGCTAAAATTATGCGAGATGTTAAGTTACAGTCCTCAACCCCGACTTCGGCAAATTTTCAATGACCATAATTTTAACCAACGACGACGGCATAGATGCACCGGGCATTCAGGCTCTTTTGCAGGCGGTAAGCGGCAAGACAATTATGGTAGCTCCTCAAGGGCAATTGTCCGGCTGTGGGCATCAGGTGACGGCTCATAGTCCGATTCATGTCGATCGCCGATCGGAATTTGAATATGCTGTAGGGGGAACACCCGCAGATTGTGTTCGCATCGCTCTCAATCACATTTGTCCAAAACCAGATTTAGTTCTTTCGGGGATTAATGCTGGTGGCAATTTAGGCGTTGATGTCTACATTTCCGGTACGGTTGCCGCCGTGCGGGAAGCAGCAATGCACGGGATTCCCGGCGTGGCGATTTCCCACTGGATAAAAAGGCCTTGGGAAATCGATTGGGAAATCGCGACTCGTTGGACATCGCGGGTATTGGCGGATTTACTGAATCGCGAAGCTAAGTCTGGGTGTTTCTGGAATGTGAATTTGCCGCATTTAGCACCCGGAAGTGCGGAACCGGAAATTGTGTTTTGTCGCCCTTCTACTCAGCCTCTACCAATTGAATACCGCCAAGAGGGAGAATACTTTCATTATGTGGGAGAATACGGTAAGCGCGATCGGGCTTTGGGAACTGATGTTGATGTCTGTTTTGGCGGTAATATTGCAGTGACAGAGATATCGCTTTGATGAATTTGGGCGATCGAACCATGTTTTTAGCATTGTTTGACCAAAAAAGCGTAAAGCGATCGGCTCATCAAAACTTAGATATTTATACTTACCGCGATCGCTCCTCCTTCAAAGTATTGTTACCAAAATGTTCATAAAAAATCATCAAACATCACATATAGCAATCCTAAATCAGTTGTGTAATTGTTGTAGGGGCAATCCCCCCGTGGTTGCCCCTAATTCTTCAAAGTGCGATCGCGATCACTGCATTAGATCTAAAATTTAGATATAATTTTTATTATAAAGACTGAATATTTCTAGATAAATTTTAGCTATGGAGAACCAGACTTCTATGGAAGTAACCGAGCTGCTCAAAGAATACGAAAATGGAAACAGAGACTTTGCAGGCGTCAACCTCAGCGGAGCCAACCTCAGCGGAGCCATCTTGGTTGGAATCAACCTTTCAAAGGCTAACCTGTCGTCCGCTAACTTGAGTCGGGCTTATCTCACCAAAGCACAACTCAACGGCGCTAACCTTCACAGGGCAAATCTCAGTTTTGCCAAAATGAGCGAAGTCAGACTAGCAGATGCCGAGATGACGAAAACCAATCTCAGCGGAGCTTTCCTAGTCAAGGCAAAACTGCCCAGAGCCAAGCTGAGCGGCGCTGGGCTCATCGGTAGCAACCTGCACAGCGCCATCCTCTGGAGCGCCAATTTGTGTAATGCTGACCTGCAATTCATCAACCTGCGGGGCGCGAACCTCACCGGAGCCAACCTCAACTGGGCAAACTTAAGTGGGGCAAAACTCAGTGGTGCGATGCTCTTTGGCGCCCAACTCACAGGCATCTGTCTCCGAAAAGCATACCTCAACGGCATCGATTTGAGCGGCACGGATCTCAATGGTGTCAACCTCAGCGAAGCAAAACTCAACGGTGTCAACTTAGAAGGCTCAAACTTGGTAGCGGCCAATCTCAGCGGAGCTCAGTTGCGGAATGTCAAGTTGACGGGAGCAAATTTAACCAGGGCGAATCTGACGGGAGTTTCTTTGGTGCAAGCAAACCTCGATTGGGCCAGGCTGTGCTACGCCGACTTGAGTGAAGCCGACTTGAGGGAAGCAACCTTAATGGGAGCCAACTTGGAGGGTACTCTGTTAGCGAGAGCAACATTGTCGGAATCTGTGAGTCGCTATTTCTGCTTAACTGTGGCGGGCGCTGTCGCAGCTTGGCAAACGGAAACAATCACTGCCACTGGTTGAGGTGAATTAGTTACTTGACAGTTTTAAATTTAGAGCGAAATCTCGATCGCAAATTTCGTTCCCTCCCCTATTGCAGAAACACAGCTTAACTTACCCCCGTGCTTTTCCACCACAATCGCATAACTAATTGACAATCCCAAACCTGTACCCTTTCCCACCAGCTTCGTCGTAAAAAATGGATCGAATATCTTATCAATCACCGACTGTTCCATACCCAAACCATTGTCAGCAATACTCACTACCAAATTCCGATCATCATTGACTAAAGTCCGAATAATAATGATGGGTTCTTTGTTCCAGTCAGCACAATTTTTCTGTGCATCCCGCAAAGCATCTATGCCATTACTGATAATATTCATAAACACCTGATTAATTGCCGATGCGTAGCACTTGACTAAAGGCAATTCACCATATTGTTTAATCACTTGAATCTCTGGATCTTCACCATTAGCTTTCAAGAGATGCTGCAAAATCAACAAAGTGCTATCAATTCCAGAATGAATATCTACAGGTTTGATTTCCGCTTCATCGTGGCGCGAGAAGTTTCTCAGAGAATTAACTATTTTGCGAATGCGTTCACTGCCAATTTTGATAGAATTAAGAATTTTAGGAAGATCGTTTTCTAAAAAAATGAGATCGATTATAGTGGCTTCTGCTTCAATTTCACATGATGGCTGCGGATAGTATTTTTGATAAAGGTGTAATAAACTTATTAGATTTTCCACATACTCTTGCAGGTATTTCAAGTTACCATGAATAAAGTTAACTGGATTATTAATTTCATGGGCAATTCCTGCAACTAACAAGCCTAAACTTGACATCTTCTCTGCTTGAATTAGCTGTGATTGCGTTTCCTGAAGTTCACTCAATGCTTGCTTTAAATGTTGTGCTTGAATTTGGGATAAAGAGGTCAGTTCTTTCTGAACCTCTAGAGATGCTTGAAGCTGAATTTTCTGCTTAGTTAATTCTTCTGTAAGGCTTTGAACTTCCCGAATTGCTGTTTGGCTAGTTTGTTGCAAAAACAAAAAATCGGGAGTCAAATCGTGAATTGCAAAGTCTTTCAACTTAACCGCTAATTTCGATAGTAGGCTTGAGTCGGGAGTCCATACAGAGCAGATAAAGAGGATCACCTGATCCTCTTTCAGAGCGACCATTTGCCCCTTTAATCGTAGAGAGTTATGTCGGGATTCCAGAATAAATAACGATTTCAGTTTTTTCTGAATCGTCAAAAAGTTAAATTCAATCGCTGGCTGATGAATTTGAAAATGTCGATCTATCGGTTCACCTAATAATAGTATTTGATGAGTCCGTTGCAGTACCTCCCCAATTTGGACAATTTCCAGATTGTGATTAAATCCTATATGAAATGGAAATACATCGCAAAACATCTGGGGATTCAGTGTATAAAGCGGCTTAGCCATGAATCATTTACAGATACATTTATAGTCTATTCTGATCTGTACTCGATCCGAAATGTGTCACGATCGAATCCTGCTTCACGGGATTGAGTTTGTGTGATATCAACTTCTGTCTCGAAGCGATCGCCCAAACCTTTGACTAACCCGATTACCATTGGTGCCAGACCTTCCCGTGTAGAGCTATAATGCAGCTCTATCACATTTTCGGCAACTTCTGTAGATTCAAAAGATGGTGGTCGCAACTTAGGGAATTGTACCCCAATCCGAGTATGCAAATCATCTAGATTTTCGAGAAATTCGGGTAATGTATCTCCAGCCATATCTAGTATTTCTTGATAACCCGCAGTAGCAGTAAATTTAACCCAGTATTCGCCAAATGCCTGCATAATTTCTGCACCCGATAAGCCCAGCACTTGACTAGCAGATTTTACTAAACGATGAGTTAAATCATCAGGATAAGATTCTAAAATGAGAAATTGCTCGTCTAGGACTTGCGCGTTCTGCTTAATTTTTCCCCAAGTAGCTTCATCAAAATGCTCGCATACCATGTCTTGAATCGCACGATTAATTAAACCATACATTTCGACTACCTCCACTAATACTGATAATTTACTTTTATCGCTCAGAACTAAATTAATTTAAATTTAATTTCTTGACGGTAGAATTTACCTTGAGCGAAATTTCATGTATCATATCACAATTTTAGGCTAAGTAAAGTGGGCAGAGTTACTTTTTAGGAGGTGTTGAGTTGAGTAGCGATCGCCCAACCGACAAGGAATTTTCAGTTTGATTAGGTTGAGTTACTTACTTTACAGCATTAAATTTAGAGCGGAATCTCGATCGCAAATTTCGTTCCCTCCCCTATTGCAGAAACACAGCTTAACTTACCCCCGTGCTTTTCCACCACAATCGCATAACTAATTGACAATCCCAAACCTGTACCCTTTCCCACCAGCTTCGTCGTAAAAAATGGATCGAATATCTTATCAATCACCGACTGTTCCATACCCAAACCATTGTCAGCAATACTCACTACCAAATTCCGATCATCATTGACTAAAGTCCGAATAATAATGATGGGTTCTTTGTTCCAGTCAGCACAATTTTTCTGTGCATCCCGCAAAGCATCTATGCCATTACTGATAATATTCATAAACACCTGATTAATTGCCGATGCGTAGCACTTGACTAAAGGCAATTCACCATATTGTTTAATCACTTGAATCTCTGGATCTTCACCATTAGCTTTCAAGAGATGCTGCAAAATCAACAAAGTGCTATCAATTCCAGAATGAATATCTACAGGTTTGATTTCCGCTTCATCGTGGCGCGAGAAGTTTCTCAGAGAACTAACTATTTTGCGAATGCGTTGGCTCCCCATCTGCATCGAATCTAACATTTTTGGTAAGTCTTTGATCATAAATTCTAAGTCAATCTCTTCCACTTTAGATTCAATTTCTGGTCTGGGTTGCGGATAAAGTTTTCTGTATAAATCAATCAATTCAATTAAAGATATAACAGATTCACTGGCATGGTTGAGATTGCCGTGAATAAAGTTAACTGGATTGTTGATTTCGTGAGAAATTCCGGCAACTAAGTGTCCCAAACTAGACATTTTTTCAGTTTGAATCAGTTGGGATTGAGTAGAGTAAAGTTTTTGTAAAGTTGCTTCTAACTGAGTTGCTTTTTCTTGCGCTAGATGTCGGCGATTGATTTCTGCTTCTTTAATCGCTGCTTCAGAAGCTACTAACTTAATCAAATTTTGTTCAATGGAAGTTGCCATTTGATTTAATTCACGAGTCAGGATGCCAATTTCATCGCGGCGATTACTTAACTTCAGTCGCACTCCCTGCTTTCCTTGTGCTACTTGCTGAGCAAATTCCGTGAGACGGCGCAGAGGATAAGAAAATGTCTTTGCTGCTATCAACCCAACACCAACAGCTAATATTAAAATACTAATTCCCACAGTGTAACCTGTTAAAGCCAGTTTCATCAACACTTCTCTTACCTGAACTTCTGAATCGGCAACAGAGTACATACCAATCGGTTTGGTAGGGATATTTAGTTGATGCTCGTAGTTATAAATAGGAGCATAAGCAGTCATATAATTTTGACCAGCGATGTTAGTATTTCCCAGAAATATTTGCTCTCGATCGAGCACCGCTTCAGCAACTTCACTTGCAGCCCTGGTGCCAATCGCTCTAGTCTTTTCATCAGGATAAGGAACATTGGTACTAACTCGCCAGTCTTTAGCAAATATAGTCACTGTGGTCGCGCCAGAAATTTTCCTTACAGTGTCAACAATTTGATAATTGCGGTTTAGGAGTGTACCAACAATGGTACTGCCAATAACTTTTCCTTCTCGCTTTATGGGATAAACAACAATTATCCCTAATCCAATTTTACCTTTATTAATATTGTAAATTCCAGCAGAAACTGGTTGTTTATTTATGGGTAATCCTTGGATTTTTTGAAACCGTTCACCAATATCTGCCTGACGATCGATACCCAGATGTTGCAACAAATCGTAATTTAATAACTCTAAGCCAGATAAAATTTTTCCTTGTTGAAGAGCATAATTTACGATCGGCAAAGTACCCATTTCAATTTTCTTAGGCTGGGCAACTGCACGATACACTAAAGATGGTGGTGCTTCTTCCTGGGATGGTAATTGTGGATAGCGATCGAAGTCATCTTTTAGTATTTGAATATTTTGAGCAATTGTTTTTCCCTGAGCATCAGTCAGGATATAGAAACTACATTCAAAGGAAATTTTGATCGGATTATTAATAATTTCTTGTAGGATATCTGATTGCTGGTCAACTGCCACAGGATCATTGAGATCGATATTAGTATTTCCTACGATTTCTGCTAAACTTATAGCAATATGTGCATGAAATTGTTCAACTTGTTTGACTTGCCACTCTAAGATTCCTAAACTTTGTTGTAGAGTATCTTGCATCCTCTGAACTAAATGCTTTTCTGCTAAATTAAGAATATTGTGAATTACTAAAATAGTTGGTAAAACTACACAACTCACGATCAAAATAGATAACTTAGTACGAAAACTATAGTTTGACCAAAGCTTTGCTATTAACATCTCCTTAACTCCAATTTTTTTTAAATGTCGTACAGAGTACAGATTTCATTGTACTTTGGGTTTAGCACTGCATATAGGTTAAATTTTAATATCCTGTTTTAGGAGTATCCCAAAACAGGATATTAAAAGTTCTTAAAAGCTGAGTGTAAAAAAACTTGAACAAAATACATTGCAATTCCGAGAGTGGCTGCTATCTCTACTTGCGGCCCTCGGTGCTACCATAATTTTTGTTGTCATCCTTCGGCTTAGCAACACCATCAGGTTGTTTCTTTGGCTTTTTGACTTCTTTGTTGCTTTTTCTCTCTTTTGACATAATGATTCCTCAATTTTCAGTAATTATAACATATAGCAATCCTAAATCATTTGTGAATTTCTTACTCCCTCCCTTTAATAAGGGGAGGGTTGGGGTGGGGTAAAAAACCTTACGACTCCTGCAAGGACTGCTATATA
>NZ_NXIB02000066.1 GCF_002412335.2 Tychonema bourrellyi FEM_GT703
TCTTCTCAAAGTCCCCCTTCTTAAGGGGGATTTAGGGGGATCTAGACTCAGGTAAAAACCAGATTTCTCAAGGCTTTCAGGCTTAAGTTGACACCAATGGGTAGTGCCGTTTCCCTACAATTTCAACAAAACTCCAAAAATCGGGCGTGCCACAGTTTGCCACTTTCTGTCAAACCCTGCGATCGCACTTTAATTTTGACATTTTTCCGGTTAGCCTCATAACGTCGGGCTATTTCCTGCATTTCCTCCCCGCTAAACCCCGTTCCCACTGTTCCTATGGGTACTAATTTGCCATCAATTTCTTGCGCGACTTCGATCGCACTAAATGGCCGCCCCGCCACCTTTGTCGCTGTCAATCCGACAATAAACAAATCTAATTCCTGACAGTATTTAGTCCTCACCATCGAGAATTTCTTAACATCTTTACCGCCGACATAGCGGCAGTTATGCAAAACCCAAACTTCCCCTTCTCTATTTTCTGACTCTTGCTGATTTGCCAGCAAAAGTTTTTCGGCTGTCGTGCGAAATGTCGGTACAGTTTCAAAGGCTTGGCATAAACTCGCCAGCATTTCGCCAACTTCAACTCCCGCCGCAATTCGTTCGGATTCTGCGAGGATAGTTAAGTCATTTCCCTTGAAAAACAAGCATTTAAAAATCCCATAAATTGCTGATGGCTGAACTGTCGGAAAACCACTTTCAATATTAACAGTAGCAGCTTGCGCGCCTGTGCGGTGTTCGCTGCCGCGACAGCTTTTGTAATACAGTTCGCCGTCTAAAACAAAAGTCCCAATTTTAGCTGCTGTCTCAATTAATGCTGTCTCGATTTCAATTGATGGCTGTTGTCGTAGGTTAGTCGATCGCGATTGGTAGTATACTTTGTCTTTGGTGGCAATGACAACTACTCGATTACCGTCGCGTTTGGGCTGACCCCAATAATCAGGATTTTCGATATAATAAGAACGCTCACTTGGCGCATCAACTGGCTGCATTGTGACAATTCTTCCGGGCTGCAAGTGTGGCGGTAATTCCGCAACTACGAGATTGTTGACTGTTTCGATTTTCGGGGCCGCTGTTAATTTTTTGCCAGGAGCTAGGTTGGTGGTAGCATTGTTTTGAGTGTTGAGTGCGATCGGCTTTTCTCCAGTTTCTAATTCAAAGGCTCTTTTCCAAAATCCGATCGCCATTTCTGGATATCCTTCCGACTCAGCACACAATGCAAAACCAATCACTTTTGCTGTACCAATGCCGCGCCCATAATCACTTAAATATTGTACAGCACCCGCTTCACCCATCAAGTGTAATTCTCGTTGGACAATGCGATTGTTCCAGCGTTCTCGAATGTCGGCGCTGATTTTCTTAGCTGCTTTTCGCTTGGTTTCTGCGTATTCGGTGCAGTCCATACTGCCTCCTTTTTGTAGGGCTACTTGTATACTATACTGGAATTTGATTTATTAGTCAAGCCAATTGGTAATTGGTAATCGCTGATTAAGAACAGGCAAGATGCCTGTTCCACAAACAGGTTATGCTAAAACTAGAATTTAATAGTCTAATTGTACTAAATGATGAGATTGATTTTGTACAGTAAACCTGGATGCCATTTGTGCGAAGGGCTGCAAGAAAAACTCCAACAGATTGAAAACCTCAAGTTTCAATTAGAAGTGCGAGACATTACCGATCGCGATGACTGGTTTCAAGCTTACCAGTACGAAGTGCCCGTTTTGTCTAAAGTGCAACAAGAGGGCATAAATTCTGCGGGTGATGCTGTATTCTCCCCTGAAGAATTGTTACCCCGCCCTTCTCCCCGCTGTACAGTCGCGCAATTGACGCAACTGTTACAGAAATATTTGTACACTGATAAGTCAGAATAGATTCAACACGTTCAAATGAGGAGTTTTTGAGATGAAATTGAGAGAATTATTAGCAGCAGTTCCCAGTATTTCCTTTGACGCACAACATCCCGCCCTCGATGCTGAAGTCACGGGTTTATCGACTAATTCCCATGCTTGTAAGTCGGGGGATTTGTTTTTAGGAATGCCGGGAACGCGGGTAGATGGGGGAGATTTTTGGCAAAGTGCGATCGCCAATGGTGCAGTAGCCGCCGTAATTTCTACCCAAGCAGCAGAGAAAACACCCCCCCAACCCCCCCTTAGTAAGGGGGGGCTAGAAGAGCAAATATCCCCCCTTAGCAAGGGGGGGCTAGAAGAGCAAATATCCCCCCTTAGTAAGGGGGGGCTAGAAGAGCAAATATCCCCCCTTAGTAAGGGGGTGCTAGAAGAGCAAATATCCCCCCTTAGTAAGGGGGGGCTAGAAGAGCAAATACCCCCCCTTAGTAAGGGGGGGCTAGGGGGGGTTCCTTGCGTCATTCCGGCGGGCGATATGGCTGAAGTTTGCGGTCACATAGCCACTGCATTTTACGGTAATCCAGCTAGCAAATTAAAACTTGTTGGCGTTACCGGCACCAACGGCAAAACTACAACTACTCATTTAATTGAATTTTTCCTCAATCAAATGCAGTTGCCGACGGCGATTTTTGGTACGCTTTATACGCGCTGGCCAGGCTACGAAAAAACCGCACTTCATACCACACCTTTTGCTGTGGAACTGCAAAAACAACTGGCAGAATCTGTAGCTGCTGGATGCAAATATGCTGTGATGGAAGTTAGTTCCCACGCTTTGGCACAGCAGCGTGTTTTGGGCTGTGCTTTTGAAGTTGCTGTGTTTACAAATTTGACTCAAGACCATCTTGATTATCATAAGGATATGGAAGACTATTTTGCAGCGAAGGCGCTTTTATTTAGTCCTAATTATCTCAAAAATCGCGCTGTCGTTAATATTGATGATGCCTACGGACGGCGGATAGTTCAGAGTCTAAATTCTGAGCAAGTTTGGAGTTACAGCACTACGGATAAAACGGCGGATTTGTATGCTGATGATTTAGAATACCAGCCCAATGGAGTTAAAGGAATTCTCCACACTCCCAATGGCAAAACTGCTTTTACTTTGCCTTTAGTCGGTCAGTTCAATTTATCAAATATGCTGGCTGCTGTCGGTGCTGCTTTGGAATTGGGTTTAGATTTGTCGGCAATTGTGACGAAATTGTCGGAGTTTGCGGGAGTTCCGGGACGGATGGAACGGGTGCAAATTAGTGCTGACCAAGATATTAGTGTAATCGTCGATTACGCACACACTCCCGATAGTTTAGAAAACTTGTTGAAAGCATCGCGGCCGTTTATTCCTGGTCGGATGATTTGTGTGTTTGGTTGCGGTGGCGATCGCGATCGCACGAAACGCCCAATTATGGGTAAAATCGTGGCAGAATTAGCCGATGTAGCTGTGGTTACTTCCGACAACCCGCGCACTGAAGTTCCCGATCGCATTCTAGATGATGTCATAGCAGGAATTCCCGCCGAAGTCAAGCCGATCGTGATTTGCGATCGGGCTGATGCAATTCGCACTGCGATTATGGACGCTAAACCCGGAGACGGCGTGCTGATTGCAGGAAAGGGACACGAAGATTATCAAATTTTGGGCACCGAAAAAGTCCATTTTGACGATCGAGAACAAGCCCGAAATGCCCTGAATGAAAGAATCAACGGGGTTAGCAGTTAATTCTTAGTTATTAGTTATTGGTTATTAGTTATTTTGCAGTAATCCAAGTAACTATTAACCAATAACAATAACTAAGCTGTTCGGCATTTAAAAGACGATAGTAGGGTGCGTAGGGGCGAATGGCCATTCGCCCGTACAAGGCGTTTCCCAAGTATAGTAGGGGCGAATGGCCATTCGCCCGTACAAGGCGTTTCCCAAGTATAGTAGGGGCGAATGGCCATTCGCCCGTACAAGGCGTTTCCCAAGTATAGTAGGGGCGAATGGCCATTCGCCCGTACAAGGCGTTTCCCAAGTATAGTAGGGGCGAATGGCCATTCGCCCGTACAAGGCGTTTCCCAAGTATAGTAGGGGCGAATGGCCATTCGCCCGTACAAGTGACGCACCCTACAAGCCTCGTTAATGGTTTAAATGCGTAACAGCTTAGCTAACCACAAATAACACGTAACACATAACAGAAAATAAAAATGTATTATTTTTCAACTATTTTATCAAGTTTTTCTTTGATCAACAAATCTAAAAAAGAATGGAGCAAAAACAAACTACCGAATCCTGACAAACCAAAAGCAGCCATCGCCTCCCTGCGATATCCGCCTAACAACAGCACTGTCCCAGTCAGTAACACAAAACCAGTCAAACAGGCATAAATCAGAGTTTTCAAGGCTAAATTAATGCGTTTCAGGGCGCGTTCGCTCTCTATATTCCGCACTCTAATTTGTAACTCGCCATCTTGAATCCGCTGCTCTAAACGCTTGAACAAAACTTCCGATTTGCTAGGCTGCTGCAACTTATATCTAATAAAATCTCGCGCTTGCCTTGCCAGTTCTCCCACCGTATTTCCTCGACCTTTGCTGATAGCAATACTCTTGACAAAAGGTTGAGCTGATGCTAGGAAGTTGTAGTCTGGATCGAGAGTTCTAGCAATGCCGTCGAGAGTCGTCAATGACTTGACAATGAACATCATTTGTGCAGGTAGGCGAAACGGTTGCTGCTCGAACATGATGTAAAGTTCGTTTTTGATTTCATTAAAGGCCTGAAAGTCGATCGGCTTATCAATAAACCTATCCAACAAAAAAGTAATCAGTCGGCGCACTGGCATCATATCCGGCATTGGGTCAACTAAGCCGATCGCAATTAAAGTATCTAGTACCTCATCACTATCCTTTCTCATTACAGCAAAAAAAGTCTTGACCATCTCGTCTTTTGCCAGGGACTTGACCTCTCCCATCATCCCAAAATCATAAAAAATTAAGCTACCATCTTCAGTAACGGCCAAATTTCCTGGATGGGGATCAGCTTGAAAAAAACCGTCAAGCAACAACTGTTTCAAGTAACAGCAAATTCCGAGTTGATTGAGCTTGGCAACATCTACTCCCATCGCCTCTAAACTAATGCGGTCATCCACTTTAATGCCGGGAGCATATTGTACCGTCAGCACTTTTTTTGTAGTGTACTGCCAATAGACTTTGGGGACAATAATCCGAGGATATCCTTGGAAATTAGCACCAAAGCGATCGGAATTTTTACCTTCTTGTACATAGTCAATTTCTTGATATAAAATCTTAAAAAACTCATCATAAATAGATTCCAGGTCGTATTTGCGAATCCAAGGAAAATAGTTATTGCATAAATTCATCACTTGGCGAACCGCTTTTACATCCAAGTCAAATAATTTTTTCAATCCGGGGCGCTGCACCTTGACAACCACGTCTTCTCCGGTGTGCAATCTGGCTTTGTGCACCTGTCCGAGGCTTGCTGCTGCGATCGGAAATGGGTCAAAATCACGATACAAGGCATAGATATCTTTGCCCAATTCTGATTCTACAAGGGCGATCGCCTCTTCGGAACTAAATTCAGGCACTCGATCCTGTAATTGTTCGAGTTCCTTGACATACTCAAGTGGCAACAAATCGGCTCTAGTCGAGAGAGACTGCCCGATTTTAATAAAAGTTGGGCCCAAATCCAACAAAGTATTAACCAACCAATGAGCGCGAATTCTTCTAGTATGGGCAGACTTATTTTGCAGCAGTCCATCCCACCACAAACAAAATATAAATTTTGCAGCAGCGGCAAAAACGTCTATTTGTCGTGCTAGTGGCGAATATTGAGAACGTTGCCAACGCAGGGTCTTTGGTGCAGCTTTTGTGAGCATAATATGGGCGATCAAATTGCTGTTGACTGTTCACTGTTGACAGTTGACTGTTAGCTGACCACAACTGTAAACCTTCAACTGTCAACTTCTCAATTTTAGTGTTACTTACAGGTGTCCCGACACTTCATAAACCTGGAATACACTGCATGATTCATGATTCCAGACTAGAGAGCTTCTCGTGAAATTGTGGCAGAGTCAAAGTAAAAGATGTACGCCACAACTCATCACCTTCAGAGTTCTCTGACGGACGGCTATCAACCTCAATAGTACCATTCAAGTGTTTTACTAAATACTTTACCAGAGCCAGACCCAAACCCATGCCAGGGATAACTTCCTGAGTAACACCAGTACCACGATAGAACTTTTCAAAGATGTGTGGCAAATCATCTGCAAGAATACCGCGCCCCAAATTAGAGACACTCACGACAATACGGCCGGCTACTTCAGACACGTGCAAAACTATCGTAGTTCCAAAAGCCGAGTATTTGCCCGCATTCACCAGCATTTCCAGCAAAATACGATTGAGGCTGTCCCGATCGCTTTTCAATGCAGGTAATGACTGTGGCAACTCAACCGTTAGAGCCAATCCCTTATCTTCCCACTTTTTCTCAAAATCCCTAGCCAAATCTTGAATTAAATGCTTGATATTGATCTGGAGTAGACAAATAGGGACTTGCTTAGACTCAAACTGCTTTACCGCCAGCAAATCCTCAATCAGACCGATTTCCTGAATACACTTCTGATCTAAAATGTCTAGATACTTAGCTCGACTTTCCGGCCGCTGTTCAGCTTGTTTTAGCATCACAATCGCCAGATTCATGATTGTTAAAGGAGTTCGCAATTCGTGATTGACACAATCGAGAAAATCGTCTTTTATCTGTTTCCACTTTCGGAGTTGATCTAGTTGATTGGCAGATTGCTCGTATAACTGCCCTTGGATATCTAGACTTTGCTCCAACTGGCTCATGCTGTCCTTGACAAGAGCTTGTAAGTCCTTGATGGTCTGATTTTGGATAATTACCTGCTGCAAAATCTCAGGGATTTCTAAATTTGTATTGAGCTCTTTGGCAACGCTGCCGAGGAGATTTTCGTGTGTTGCTTGTCGCTGTAATTGTTGGTTTAAGTTGGCAATTTCTTGATTTTTTTGAATGTGAGCAATGGCGGAGGCGATCGCATCTGATGCTAGCTCTACACACTGTTGGGAAGTGGCAGACCACTGGTGGGGTTGCCACTTCCCAAGCATAATCATGCCATTGATAGCGCCACCAAATCGCACTGGGGATGCCAAAATTGCCCGGAAAGGAAGGTGGGAGTTGGGGGTATTTGTTGTCTGATTATCTATGTCGGAAATTGCTATCATCTCGCCGTCTGAGAGTACATTTGCGAAAATGGGATGTTCGATCGAACTTAAGGGCGAGTTTAATCTTGTTGTTTCGGTTAAACCCGCTGCGGCATCAGAAATAACCGTGGAATTTGTGCGATCGCCCAAAATGGGCCACCCAGCATTCGGAATTGCGATTTGATTGTCAGTCACGGCAGTAACAAAACAGTAGTCTGCTTGACAAGCTGCTCCTAAAGTGTGAGCTATTTGCAGGAGTGTTTCTCCATCGGAACTCGTCGCGATTATTTGGTAAATTTGCCCCCCGATTTGAGCAGCATCGACCTGGTAGTGCATGATTCGATCCAGAAATTTTTGGACTGATGCTGGTTCTGTGATTTGCTGTAGATCCAATGTACAAGACTGCTTCGCAAAACTTACCTAAACCTATCTAAAGCTATCTTTAGATACAATCCAAAGTTCACTTCCTACGCTGTTGGGTAGACGACTAATCCCAAGATAAGTAGGCTATCCCCCTCAAGCCGAGGGTTCCCAATTTAAAATATTAACACTTGCATTAAAATCCCGATCTAAAGATATGCCGCAAGCAGGACAATCAAAAGTCCGAACGCTTAGTGGCATATCTTTTTTGCTGCTACAATTTGAGCAAGTTTTGGTACTAGGAAACCACTGGTCTACCAGTACCAAACGGGAGCCATACATTCGACATTTGTAGTCGAGTTGACGTTTAAATTCGTAAAAACCAAGGTCAGATATTGCTCCAGCTAACTTATGATTCGCCATCATTCCCTTGACGTTCAAATTTTCAATCTTAATTAGCTTAAAAGTTTTAGCCAAATAAGTTGTCAACTTATGAAGGAAGTCTAGACGAATATGAGCTATCCGTGCATGGAGTTGCCTAATTTTATTGTAAGTTTTACGCTGGTTTCGAGAGCCTTTTACCTGTTTTGATGCTTGGCGCTGCAAAGTAGCAAGCTTGGTTTTCGCTTGCTTTAACGGCTTCGGTGCATCAAAAACCTGCCCTTTTGACAATGTAGCAAATGACTTGATACCGACATCAATCCCCACAGAATCTTCAGCAAGCTGAACCGGGAGACGTTCTGCATCAACGCAGAAAGAAACAAACCAGCGATTTCCTTCCTTTGAAATCGTGAAAGTTTGAGAGATAAAGCTACATTCTAATGGCTCAAAAAGCCGAAAAGTTCCCAAAGTAGGAATTTTAATGGTTTTACCAACATTTAACAAAACTTTGCCGTTAGATGAATCAACCGTAAAAGATTGACCGTCTCGGCGACTGGCAAACTTCGGATGACCTGAAGAACCAGAACGATATCGACTGAACGCATCCTTCAAGTCAATCAAAGCGTTTTGGTAAACTCGGCTAGACAACTGGTTCATCCAGTCGAATTCAGGCTTTTTCTTGACGTAGTTGGTGAGAACTTTTTTGACTTCGTTGATTACCTTCGAGTCGGTAAATTTCCCCTCACTATACATTTGAGTTCGCAGGCTTAATCCAAAATTAAATACTACACGCCGGAATCCTGCGTGTCTTGCCATCAAAGTCGCTTCGTTGTTATTCAATTTTAGCGCTCGTTTAACAGCAAACATATCACTTCCTCAAGCGTGATTAACTATGGATAAGTTTAGCAAACTATTTGGCACTTAAGTTTTGCTCTGAGGGCGATCGGTCGATCGGCTCACAGTCTTGACTTCCCTGATAATTGGTCATGGCTGCCAAGCCTTGTATTTTAAGTTAGCAGAAATGAGGACACGGCAGTGCCGTTTCCCTACAAGATGTTTTTGGGTAGGGACACGGCAGTGCCGTTTCCCTACAAGATGTTTTTGGGTAGGGACACGGCAGTGCCGTTTCCCTACAAGATGTTTTTGGGTAGGGACACGGCAGTGCCGTGTCCTCGATATCTGCCGTGTCCTCGATATCTGCCGTGTCCTCGATATCTGCCGTGTCCTCGATATCTGCCGTGTCCTCGATATCTGCCGTGTCCTTACCTATTTTGTGCTTCCTGTTGGGCTTTTTCGCTATTTTGATGGTAAAGTGCGGCTCGGTTGGTTGCCGTTGTGTAGCGGGGATGCTTTGATGGCACTGCTGCCATTAAATCAGAAGCTTGCTGCCACTTAGCAGCCACAACTAACCAATCTTCGCGAGATTGGGCTGTTTTGCCTTCTGTGACTGCTTGCTCGGCCAGACGCACTGCTTGTGCAAAAGAGTCTGAGTTCACCTGGACTATTTGCTGGGGGCTTGACTCAGGAATCGGAGTCGCGACTGCTTGGGTGCTAGCGGTTGTGCTGTTTGGTGATGGGGCATTGAGTCCTTTGTAGATGGCGAAGACGGCGGTAAGCAACAAAACGCTCAGCCCAATCCCGCCGATGAGCCCGCGCTGAAATTGTCGCGGTTCCTGCATCGACAATCGAGGATGGGTGGTCATTTTGGGCAAAGCTGGTTTGTGGCCTTGGCGTTCTTTTTGGTCGATCGCGAAACGTTGCCAAAAATAGACTCTTCTTAGTTTAATTTCTTGAGACCACAGGAGTTGATTTTCCGGGTCGCGGCTAATTTCTTCCAGCCACAGGAGTTGGTGTTCTCGGACAAGCCGGCTGTTAATCTTGACTCGGCGAATATTCTGGGGCGAAAGTTGTTCCAAAATTTGCGTGAGGCGATCGACCAAGCTAGACTGTTCTAGCAAATCGACTGTTGCAGCTTCACACAGCAGTTGTAGCACCCCATCTGTAAACACGGCTCTAGTTCTCACTCCAATCTCTGCGAGTTGGTCGTTAAGGATTTGAATGATTGCTGCGACTGAACCCTCGCGAGCTTGTCGCGCAATATCATCTACTGTATTCACCATAGAAATATTTTGATGCTTAGCAAATTATTAATTTTCGACAAAAACTTTCTGAGCTGAATTTTCACCTATACAGATTACCATTGACACTCCCAGGTTAATATAGACATCTGACTTCAAAATCATCACAGAAGCATCTTCGAGGCTAAGAGAAAATAAACTATGAGTAAATCAATTAGCGGTCAAATTTTTGTAGTAGATGACAACATCGATACAGATCAAATTATCCCAGCCGAATACCTGACTTTGGTTCCCTCCAAGCCGGACGAGTACGAAAAACTTGGCAGTTACGCGATGATTGGGTTGCCCGATCGCTATGGTAAGTTTATGGAACCGGGTGCAATGAAAACCCGCTATCAGATTATCATTGCTGGCGAAAATTTTGGCTGCGGTTCTTCGCGGGAACACGCTCCGATTGCTCTTGGGGCTGCTGGTGTCGAAGCTGTGGTAGCTTTGTCCTATGCGCGGATTTTCTTCCGCAATTGTTCGGCTACTGGTGAATTATATCCGATCGAGTCGGGCGATCGGCTCTGCGATGTGTTTGCCACAGGCCAAGAAGTGACGATCGACTTTACAACAGGGCAAATTATCAACCATACTCTCGATCGCACTTATCACCTCAAACCTTTGGGAGAAGTAGGCCCAGTCATTGATGCTGGCGGACTGTTTGATTACGCACGTCAGACGGGAATGATTGCTACTCGTTGATGGTTGATGGTTGACAGTTGACGGTTGACGGTTGACGGTTGACGGTTGACGGTTGACCGTTGACCGTTGACTGTTAATTATGGTCAGCAAATAGCGAACAGTGAACAGCGAACAGCGAACAGTGAACAGTGAACAGTCAACAAGTTAACAAGTTAATTTTTTAACCCGATCGCAGTTACGATCGTCCAACCATCAACCAACAGCAACAACAGGGTACAGAAGAGCAAAATCAAATACATCCAAGGCTGAGACAAAGGGCGAACATCTGTAGTATCAATCCCTGTTTTTGCTTCAACTAAACGAACTAACTTAGCAAATCCAGCCACCCGCATTGGTAGCAAATAACCTTCACCCGAATGACTCAAAAAATAGTAAACTAAACCACCTTGACCAGTCGATCGAGGTTTGAGAGCTTTCACCTCTGTCCAAGGTAGCGACCAACCTTTGCGAAATATTTTGGGAAACCAATTAGGATATGTTACTTGAATTTCCTCTTCATTCAAAATTACCCTTTCACTGAGTACGCCGTATAAACCAATAGCACCGACCACAATTCCCGCCCAGATTAGATTAGGAGAAACTGGTGCAGATGTTGCTTCAGACAAAAAGGGTAAGGGAATTGTCAAAGCTGCGTACAAACTCAACAGCGTGATTCTAATTAGGGGAGAAATTCGGAATAGTGCAGGCTCAAATATGGGAGTTGAGGATAGTGATTCAATCGGTTGTACTGACATAAGAAGGAAGAAGGAAGAAGGAAGGAAGAGGGAATGATATAGAGGAAACGGCACTGCCGTGTCCTAATTTCGGCTAATAATTCCGATGACACCGGAATTGATATCATACCAATTTTACATGAAGTTACATAGAATGAAGATACTGTTTAGAGGTGATGAGTTATGGCACGTCAACTGATTCTGGCGATCGCAGAAAGTGCAAAGAGAAGGCGAGCAACAACTTTTACATTTTTATGAGACTATAGCAATCCTAAATGAGTCGTAAAGTTTTTTACCCCACCCCAACCCTCCCCTTATTAAGGGGAGGGAGTAAGAAGTTTACAAATGATTTAGGATTGCTATATTTTTGTAATTCAATCATGCTCTAATTTAATCATAGCACAATGTCACGTGCTGTCTCCTCCGTTTTTATCATTCCGGTGTTACCCAAAATGAAGATTATTTACCATTTAGCCGATCGCAAAAATAACCTTCATACAACCGGCACCTCGGAATGCAATGATTTCCATCCAATTTCACCAACCCCATACTATTTAACTTAAACCCTAATTCTGACCGCAATCTAACAGGCCCAGAAACACTCGCCACCTCTCTCATCGCCTCCATCAATTCCGAATATTTCTCTAAATTCCACAAATGTCGCCGCAAATGATCGCTGTAAATTCCCGCTTCAGTTGCCGGGGATTTCACCAATTGATTTAAAGTCACATCTTGACGCGCAATGTGATATATTCCCAGTCGCACTAAATAGGGATGACCTCCCACTAAACCCATGAATTCTGCAACTTCATTCGCAATCCAATTCAATCCGTGCCGCCTTGCCAAATCTTGGACTTGCTGCTCATTAAATTCCGGTAATTCAATCGGTAATCCCACATTAAACGGCGATTTATTCACATCCAGCGGGATATAAACTTCCGTAGAATGCACCACAATTAAGCGAAACTTTTTCCAGATATCGCGGCGTTTTGCTTCTTCGTGCAAAGCCCGCAACAATCCAAAAAAATCATCGGCAATTTCCGGCGATTCAAATAGGCGATCGCACTCATCCAAACCCAATGTCAGAGGTGGTGAGGATTCAGACAGCAAATACTGTTCAAAGTAAGCCTTGCAGCACTGATTACTCCCAATCAAATCTGCTAATTCCCAAGACTTCGGCAACTGTTCCAGCATTCCCAACTCTTGACCAATGCTAGCACAAAACCACTGCAAAAATGTATCTGAATTAGCGAAAATTCTCCGATTGGCTAGTTGAAAACTCAGCGCCACCGTGCGAGAACCTTGCTGTTCTGCATGATGCAAAATCCTCGCCATTAAAGAAGTTTTGCCCATCTGTCTGGGAGCTTTAATGCGGATGAGGGCTCCCGGTTGGCTGATGGTTTCATAACAGCGAGATTCGATGGGAGGGCGATCGATATACAAACGAGAAACTAAATCTACTTGTCCTCCTGGCAATTCTGCGGCTGGCAAGGGTTGAATTATTGACTGTTTTGTGTTAGTAATTTCGCTCAAATTGACAGCTAATTCATGGTTTGGGTTGGATTGGGCGATCGCAATTTTTGCAGATATTGGTAACACCTCATCGGGCTGGGATTCCAGCTCAAAATCGGCTATATCGCGCCATTCCTGATTCAATCCGCGACAAATTTCGATGAAATTGGCATAATCCACAGGTTTGCCATTCAGGAAATGGCTGACAGTAGATTGGGCTATCCCTAAATCCTCAGCCAAGATTTTCTGACTGGGAAAGCCATTTCTCAGGAGAGACGATTTAACTGCGGGAATGCACTTGAGACGCAGCCTGAGCGATCGAGGCATTGCTTATAACGATCGAGACACTGAAACCATCATAAATGCCAACCGTCCCAAAGTCGATGAAAAGTCGATGAAAAGTCGATGAATTCTCAAATAACTCAGTCGCCAACTCAAATAGCCACCTGATTAGATTAGAAATAACCAGGTTGAGCACTGTCACAAGGGGGTGAATAATTATGTACTCTATCCTAAGTTTGTCGCTAGCATTAGCAACTAATCAACCAACTTTTGCATTCACACCGCCGATATTATGGCTGATAGTCGGAGTTGTGCTGAGTGCGATCGATCTATTTATCCAAAAAACTCAGCCCCAAAAATATAGATTTTACGTGCTAATGATGGGAGCTTCTGCTCTAATTGAATCCTTTATTTTGTGGAGAGGAGCGATCGCATTTAATTTTAGTTGGGCAAATGTAATGTATGAAGATTTTGACTGGCAGATATTCTACTGGATGGGAATATCTCTCGCCCTGACAATCTGGATTAGACCAATTTTTATTGTTCGCAAAAAGTTTGTGATTCCCGAAGCTACCGAAGCGACAACTATCTCCGAAATTTTCCCCGGAGAAACCGGAATGGTGATTTATGAAGGTGCTTCTTGGAAAGCCCGCAATGAAGATTCCCAAGGAATCGCACCCAGACAAAAAGTTTACGTTTTGCGCCGCGAAGGAAACACGCTGATTGTTGTACCTGATAAATTAATTCACATCAACAGTTAAATCTGGGTTTGTTACCTTCTTTATCAGTCGGCGATTGAAATCGCTTCTACAAAAACAAATTCCGCGCAACGCGAGACTAAGAAATCACTGTCAACAGTCAACAGTCAACAGTCAACTGTCAACTGTCAACAGTCAACTATCAACTGTCAACTATTTACCAGGAGATTCACTATGTATCAGTATTTTTTGATGGTGTTGTTTGCAATCACTGGCGTATCCTTAGCCAGCAGTGTTAAAATTGTCCGTCAAGGAGATGAAGCCTTAGTTGAAATTTTCGGAAAGTACGATCGCAAAAAACTCGAACCTGGTTTGACATTTCTGATTCCGTTTGTCGAAACAGTCGCCTATAAACAAACTCTGCGCGAGCAAATGTTAAAACTACCACCGCAACAATGCACAACTCGCGATCGGGTTTCCATCACTGTTGAATTTATTGTGTACTGGCGAATCATTGACTTAGAAAAAGCTTCTTACAAGGTGCAGAATCTCAAGGAAGCGATGCTAAATATGCTGATTCTTTCAATTCGGACTCACATTGCTAAATTAGCTGTAGAGGAACTTTACACGGCTCGCAATGAAATCAATAATGCTTTAGTGGAGGAGTTGGATACAACCACTGATCCTTGGGGTGTGAAGTTTACGAGGGTGGAATTGCGCGATTTTGCGATCGGCAGTAAAGTGATTCAGCCGACATCCTTTGAGCGGAAAGAGGTACAAAAGGCGCGAGCTTAGGGATTAATATTCCCTCGTTTTCCTCGTTACCAGGAAGATCCTGGTAACGCAGTTCCAGAGGCTATGCTTCACTGAATTTAATTCGCCTTGTATATACCCTTTAAGGAGACAAAACCATGACTAAGAATCAAGAATCTATTGTTGATAATGCAGTTTATGATAGAAATTCACCTATTTATGCTGGCTGTGGATGTTTAGTGCTTTTAATGTTGTGCATTGGAATAATAACAGTGATCGCTCTGCTTTTTTGGAGCGATCGGTCATCATTGGCTCAAGCTAGACATAAAAAGCAATTGCAAGCCAGATCGTATCTTTACTCAATGAACAAAATTCAGCAAGCCTATTTTGCAGAAAAAAGTGTTTTTAGCACTTCTATTAAAGAAGTGGGCATTAAAACCGAAACAGAAAATTACAAATATTTCATTTTTTCCACCAAAATAGCAGTATTTAATTATGGAGTCTCAAAGCAAAAAGACGTTAAAAGCTATGTCGGTGGTGTCTTTGTAATACCTGCTGCTAAACAAGTTGACTTAAATTCTTATAATATGACAATGACGACCACATCTATATTGTGCATAGCTGATTCTCCTGGTACAATTAAACCACCAGAACCCACCAATCAAAATGGCAAAATTGCTTGTGGCACAGGCACAACAGAAGTGACCAGATAATCTAACTCTACGCAATATAATGACAGTCGCTTACAATATCAAATCGGCTTTCAGTTGAAATTTACCGGACTAAACTCTTTACTCCAAACAGAGGATACAAAACTATGAGTCAACAAGATTCAAAATCAGCTAGCATTTCACCTAATGGTTGCGGATGCTTATTGCTTTTAATGGGGATTGGAGTAATTGGCGCGGCGATCGCTCTGCCACCATTGCTGAATTCTACCAATCCAAACAAGAAGTCGGAAGCAAAACACTATGTTGCTTCAATGAACAAAGGTCAGCAAGCCTATTTTGAAGAAAGCAGTGTTTTTGGCACTTCTATTGAAGCTTTCGGACTTGGCCTTAAAACAGAGACAACAAATTTCAAGTATTCAGTTAGCACCTCTAAAAAAGCAGCATTTAATTACGGAGTATCCAAGCAACCACAACTTAAGAGTTATGTCGGCGGTGTCTTTCGAGTTCCTGCTAAAGAAGTTGAGCCCAATGCTGCTAAAGATAAAATGACAACAGCATCCATCTTGTGCGAAGCTGATTCTCCTGGTACAATTAAACCACCAGAACCCACCAATCAAAATGGCAAAATTGCTTGTGGCACAGGCACAACAGAAGTGACCAAATAATCTAACTAGAGGCAATATAATGACGGTCGATTACCAATATCAAATCGGCGGCAGTCTCCCGCAAGATTCACCTACTTATGTAGTGCGAAAAGCTGACTCAGAACTCTATGAAAGCCTAAAAGCTGGAGAGTTTTGTTACGTGCTCAATTCCCGACAAATGGGCAAATCTAGTTTGCTGGTGCGAACTGTACAAAAACTCTCGGCTGATGGCATTGCTTGTGCTACGATCGACCTTTCCGACATTGGCAACCAGCAAGTCTCTCTGGATAAGTGGTACGGCGGCGTCGCTTACAAGCTTTTGTGCAATTTCAACCTGTTTAATGCAGTCGAGTTTATGACTTGGTGGCGGGAGAGAGAGTTGATGTCGCCAGTCCAACGTTTAGGAGAGTTGATTGAAGAGTTATTGCTGGTCAAAATCTCCCAAAATATTGTCATTTTTATTGATGAAATTGATAGCGTCCTCAGTTTTAAAGAATCGCTTGATGATTTTTTTGCCCTGATTAGATCTTGCTACAATAAACGGGCGCACAAGTCAGAATATCAGCGGTTAACATTTGCTTTGCTGGGAGTAGCTACGCCATCGGATTTAATTAGCGATGCAACTCGTACACCATTTAATATTGGTCGAGCTATTGAACTTAATGGTTTTAGTTTACAGGAATCTTTGCCTTTAGTCAAGGGGTTAGAGGGGAAATTTGATAATCCTCAAGCAGTTTTAAAAGAGATTTTGGAGTGGACTGGAGGACAGCCGTTTCTGACTCAAAAGCTTTGTAAACTGATAGTTCAAGGGGAGGAAGAAGGTTCGGCAGCGGATTTTGTAGCGGATTTAACGGATGTAACGGAGGTCGGTTCGGCAGCGGATTTTGTGGCGGATTTAACGGATGTAACGGATGGAATAAGGACTGAAGTCCTGACTACGAACCAATTGTTGATTGGGGAGATTGTGCAATCTCAGATTATTGATAATTGGGAAGCATCTGATGAGCCAGCGCATTTGAAAACAATTCGCGATCGCATCCTCAGAAATCAGCACCGCGCCAGTAGGTTATTAGGACTATACCAAAAAATATTGCCCGTTTCAGAACCCCCTGATTGTAGGGGCGGTGCCCCCGTGCCCGCCCTGGCTGGGGGGATCGAATCTGATGATACCTCCGAACAAACTGAAATGCGGCTGAGCGGATTAGTGGTAAAACGAGGTGGAAAATTAACGGTATCTAACCGCATTTATGCCTCTATTTTTAACCAAAATTGGGTAGAAAAAGCTCTTTGTGACTTACGCCCCTACGCCGAATCCCTAACAGCATGGATAGTATCAAGTTGTCAAGATGAATCTCGATTATTGCGCGGTCAAGCATTGCAAGATGCGCGAGAATGGGCTGCTGGTAAAAGCTTGAGCACTCAAGATTATCAGTTTTTAGCGGCTAGCCAAGAGGCAGAATTTGCTGAATTGTGCGATCGCGAAAAACAAACTCAAGCAGAAATCGAACTATTGCGTCGGGAAAACCAGTTATTAGAACAACTAAGCGCAGAGCAAAAACTCAGAAAATCTACTCAAATTAAACTTTGGCGCGAACAACAACTGAAAGTGCAAATTTTTACAGGAAGTGCAGCAATCCTGATTTCTATCTTAATTGCTGCTTTCTGGGTTCAACCCTCTATTGAGGAAAGAAACAACAAAATCCTGACTCTCAGTTTATTTTCGGAAACACTATTTGCAGCGGACAAAAAACCGGAAGCTTTAATCGAAAGCATTAGGGCTGTTCAAGAAATGAATCGCTCCCTTGGAGTTACATCAGATATCCAAGTCCGGGTTTTAACCGCATTGGAACAAGTTGTTTACAGTTTTAATCAACCCATGATTTTCCGCGCTGCAACCGCCAAATTGGGTTTTGTTACTTTCAGCCCAAACAGTCAAATGCTGGCGACTGTGAGTGACGATAATACTATTAAAATCTGGCAAAAAAACGGTAATTTAAAAGCTGTTTTAATAGGTCAAACCAATCAAATTATCAATGTAACTTTTAGTTCAGACAGTCAGAGGCTGGTGTCGGTTAGCGATGATAATACAGTTAAAGTTTGGCAGGTTGACGGGAAGCTAATTCAAAATCTTAAGGAAAATAAAGACCAAGTTAAAAACACCGCTTTTAGGGAAACAAATCAAATAATTGCCTCAGTAGTAGGCGCGGAAAATGTAAAAATATTGAGTCCAAATGGTACACTAATAAGTATGTTTAAACATCCCAATCAAATCACAAATGTTAGCTTGAGTCCCGATCGCCAAATCCTGGTATCGGCGAGTGCAGACAAAATGGTAAGATTGTGGAAAATTGATGGTACATTGCTCAAAACTTTAAAGGGACACAGGAGTGCTGTGAGTCATGCGAGTTTTAGTCCAGATGGCAAGACGATCGCCAGTGCGAGTGCGGATGGTATGGTGATATTGTGGAATTTGAATGTGGAAGACTTGCTGGTGCAGGGTTGTAATTTAACTCGCAATTCTCTTCAGGTTAAGTCTCAGCTTCAGGAAAGCGATCGCCATTTGTGTGACGGAATTACAAATCAGTAAAAAGTGCGATCGCCTATCCACGAACCCTAATAGGTAATAGGTCAGCCAAATTAGTGTATTCTATTCTCGAACAAAAATATCAGCGACTGCAAAAAGAGTTAATGGGTGGCGTCATCGCCCTTGGCGGCATTTTCTGCACCGGTACTCTCTGGTATTGGCTGGTGGAAAAATGGTCTTTGCTCGATGCCGCTTACATGACCGTATTTACCTTAGCAACCGTGGGCTATGGCGAACTTTATCCCCTCGGTAAACGCGGGCGAATGTTTACCATGTGCCTAATTTTGATGGGCGTTATGGCGATTGGTTTTATTGTTAATCGCTTTACAGAAGCCCTCATTCAAGGATATTTTCAAGAAGGTGCAAGAATTAGGCAACAGCGACGCTTGGTAGATTCTTTGATTGGACATTACATTCTCTGCGGTTTTGGGCGCACTGGGCGTCAGATTGCTTTGGAATTTCACGCAGAAAATATCCCTTTTGTGGTGGTAGATTCGGCGGTACACTCGGTTGAGGAAGCTTTGACAGTTGGGTACACTGCGGTGCAGGGAGACGCGACTCTGGACGAAATTTTGCTGAGTGTGGGGATCGATCGCGCCATTTGTATCGTAGCAGCTTTGCCCTCAGATGCTGAAAACTTGTACACTATCCTATCGGCAAAAACTCTGAATCCGAAGGTACGCGCGATCGCCCGCGCCACCACAGAAGAAGCCGTAAAGAAGTTACAGCGGGGCGGAGCCGATGCTGTTGTATCCCCCTACATTACTGGGGGAAAAAGGATGGCAGCAGCAGCTTTGCGGCCTCAAGTTATGGATTTTTTAGACGGTGTTTTGACCGGTACCGAAAGTTCTTTTTACATGGAAGAATTTTTGGTCGATCCTAATAGTTGTGTCTACGTCGGACAAACTTTGAGAGATGCCCACTTGCGATCGCAATCGGGTGCTTTAGTTTTAGCAATTCGCCACCCTAATGGCAATTTGATTGTCGGGCCCACGGGAGACACTCGGATTGAAGGAGGAGATATATTGATTTGTTTGGGTACTGCTGAACAATTGCGCGCCCTGAATCAAATCCTAAGTCCACTTAGTTTTCGTATCCCTCGCCCACCAAAGTAATCTTAATAATAATACAAAGAAAAAAATGGCAGTTTATCAAGTTCGGTTGGTGAATCAGGAGATCGGGCTCGATCGCACAATCGCAGTACCAGACGACCAATATATATTAGATATGGCAGAAGCAGCCGGCATTCGCCTCCCCAATGGATGCAAGCAAGGAGAGTGTTCTGCCTGCCTCGTCAAACTACTTAACGGCGAAATCGACCAAAGCGAACAAAAGTTTTTAAAGCCCTCAGAATTGGAAGCTGGCTACGCTATTACTTGTGTAGCTTACCCACTTTCTGACTGCACTTTATTAACCCATCAAGAACAAGTTTTGTATCAAAAATCTCTTTATTTGAAGTGATAAGCCATGTCCTCATGGTTCTTCCCACAGAGGACACGGCAATGCCCATTGGTGTCAACTTAACGTCAAACCCAGTCAGAGACTGCTGTTTGACTATNACAAGAGTCTTCTCAAAGTCCCCCTTCTTAAGGGGGATTTAGGGGGATCTAGACTTAGGTAAAAGCAAGAGATACCAAGGGTTTCAAGCTTAAGTTGACACCTATGGGCAATGCCGTTTCCCTACCTCAACGTTCCAGCAATTTCAGAAGTCGCTCAAGAGGAATTTCCACCCAATCCAAGCGATAATTAAGTTCATATACCAGCTCAGAAACCGTTTTTTCTAAGATGTAAGCATCCAGCAAAACTTGTATTTCCGGGATAGATTTTGGCAAAAAATTTGCATCGGCTGCTGTCGCCAAATAACTCTTGACAAAAGTCAGGCCAACCCAGCGATCCCAAACGTTTCCCCACTGCTGCATCTCCGATAAATTTTCAGGACGAATCATCCCGCTTTCTACTTCATTACGAAGTCCCAAAGTAACAGCATAATTGAAAGATTGCAGCATTCCCGCCACATCTCGCAGGGGCGAACGTTTCATCCGCCTCTCACTTAACGGTCGATTTCGTTCTCCTCCAAAATTAATAATTACGAAATCTTTGCCTGTATAAAGAACTTTTCCGAAGTGAAAGTCCCCGTGACAACGAATTCGATCGGCCGTAATTCTCAAGTTTAAAATAGACTTGAAACGTTCCATCAACAAGTCTTCGCGGTTGAGCAGATTTTGTCCCAATTTTTGGGTCGCGGGTGGCAGTTGGGACAGCCGCTTTTTCAATAGCAGCAAAGTCCTTCCTGCTAGATTTCTCATTTGTTGATAGATGGAACGCTGGTAAAATGAAGTAAAGTTTTCTGGGGCAAAATCTGGATTTTGTGTGTCAGAACCTAAAGCGAGATGAAGTTCGGCTGTTCGTTGTCCTAAAAGTTCGGCGGAGGCTAAATAGGAACCGATTAGTTCGCGAGCTAATTCGGGAATTTCTAGGGATAAATCGGATTTTAGCGAGTTTGACTGCCGCTGCATTAGTGCGGGGTTTGCGTTCGGTAAATAATTTTCGGGTGCAGTAGACAAATTGTCGGTGGAATACTTCGCTTCTACTGTCATTGCTTGCTCGAAATAGTCGCGCAATGTGTCTAAGGTATAAGACCAAGCATCTCTGCTATCGGGGATTAATTTTTGCAGGATGCCGATCGCCATTACTGGTTTTCCTTCAGCCTGATATTCCAAAGCACCGACAATTGGAGCAAAGTGTTGAATCAATTTGCGATCGGTTAAAAAGCGCCCAATTTCTAATTCTGGGTTGATACCTTCTTCAACTTTTCGCAATAACTTTAGCACGAATCGATCGCCGTAACTTACGGATGTATTGCTGTGTTCTTTTCTGAACAAGTGCGGTTCTAGCTGCGACAAATCTGGTTCTGATGTGAGTGCCTTGTCGGGAATTCCTAGCAGTTTACCTGCCGCACCTGTGTAACTGCGAGAATTCGCGATCGCCTCTAGCAGAGCAATGAGAAAATCTCGATCAGTGGTAGCATCAAATAGTACCCCGACTTCGTTTCTTTCTAAAAATTGAATGCGGGCGATCGCCCGTTCGTCCGCATCACCTTGAATCTCTTCCCAACCTACAGGCAAAACGTAAGTTTCGGCCATCCCTTCAGTATAATTTAACTGCAACAGCAAAATGTAAATTGTTGATTCTAACCCCGTAGAGTTTTTACATTCAACTGGCAAAATTTCACCTATTTGCAAAGATTGAATTTTCCTGTCCGTACCGGTGAACCATTTGCTAGAACGCAAATATTCAGGCAAAATAGAGACCAGATCATCAGTTAATTTACTGGTAGCAAAAGCAGTTTTCCAGTTCCCACTTACCGCAAATTTCGGCAGTTCGGCTTGAGGTAGGTGTAAGGAAACATTATCCTTTTTGACAGTGAGAGTAAACCAGTAAAACGAGTGAGGACTCAAACTCAAAAAGTAAGCAGAATCGCCAACAGCCGGAAACTCTGTACGACCAAAAATCTCCACCGGAACAGCACCTTTGAATGGCGAAAGGTCTAATTCTGCCGTCTGTACGAAGCGCGACAAATTCGCCACTACTAAAATGTGTTCGTCTTGATAAGTACGCACAAAAGCTAAAACTTTGCGGTTTTCCGGGTAAAGAAATTCGCAAGTCCCGCGGCCGAATGCTTGGAAACGTTGACGAATTGCAATTAGGCGTTTCATCCACCACCACAGAGAACTCGGATTAGCTCGTTGCGCCTCCACGTTAACAGATTCGTAGTGATATTCAGGGTCAACAATTGGCGGCGCGTACAGCCGTTGCGGATTAGCGCGGCTGAAACCGGCATTGCGATCGCCACTCCACTGCATGGGAGTTCTCACCCCGTTGCGATCGCCCAAATAGATATTGTCTCCCATGCCAATTTCATCGCCATAGTAAAGCACAGGCGTACCCGGAAGAGAAAGCAGCAAAGCATTCATCAACTCAATCCGGCGGCGATTATTTCCCATCAGCGGAGCCAAGCGGCGGCGGATACCCAAATTAATCCTCGCCTGCGTATCTTGAGCATAAACTCGATACATATAATCTCGGTCTTCATCACTCACCATTTCCAGCGTCAGTTCATCATGATTTCGCAAAAATAATGCCCACTGACAGTTATTAGGAATCTGTGGAGTTTGCTGAAGGATATCAATAATCGGAAAGCTATCTTCCATGTGTACAGACATGAACAAACGCGGCATCAGAGGGAAATGAAAATTCATGTGACATTCATCCCCAGAGGCGTAATATTCAACTGCATCCTCCGGCCACTGATTCGCCTCAGCTAGCAGCATTCTGTTCGGGAATTTCTCATCTACGTGCTTCCGCAAATGTTTGAGGAATACGTGAGTTTCTGGCAAGTTTTCGCAGTTAGTACCCTCGCGCTCATAGAGGTAAGGAACGGCATCCATTCGCAGTCCATCAGCTCCCAGTTCTAACCAAAAATCCACCACATCTAATATGGCTTGAACCACAGCAGGATTATCGTAATTCAAGTCTGGTTGATGGGAATAGAAACGATGCCAGTAGTAAGCTTTTGCTACGCCATCCCAAGCCCAATTAGAAGTTTCAAAGTCTTGGAAAATAATCCGAGCATCTTGATACTTTTCTGGCGTATCACTCCACACATAAAAATCTCTTTCTTTGCTACCTTTTGGCGAACGGCGCGCTTTCTGAAACCAAGCGTGCTGGTCGGAAGTGTGGTTAACAATTAACTCAATAATGACTCGAATTCCCCGCAAATGTGCTTGTTCTAAAAGATGTTTAAAATCTTCTAAAGTGCCATAAATCGGGTTGACTGTAGTATAGTGCGAAGTATCGTAGCCGTAGTCTCGGAGTGGGGAAGGAAAAAACGGTAGTACCCAAATTGCTGTAACTCCCAAGTTTTGCAGGTAATCCAGTTTTTCTGTTAGCCCGCGAAAGTCGCCGATACCATCAGCATTGCTGTCTGCAAAAGCTTGAATTGGCACTTCGTAAATGATCGCGTCTTTGAACCACAAAGGGTCGTTATTTAAGATTGAGTTTTGCATAATTATTATGGGTAATTGGGAATTGGTAATGGGGGATTGGTAATAGTTACTTAAGATTAAAACTTATAAATCATACCTGATAAGTCTGCACTAATTTATCATACCTGCGACGGAGTTTTAATCATAATTAGAGTTGGGTTTCGTTCCACGGGCCCAACCTACATATTTGGGATTTCACTACGTTTGACATTAAGTTGGCAGTAATGGAGGTGCGGTTTTCCCTACCAGCCGGACGGTTGTCACGACGCTACACCACCTTGACGCTCATGGCTAGTTATTGTTACATTAGTTTACATAAAGCAACAAAACTTAAGGAAAAGTAGTTATGACTATTGTAATCGCCCTATTAATCGTCGGTTGGGTAGCAGCATCAGTGATTGGTACTCAAGCATACTTCCTCGGCGAACAGTCAAAGCCCATCCACGATCGCAATTGGGACTCAGAATCCTTTGAAAAACTGGCTGTAGCAGTCACCGGAACAGAGATTGATTACAGCGTTCGCGTTCCCGCCTACAGCATGGATGCCTATGGTAGCCGCACCATGTCTAATTAGTAATTTCAAGTAACAGATTTAACCATTGTAAATAACAGGCAGGATGCCTGTTCCACAAGAGAATTGATGGTTTGTGGAACAGGCATCTTGCCTGTTCCTAACACAACTACAAACTGTTACCAACTAGCGCCGGACGAGACTCTATTTTGCGGAATTGCAAAGCATTATTTTCACAATCGATCGCAATTGTATCACCTTCCACAAACGCATTTTCCAGAATCTTGTTAGCCAGCGGGTTTTCCAACTCCCGCTGAATCGCCCGTTTCAAGGGACGAGCACCATAAACTGGATCGTAACCAACATCTGTGATATGGTTTTTCGCAGCATCGGACAGTTCCAAAGTAATCTTTTGTTCCGCCAACAAACGCTCAATTCGCTTCACTTGAATACTGACAATTTGCCGCAATTCCGTCTTACTCAAAGTGTGGAACAAAATAGTCTCATCCACCCGATTGAGAAATTCTGGCCGAAAGTGCGATCGCAAAGCAGTCATCACCCGTTTCAACATCTGTTCATACTCCTCATCAGTCTCCCGTTCCGCGATCGGTAAACTTTCAGGTTCCTGAACACTTGGAGAACTTACAGCATCAGAAACTCGCGAAGCCGAAATCTCAACCGTACCATCATCATCAACTTTATAATTTGTCTTTTGACTTGACAAATCAGGCACTTCCTGTTTCCGAGTAGCCGGCTTTTTCGCAGTTTTTTCCTTCTTCGCAAACACATCTAAAATATGATCGCTACCGATATTGCTAGTCATCACAATTACAGTATTTCTAAAGTCAATAAGTCTGCCTTGAGAATCCGTAATTCTGCCATCATCCAAGACTTGCAGCAAAATGTTAAATACATCCGGGTGCGCCTTTTCCACTTCATCAAATAGCACCACCGAATAAGGACGTCTCCGCACCGCTTCCGAAAGTTGTCCGCCTTCATCGTAACCGACATATCCGGGGGGAGCTCCGACTAATCGGGAGACGTTTTGCTTCTCCATGTATTCCGACATATCAATGCGGACGATCGCATCATCGCTATCAAATAGAAACTCAGCTAAAGCCCGCGCCAACTCAGTTTTACCGACACCTGTGGGGCCCATGAACAAGAAAGAACCGATCGGCCTTCCGGGATCTTTCATCCCCGCCCGCGCGCGCCGAATTGCCGCAGCAACGGCTGTCACAGCCTCCTGTTGACCGATCACCCGGTGGTGCAAATGCTTCTCCAATTGCAGCAATTTTTGGCGTTCCGATTCCAGCAATCTGTTGACCGGAATCCCAGTCCATTTGGCGACAATTTCGGCAATATCACCCTCAGTAACTTTTTCGCGCAGTAGGGAAGAACCTTGAGATTGTTGTTTCAAAAGTTCCGATTCTTTCGCTTCCCGATCGCGCACCGCAGTCTCTAACTTGCCATACTTTAACTGGGCAGCTTTATTCAAATCGTAAGCCCTTTCTGCCTGTTCGATTTGGACTCGCAACTGGTCTTCTTCGGCTTTCAATTTATTAATTGCATCCAACAACTGCTTTTCGCCAGACCACTGAGAAGACAGTTTTTCCTGTTTGACTTTCAAAATGTCAATTTCAGATGTGATGCGTTCAATGCGGGGGCTGATGGCGGTCGATATAGCACCTTTTCCCTCACCTTCGATCGACAATTTTTCCATTTCCAACTGCATCACCCGGCGGTCAATCACTTCTAATTCCACGGGTTTAGAAGTAATCTCCATTTTCAAGTGGGCGGCTGCTTCATCTACAAGGTCGATCGCCTTATCGGGCAAAAAGCGATCGGAAATATAGCGAAAAGACAAAGTTGCAGCAGCCACCAGGGCCGAATCAGTAATTTTTACCCCGTGGTGGCGTTCATAGCGGTCTTTCAATCCGCGCAAAATGGAAATAGTATCTTCAACGCTAGGTTCGCCGACAAATACTTGTTGAAAACGGCGTTCTAAAGCCGGGTCTTTTTCGATATGCTTGCGGAATTCATCGAGAGTTGTAGCGCCGATACAGCGCAATTCGCCACGGGCTAACATCGGTTTCAACAAATTTCCCGCATCCATTCCTGAACCGGAACTACCGCCGCCACCAGTTCCAACAACGGTGTGCAATTCGTCAATAAATAGGACAATTTGCCCGTCGGAATCGATGACTTCTCGCAGTACAGATCGCAATCGTTCTTCAAATTCGCCCCGGAATTTTGCCCCAGCAATTAAACTCCCCATGTCGAGGCTAAATAGTTGGCGATTTTTCAAAGATTCGGGGACGTCGCCGTTGACGATGCGTTGGGCCAAACCTTCGGCGATCGCAGTTTTGCCGACTCCGGGATCGCCAATTAACACGGGATTGTTTTTTTGGCGGCGGGAAAGAACTTGTACTACTCGCCGAATTTCCTCGTCGCGGCCGATTACGGGGTCAAGTTTGCCGGCTTTTGCAGCTTCCGTCAAATCGCGGCCGTATTTACTGAGGGCGTCGCTGCTAGCTTCCCCGTCTTGATCTGGGGCTTTAGGGTTGCTGCGGCTGGGTTTGCTGGTTTCGGAGTTTTTTTCTGTGACTTTCGCAGTAGCGCGGGCAGATTTGATGGCTTCTTCGAGTTTTGGGCGATCGATCGTACCGGCTGCGGGTTTGCGATCGTAACCAGGGCGGCCCGGTGGCCCATCGCCCCTCGTCAACAAACGCCTACCAACTCGTTCATCTTCGACTAAGCCAATTAATAAATGTTCAACGGCGATAAAATTATCTTGCCAAGTCACTCTGGTGGCCTCGGCAACATCTAACATCACATCTAAGCCGCGACCGAGGTATAGTTGGTCAGCGTTGGTAACTCTGGGCTGTCGTTTGGCAAAGGCTTCCAACTGTTGGGCAAAGCGGACGACATCTATGCCAGCCAAGCTGAGAATGGTGTTTGCTAAGCCAAGCTGTTCTAGAATGGCGATCGCCAAATGTTCAACCTCTAGCTGCTGATTAGCAAAGCGGCGGGCTACATCCTGGGATTTGACAATGGATTCCCAGGCTTCATCGGTAAATTTGCTAGGGTCTGTTGGCTGCACTTTGGTTCCTCGTAATCACAGGGATTTTAATTATTATAAATAGGTTGTTCGGCTTTTTGAAGATATCACTATCATCCAATTTCTTATCTGCTGAGACTCATGCTATTTCCCACCTACCAATTTTTAGTTTTTTTTCTGATTATCTTTAGTGCCATCCTGTCTTTAAAACACCAAGTCAATTTATATAAAATTGTTCTCCTACTTTCCAGCTTATTATTTTATTCCTTTTGGAGTTTCGACTTTCTCCTGCTCCTAGTTTTGGGTACTGCGTACAATTATATCATTCTTCGGGCTGTTTGCAACGGAAAATATAAAAAACTTGCTTTAATATCCGGCATAATTTTCAACATAGCCAACCTCGGCATCTTCAAATATTGCAACTTTTTCGTAACTTCTCTATTTGACGTACTCAACCAGCTCAAAATTCCCGCCAGCTTCCAAGTCTTGCAAATTCTCGTCCCCGTCGGCGTGTCATTCTACACATTTAGAATGATTTCCCATTTAATCGACTGCTACCAGAAAAAACTCTCCTGTCCAAAATTCATAGACTACGCCACCTACATCACCTACTTTCCCCAAATTGCCTCCGGGCCGATATCGCGAGCTCCAGAATTTTACTCCCAACTAAATTCATCCCAAAAATACGACTATCAAATCGAAGAAGTTATAGTTTTGATTTTGTCGGGACTATTCAAAAAATATACTTTATCCAGTTTCTTATTTAACTTCACTCAACTGCCATTCAAAGTCCCCCAACAGTATAGTAGCATCGATTTAATCCTCGCCGTAATTTCCTATTCTTGTTTGATTTACGTGGATTTCAGCGGCTACTCAGATTTGGCCAATGGTATCTCCTGCTTGCTAGGCTTCAAACCCATTGTCAATTTTAATATGCCTTACCAATCCTTAAGCCTCCAAGAGTTTTGGAAAAGGTGGCACATCAGTCTTTCCGAGTGGCTGAGAGATTACGTTTACATCCCGTTAGGTGGCAATAAGCACGGCAAATTGAGAAAATACGTGAATTTATGCTGCACAATGGCGATCGGCGGATTTTGGCACGGTGCTGGTTTAAACTTTATTGTCTGGGGAGGAATTCATGGTTTAGGATTAGTTATCACCCATTTATGCAGAGATATCCCCCAAGCTATCCACTTCAAATTAGATTATTTGTATCCGAAAACAGCCCGATTTTTGAGTTGGTTTTTCACCTTTAGTTTTGTCACTGGTAGCTGGGTATTTTTCGGCACTCCCAACTGGGAAACAGCCGTGCATTTGTTTCAAGGAATTGTCCATTCTTCAGTCAAGACTTTTCAATTTAACTTTTGGCAATTGTACTTAGTAATTGCAGTCATCGGCGCGATCAACTTCTGGGGCGATCGGATTTCCCAAATATTACAAATCATATTTTCCTTAAAAAACATATTTTTTCGGGTTGTCTTAGTTTCCCTGTTCGTGTATGCTATTTTGATGCTAGGGCCGAGTACCGTCCCGCCTTTTATCTACTTTAATTTCTAAGAAATATGAGAGACCAGGAAATTCTGCTAATCGCTACTTCTGTAATTCTAACTTTAATATTTACCAACTTATCCTTATTTCTGAAAAGTTTTTCCTCAACTCCTTTCGCAAGTCCTGAAATTAAGCAAGCAGCACGACAGATTGAAATGGACGTTTTTAGGAAATCAGAACAAGATTTTTGGAGCAAAATCAAAGATATTGATTTTGATAAAACCCCATCTAAATCAGCCAAAACCGAACAAAAACCAGCCATTAAAGCAAAAAAAGCAACTGTAAAACCAGCTAAAAAAACAATCGCAGCCAAACCCAAGTTGACTAGACCTTACCGCAAATTTTTATTTGTTGGAGATTCCGTAATGCTCGACTTAGGAACTCAACTCCAGTACACACTGAAGGAAAAGTACAAGATCACTGATACAAAGCTTGATTACAAAGTATCTAGCGGATTAAATAGGATAGATTATTATGATTGGTATGCCAGAACCCGCGAACTAATTAATGATTATCAACCAGATGTAATCATAGTATTATTTGGAGGAAATGACACCCAAGATATCAATGATTACCAAGGTAAATATCGAGCAATTATGACTAAAGAATGGCAAAAAGCTTATCAAGAAAGAGTTAATAAATATGCAGAATTATTGAAATATTCCTCGGTGCAAAAAGTGTACTGGGTTGGTCAATCAATATCTAATAAGTCTTTCTATCTCAATCAATTTCCAATTATGAACGATATCTATAAAAAAGCGAGTAAAATTTCAGGTAGAATTCAATTTATTTCAACTTGGGAAACTTTTGCTGAAGGTGGTCAATTTACTCCTGTAGTTGCTGACAAATCTGGGAAGCGAGGCTATGTAAAAGTTAATGATGGTTTGCACTTCACCTCCCACGGCGCTCAAATTATCAGTGACTTAATTGTTGATAAGATGGCTGCGGATAAAGTGTTAAAAGTTCCTAATGATTGAGAATTAAATAACATTGACTTCCGTAGGTTGGGTTGAGGGACGAAACCCAACGCCCTGGGAATGTTGGGTTTCGTCCCTCAACCCAACCTACACAGGTTATTTAATCTGCAATCCTAAGAAGAAAACCTAAATTGGGAGTCAATCGATTTGAGATTTTAGATTTTGAATTGATTCCACGGATAAATTCGGGGGCTTGTACCACCTTTGAAATTTTTGGTCAGATACTTAGAACTCCGACTTCTTAAAAAAGTCGGGGTTCTAACAGGCTTTTTGTCAATCCTCAGCAATTAATTTTGGCCAGTCGGTGATACTCGATAAAGTCCTCTAACCGGGCCGGGAGCAGTCTGTGGCTGTTGTTGATCTACAAAGGGCTCTGTCGCTCCGGTAGCGGTGGGGAAACAGCCACTGGGCTGGGGTGCGAATTGGCAAGCGGGAGGTAGTGCCATGACAGAGGAATCGAAGGGATTGGCTGCATCTGGGACGCGGAGAATCGGATCGCTGGAAACTTGGCGCTGCATAGTTTGTCGGTAAAAACCGTTGACGCGGCTAGCATCCCGTTCGATTTCTTTTTCGGGAAAGGCAACTACGCCACTGGGGGAACCGATGCCTAAATAGTCGCCAAAGTAACCTTGTAGGCTGACGTTGTGGTAAAAGTCTCCTGAACTTTGAAAGAATTGGCGGTTGAAGCTGTCGGCAAGGGGCTGTAATCTAATAGGTTCTGCTTGAGCTGGTTTGACGGATGCTAATGTGGCAGATGCGATCGCAATTATCAATACACTACTCAGGTTTTTTAAGTTTTGACCCATGATTTTAAGCTTCTAGATTAATTCCGCTTCCAATATAGACTGATTATTGGCAGATTATTTTTGTTTTGTACAAGGTCTAAGTTATGAATGCTGAGGATTTGAAGGTGTTGCGCGATCGACTTTTGGACTTGTTGTGCGAATTTGCCTATCGTGAGGGAGATTTTGTGTTGTCTTCGGGACAAAAAAGTTCCTATTACATTAACTGCAAACCAGTGACGCTGCATCCTGAAGGTGCTTTGGCGACGGGGAAGTTGCTGTTGTCGATGCTGGCGGCGGATGTGGACGCTGTGGCTGGTTTGACTTTGGGTGCTGATCCAATTGTAACTGCGGTGAGTGTGGTTTCGGCTTTGGGCGATCGACCGATACCAGCTTTAATTGTCAGAAAGGAAGCCAAAGGACATGGAACAATGGCGTATATTGAGGGGCCAACGCTGTCTGAGGGCGCGAATGTGGTGGTTTTGGAGGATGTGGTGACGACGGGTAAGTCGGCGATGCAGGCGGTGGAAAGGCTGCGGGGTGCGGGTTATCAGGTCGATCGCATTTTGTCTCTGATCGATCGAGAGCAAGGTGGGGCCCAGTTTTATCACTCTGTTGGCTTGGATTTTGAGGCGGTTTTTACGATTAAGGATCTGCAAAAGTGGATGGCTAATCGATCGTAAGATTAAATGAACCGCGAAGGCGCGAAGAACGCGAAGCAAGAGAAAGAAGAAAATGCTGTTCTTCCTTCGCGCTCTTTGTGTCTTCGCGGTTTAATCATTCCGATGCCATCAGATTTGGTATAACATATCAGTTTTGACTGCCCGCTTAATCGCCATGCAAAAAATCCGTTTCATTGACTTATTCTCAGGAATAGGCGGCATGAGATTAGCCTTTGAATCTGCCGCTAGTTCCTTGAATCTGCAAACAGAATGCGTATTAAGTAGCGAAATCAATCCCGACGCTCAATTAGTGTACAAAACCAATTTTTGCGACACACCTTCAGGCGACATCCGACTAATTGACCAACTCCCAGAACATCAAATATTACTAGCCGGATTTCCTTGCCAATCTTTCTCCTACGCAGGCAAGAAAGCAGGCTTTGGAGACACCAGAGGCACGCTATTTTTCGAGATTGTGCGACTGATTGACACTTTCAAACCTCAAGCATTTATTTTCGAGAACGTGCGAGGACTTGTCTCCCATGACAGCGGACAAACCCTAGAAACTATCAAAGGCGAAATGACCGATCGAGGTTATAGCTTCGATTACTTTGTACTCAACAGCTCTAACTTTAGTTTACCTCAGAACCGCGTCCGAGTTTACCTAGTAGGAATTTTAAATGCTGTTCCAAAATTTAACTTAATTTCTGATTTAGGGCCAAAAGATTCCCATTCTTCTAACCATCAACAACTATTATTATTTTATCCCTTAAGTCAACCTGTCACAGTTGCAGATATTTTAGAAGATAATCCAGATCCAAAATATGATTGTTCGCCAGGATTTGTCCAGGCTTTGAAACAAATCGTTAATCAGGATCTCAATCGCTTACACGGAATGCGGCTAATCGACTATCGTGGCGGCAATTCCATTCATTCTTGGGAATTGGGTTTGCGAGGCGAGTGTAGTTTAGACGAAATTGAATTGATGAATCTTTTTATATTGAAAAGGCGCAATAAAGAATTTGGACATCACCAAGATGGGAAGCTTTTAACTAAAGAGCAAATAGCTACTTTTTTTGATCATCCCAATCTCACTGAAATTCTGGACTCCCTGGTGACAAAAAAGTATCTGCAACGGAATAATCAACTTTACAAACCTGTATCAGGAAACTTTTCTTTTGAAGTGTATAAGTTTCTTGATCCAGCTAAGATTTCTGTCACAGTTGTTGCTAGCGATGCCAATAGATTAGGAGTTTATCATAATCACCGAGTTCGCAGAATTACTCCCCGTGAAGCCGCGCGTTTACAAGGTTTTCCAGATAGTTTTATTCTGCATTCCAATGATGATAAAGCCTATCATCAAATCGGAAATAGTGTCAGTGTCAATGTAGTGACAACTATTGCTGAAGAAGTTATTCAGAATGTCTTGTACTCTGCAAAATCAGTCTGTTTTAAAAATGCAGTTTAATCAACATCAATACCCCATTACCCCATCACCCCCAGGGCTGTTTCATTCTCGGTTGATGGGGAGAGGGGGAGAGGGGG
>NZ_NXIB02000067.1 GCF_002412335.2 Tychonema bourrellyi FEM_GT703
TTGGGCATCGGGCATTGGGCATTGATAGCCTCCTCTCCCACTCTCCCACTCTCCCACTCTCCCACTCTCCCCTCTCCCACAGGTTCGATCGCACTTAATCCAACATCAATATATAATTGTAAAAATCGCTTAACAAAACTACATCATCCCGCGCAAGCCACTCTCATCAACCATCTGGAGCCCTCCCCATGCAGCTAAAACTTACCGATTCCAAACTGCCCTTCGCGCCGCTGTTACTAATTGCGCCGTTTTTCCTGTGGGGAACCGCGATGGTAGCGATGAAAGGAGTCATGCCCCACACGACTCCGCTGTTTGTGGCTGTCGTGCGTTTGATGCCGGCTGGCGTGTTGGTGCTCATCGCGGCCGCATTCATGGGAAAAGCACAGCCACAGAGTTGGAAAGCTTGGCTGTGGATTTCGCTGTTTGCGCTAGTTGACGGCACTTTGTTTCAAGGCTTTTTAGCAGAAGGTTTGGCCAGAACCGGGGCGGGTTTGGGTTCGGTGATGATTGACTCTCAGCCGCTAGCTGTGGCGATATTGTGTTTGTGGCTGTTTCAAGAGAAAATCGGTTTTTGGGGCTGGTTGGGATTAGTTATTGGCGTGATTGGGATTAGTTTAATTGGGTTGCCCGATAGCTGGATTTTGGGACTGTTTCATCCTGAAAATGTCCAGGTTTCTGCTGATGTCGGACAGTTGTTTGAGGGTGGAGAATGGCTGATGCTGTTGGCGGCTTTGTCGATGGCTGTGGGTACGGTTTTGGTGCGCTGGGTTTGCCGTTATGTTGACCCAGTGGTGGCGACTGGTTGGCACATGATTTTGGGTGGTTTGCCCTTGTTGGGAATTTCGGCTGCAACAGAGTCTGACCAGTTTGTCAATATCGATTTTTCGGGTTGGATGGCGTTAGGTTATTCTACAGTGTTCGGAAGTGCGATCGCCTACGGTTTGTTCTTTTACTTTGCTTCAAGCGGCAGTCTCACCAGTTTAAGTTCTTTAACATTTTTAACACCAGTTTTTGCCTTATTGTTCGGCAATTTGTTTTTGGGTGAAGTCCTGAATCCGCTGCAATCGATGGGAGTTGGGTTAACTTTGGTGAGCATTTATTTGATTAATCAGCGGGATACTTTGACCCAGAAATTGCAAAAAGTACGACACCGCGAAGCCAGTGCTGAGGAAGAAGCGACAGGATTATTAGAGTCATCTGAATTGAATTCTGTAGAGTTGCCGGTGCAGGTGCGTGTCACCGAATTGGAATCGGAAGTTTAGCATTTTGAGAAATTTAGGGAGAATTGGTTATTTCTTGAATTAATTGATTTGGAGTTACAATACTAGGAGTTGTTACCGGAAAATCTCGCGGGTTGCGGGTGACAATGGCATCAACTCTATTGATTACAGCAGTGCTGTACTGAATTGCATCTTCAAAATCCTTGAAGTTGCAGGCTAGTGCCATTGAGATAATGGAATCATCTACTGCTGCTACTTGACAAAATGTAGCTAACTGCCTCAAAAAATCAAGTGTCCAATCGCGACCTTTGTCTCGACGAATGATATAGTAAAGGTCACTAAAAGTTGAAGCTGAAGCATAACCTTGAATTTTGCCTTCTTCAACAAAGCGTAAAATGCGATCGCTTTCCGCAAAGAAAGGTTCTCTATTCAGCGCAACATCTACTATTATATTGGTGTCTATCAAGACTTTCACAGGTTATGTTTCTCCTTTAAATATTCCCATTTTGCTTGTTTGTCTGGATCGTCAAAATCCAGCGGTTCCGGTACAGTATCTCGCTCGAATAAACCTTGAAATGCTTTTACCGTAGTGTTAAACTTTTTTTTAGGTGTTTCAGGTTCGATCGCACTTTCTGAACTGCTGGCTTGTTTAACTACCGTGTCAGCTAGCTGTAAGACGATGATTTCAACATCTCCCGGTGGCATATTCACGGGTTCCCCAACTACCAACTTGCCAGTTGCATCGATTTTACCTCTAAGTTTGTATGCTTGCATGGTAATCTCCGATAACTATCTTTCTATTATATGACATAACAACCTGCTGCATTACCAATCCTCTTCATCACCAATCTTAATGTCTCTGCTTTGAATCTCTTCTATAAAAATTTTTAAACTGGGATTTTCTGCATAATGCTTCATCAAAACTTTCTGCTTGCTATATTGTTTTGAAATCTCTCGATAATATTCAGGATTTTTAGCATTAGGGTCGATCGTAAATTTGTGTTTTTTCGCAAGTGGCAGGTTTAAAGTATCGAGGCAGTTCTTAACTTTAGCTTGTTTCTTCTTGTCTGTATAATACAGGGGCAGCAACCAACACTCAAGAGAATGTACAGAGATTGCAAACAGGATTTTCTGTTGATTTGTGTTGTAAAAATCCTCACCAATCGCACTTCTAAACTTTTCAATAACTTTTGCAATTAACTGCTGGGGAGTAAACTCACCGTTTTCATCTTGATGAGCGATATTATAATCTTCTGAAACATCAGTATCTATTTGAATAATGATATAGTCAAGAAAGCGAAATGATTCTTGAAACTTTTTTGAATGACAATAATCAAACACTAGAGTCCAACCACCGTATTGGGACTTATTCTGATTGTCTTTATTTCTTTTTGGCTGAAGAGGTGTTACCTCTATATTTGGACTATTAAAAAATCCAGCTAAAATATTCTCAATTACAATTTGGTCAGTAAGTCCCTCTGTAATCAATCCAAAACTAATCATATTAAAAATTCTTAGGAAGTCCGCCGATATAGCCTCTCAAAAATGCCTCTGATAAATCTACAGGTTCTTGTCCATCCAAAGGTTCGGGGTTGAGAATACGTCTAGCTTTAGTATAACCTAATTGGTTACGGGAAATCACAAACAGCCGCTGTTCATCATCATCTAAATCCAAACCATCCAAAACTGCCGGGTTGTGAGTTGTCAAGATGACTTGTTTATCGTTCTTTTTTGCTAGTTCGACTAATTCTTCGATTAATCGGCGGCATAATCTGGGGTTTAGAGAAGCATCAATGTTATCAATTGCAAAAAAATTAGGCGTGAGTTCGCTGATGAACAAGGTAAAGTAAAAAAGTAAAAACAAAAAGCCTTCATTCGAGCTTCTTTGGTCAAAGTAACTTAAATCTGAGTCTAAGTACCTGTCGGCAATTTGAAGGTTGTATTCAAAATCGCTAGAGGTGTGAGGAATTTCAAAATCTTTAAACCAATCTATTAACCGAAGTAAAGCCTTAATTTCTGTAAGTTTTTCCTGATTTTCTTCTAAACTCAAAACTTGTAATAGCTTAAATAAGCCTTCACCGTAAATCCCTAGCGGTTGAATTTGATCTTCTCGTTCAAATATCCGCAAAGAGTAATTCTCTGGAGAATAAATCAAAAAATTGTGTAGTTTTACTGAATCAATTAGCTTGTTAATTGGTGCATTAAAAATATTAATAAAGATTTGATCGTCATCCAGAAAACTTTTGATTAATTCTTCTTTATCACCGTTAAATGTATTTAAATAATCTCTAAACTTAAGAATAAATCTCTTGTCTGCTTCTCTGTTTAGCCACTGAGAATAGGGCTGATTGTCATTGTGGAGTACAAAACTAAATTCTTGGCTATTTTGTCCGAATAAGGAGAGTTTTATATCTCGTACAGAATTATCTTTTTCAAAAGCCGATCGCATTAATTGAGGTTCTGTCACCCTAATGCCCCTAGATGCGAGAAACTCATTATCCAGTTTATCATCAGCCGCCGCAGAAGCCAAGGCGATCGCCTCTAAGATATTACTCTTGCCGCAACCATTCTCACCAATCAACACGGTGACTCGTCCTAACTCCAGTTTCAGCTTGTGAATCGATTTGTAATTTTCTATTCTAACTTCTCTTAGCATGATTTTATATATGTATACTTGTGTTTGTTTAAATTGTTTTACTAGATCGGGGTTAGCGCGATCGCACTTCGCACTTCACCCATCCATTCAAACAGTCGAAAATTAGTCTTGAGTGTCCACAAAAACTGTCACCGCAGCCACCGCAATCAACATTTCATCATTTTTATCATTCAGAGAGGCGATCGCCCTTCCAGCCACAACCATCCCACCTTGCTCAACAATCAGAGTTTTTTCGCCAAAAGGCAACACAGCCAAAACCTCATCCCCTCGCACCTGTTCCGGGTAAGGAACAGCCACCTTTACCTCCACAATCATTTGATTTGGGTCAGTCAAACCCGCCACTTCCCAGACACCGAGTAAAGCATTATTTGCGATCGCATTTCGGACAGCCCTAGCCGCCGCCACAGTCGGTTCTTGTCCATGCTGGTCAATACCCATCCCCATTTCAATGATAAAACATTTACGCGCCATAGCTGCCTCTTTGTTACTTTTGATTTGTAATTGAATTCAATCTTTCCCAAAACAATTATCAACCAAAATGACTACAATTTAGATCATTTTTAATCCTGGCGAAAACAAGCTCAGTCTTGGCGGTTAGGACATGATAAATTGTTGAAACCATTGATTTTATTGCATCTTCACATCGATCTTCTTCCTTCTTCCTTCTTCCTTCTGCTATAAATTATGGTAATATAACCAAATTCACCTTTCCTCGCGGACTGCACAACTCATCGCTAGCTTGAATCATGGATAGTTTTCTACCAATTGCCTACTTTCAAAATCAATTCCTCCCATTTACCGACGCCAAAATCTCCATAGCCACCCACGCACTGCACTACGGAACCGGAGTCTTGGGCGGGTTGCGCGGAATTCCCGACCCCGAAAATCGCGATCGCATCTTACTATTTAGATTAGACCGCCACTGTCAAAGACTAAGCCAAAGTGCCAGCTTCCTGCAATGCGATTTGGCCGCCGACAAAATTCAATCAGTAATCGTTGATTTTGTCAAGAAAAATCAGCCCACCCAATCTTTTTATATCCGCCCATTTATCTACACCTCAAGTTTGGGAATCGCCCCCCGACTCCACAACGTAGAAACAGACTTTTTTGTCTACGGATTAGAACTATCAGACTACTTACCCAAGGAAGGAGTCAACTGTAGAATTAGTTCCTGGTACCGCCAAGAAGACCGCAGTTTACCCTTGAGAGGAAAAATTAGCGGCGCTTACATTACCTCAGCCTTAGCCAAAACAGAAGCAGTACAATCCGGCTTCGATGAAGCTATTATGATGAATAGTCAAGGAAAAGTCAGCGAAGCTTCAGGAATGAACATATTTGTTGCCAGAAACGGTAAATTAGTGACACCAGGTTTCGAGCAAGATATTCTCGAAGGAATCACCAGAGACAGCGTGATGACTATCGCCAAAGACTTAGGAATTGAAATCATCGAAAGACCAGTTGACAAATCAGAATTGTTGATTGCTGACGAGATTTTTCTGTGCGGCACAGCAGCTAAAATTACCCCAATTAACCGCATCGAAAACTATCATTTACCAAAAGAGCGACCCATCACCGAAAAGCTCTTAGAAAAACTGACAGGAATTATCGAAAATCGCGATAGCAAGTACAAAGATTGGGTATTTCCGATTAGTCTGAATTGAGTGGGAATACCTATTAGCTATTAGTAGGGTGCGTCAGTTGTCAGCTTCTCAAAAAGCACAGAAAGTTTAATTCTGACGCACCATTTATCCGGGGGTGCGTCAGTGGAGAAATTGTTGGTTTTTGGCGAAAACAACTCTAACTGACGCACCCTACTTCTAGCATCCAATTTCACCGGATTTGACATAACTACCCGCACAAAATAGCCGCATGATGCTGAATATGATCTTCCATAAAACTTGCGACAAAATAATAGCTGTGATCGTAACCTTCCTGCATTCTCAAAGTTAGTGGCAGTCCCGTTTTTGCACAAGCCTCCGAGAACACTTCCGGCAACAATTGCCCGTCAGCTAGATACGAATCCGCCGTGCCACAATCAATTAAAATCGGACGATTATATTGCGATTGCAGCACTAATTCACTAGCATCCCAAGCGCGCCAATCCTCTCGATTGTCACCGAGATAGTGGCTGAATATTTTTTGTCCCCAAGGGCTGTGCATGGGCGCGCAAATAGGCGCAAAAGCGGAAACTGAAAGATAGCGATTCCCTTCGGGATAGCTTCGCTTCACGCCATTTTTTAATGCACAAATTAAAGCCCCATGTCCGCCCATCGAATGACCGAAAATTCCCTGTTTTTCCGGTATAACTGGAAAGTTTTTAGCTATTAATTCAGGTAATTCATCGACAACATAACTGTACATCTGATAGTGAGCATTCCAAGGTGCTGCTGTCGCATCAATATAAAAACCTGCGCCACTTCCCAAATCCCAATTGTCGTCTGCGCCGGGAATGCCAGTATTTCGCGGGCTAGTATCAGGCGCAACTAGCATTAATCCATATTTTGCTGCAAATTGCTGGGCTCCGGCTTTGGCCATGAAGTTTTCTTCTGTGCAGGTTAATCCTGATAGAAAATAGAGGATTGGTACGGGTTGATATTGAGCTTGTGGTGGTTGGTAAACGGCGAATTTCATTTCGCTGTTGCAGGCGGATGATTGATGGCTATAATAGCCAAGTTTGCCACCGAAGCTTTTATATTCTTGGTGGAGTTTTAGGGATTTGGACATGGTAATTGGGAATGGGGCATTGGGCATCGGGCATCGGGATTTGGGTATAGGGTATGGGGCATTGGTTGCTGTCAAATAACCAATAACCAATAACCAATNCCCCATACCCTATACCCAAATCCCGATGCCCGATGCCCAATGCCCCATTCCCAATAACCAATAACCAATAACTTCAAAATGTCAAAACTGTGCGAATTACTTCGCCTTTGTGCATGGCATCAAAGGCTTGATTAATTTGCTCAATCGGCATTACTTGAGATACTAAACTGTCGATGTTGATTTTACCATCCATGTACCAATCTACAATTTTTGGGACATCAGTTCTGCCTTTTGCTCCGCCAAAAGCTGTACCTTTCCAAACTCTGCCAGTTACTAACTGAAACGGACGGGTACTGATTTCTTGGCCGGCTCCGGCTACTCCGACAATGACGCTGACTCCCCAACCTTTGTGGCAGCATTCCAATGCTTGACGCATCACATTAATGTTGCCGATACATTCAAAAGTGTAATCGGCTCCACCTTTGGTTAAATCTACCAAGTAAGCAACTAAGTCTCCCTCGATTTCGCTGGGATTTACAAAGTGAGTCATGCCGAATTTTTCCGCCATTTGTCGCTTTTCAGAATTCAAATCTACGCCAACGATCATATTAGCTCCCACCAGTCGGGCTGCTTGAATTACATTCAAACCCACGCCGCCTAATCCGAAAACTACGACATTAGAACCTGGTTCTACTTTTGCGGTATTGATGACAGCGCCGATGCCAGTTGTTACTCCGCAACCAATCAAACAAACTTTGTCAAAGGGAGCATCGTCACGAATTTTTGCTACCGCAATTTCTGGTAATACTGTATAATTGGCAAAGGTGGAAGTTCCCATGTAATGATGAATCTTCTGCCCGTCTATGGAAAACCTACTTGTGCCGTCTGGCATTACGCCTTGTCCTTGAGTAAGTCGAATTGCTTGACAGAGATTCGTTTTCCGGCTCAAACAATATTCGCAGTTGCGGCACTCTGGAATGTAAAGTGGAATTACCCGATCGCCTACTTTGACGCTAGTAACTCCCGCTCCTATTTCTGCGACAATCCCAGCTCCCTCGTGGCCTAGAATAGCCGGAAACAAACCTTCGGGATCTGCCCCGGAAAGAGTGTAAGCGTCGGTATGGCAAACGCCCGTGGCTTTGATTTCCACTAGCACTTCTCCGGCTTGTGGCCCCGCAAGATCAACCATCTCAATGCTCAAAGGTTTGCCTGCACTGTAAGCAACTGCTGCTTTTACTTTCATGCTTTCTCCCTGCGATTGATTTTTCAATTGTCTGATCAATATCTATTCTATTACTTAATTCCCAAATTTCCACATTCTCAATTCACAATTATTTCCCCAAATTGCCACTGTGAACTCGCCGCTAATCCCACCCTCGCCTATCGAAACCCGCAAAGCAGACCACCTACGGCTCTGCATCGAAGAAGATGTCCAATTTCATGAGACTACCAGCGGACTTGAACACTACCGTTTTGATCACTGCTGTTTGCCAGAACTCGATCGCACTGAAATCGATTTAACCTCAACATTTCTGGGAAAAAAGTTAGCTGCACCCCTGCTAATTTCCTCCATGACTGGCGGCACTGAATTAGCCCAGACTATCAACTATCGCCTAGCCGATGTCGCTCAAAAATACAAAATTGCAATGGGTGTCGGTTCCCAGCGCATCGCCGTCGAAAATCCTCAACTCGCCGATACATTTGCCGTCCGTCGCCGCGCTCCTGATATTCTATTATTTGCTAACATCGGAGCAGTTCAGTTAAACTATAATTATGGTTTGGAACAGTGCCAAAAAATTGTGGATCTTCTGGAAGCAGATGCCCTGATTTTGCACCTCAATCCTCTGCAAGAGTGCGTTCAAACTGAAGGTGATACTAACTTTAAAGGACTCCTTGATAAAATTGCCAAATTGTGCGAAAAATTGCCAGTACCAGTCATTGCTAAAGAAGTTGGTAACGGTATTTCAGGAAAGATGGCAAAAAAATTGATCGCAGCAGGAGTGAGCGCGATCGACATTGCCGGAGCTGGAGGCACTTCTTGGGCAAAAATAGAAGGAGAGCGTGCTAAAGATGGTAAACAGCGCAGGCTGGGCGCAACCTTTGCTGACTGGGGAATACCGACAGCCGAGTGTATTGTCAGTACCCGCGCCGCAGCGCCGGATGTTCCTCTGATTGCTTCTGGAGGCTTGCAGCATGGGTTGGATGCAGCGAAGGCGATCGCCCTGGGTGCAGATATGGCGGGGCTGGCGCGCCCATTTTTGCAAGCAGCAGCGGAATCTGAATCAGCTTTAGAGCTCCTAGTTGAGGTTTTGATTGCAGAGATTGCCACAGTGATGTTTTGCACCGGCTGCGCTAATCTGGATGAATTAAAACATTCTGGGGTTTTGGAAAGGTTAAGATAGAAGGATGTTAACTGTTGACTGTTGGCAACGGTTATTTGTTAGTTGTTATTTCTGAGTTATTACCAATAACTAATAACCAATGCCCAATGCCCAATGCCCAATGCCCAATGCCCCATGCCCAATTCCCCATGCCCAATTACCAATTAATTAAATGAAAGATTTCCTAAAATATACGTTTGCAAGTTTGTTGGGAAGCCTGCTAGGATTAGTTTTGATCGGTAGCATAGGATTGGGAGGACTCGTAATTCTAATTGCTATGGCTGCGTCGTCGTCTAAAGATTCGGGGCCGCAAGTTAAAGATAAGTCTGTATTAGTATTAGATCTTTCTCTCAACATCACTGATAGCAAACCCAGTCGCAGCACGGGGGCAGCGATTGAAGAAGTGCTTTCTGATGAGGGTGCCGATACAGTGACACTGCGAAGTGTTTTAGATGCGATCGCATCTGCGGAAAAAGATCCGAAAATCGTTGGTATTTATCTCGAAGGTAATTCTGATTCCGGTGGTAGTGGGTTTGCAAATCTCAAAGAAGTGCGATCGGCATTGCAGCGTTTTCGAGATACCAAAAAACCAATCTTTGCTTACGAAATGGATTGGAATGAACGAGAATATTACCTCGGTTCCGTTGCAAATACAATTGCTATGAATCCCTTCGGTTCTGTGGAAATCAACGGTTTTAGCAGTCAGACAATGTTTTTAGCGGGCGCTTTAGAAAAATATGGCGTTGGAGTGCAAGTTACTCGCGTTGGCAAATACAAGTCAGCCGTAGAACCGTTTTTGCTAAAGAAAATGAGTCCAGAAAATCGTCAGCAAACTCAAAAGTTGCTGGGAGATATTTGGGGCCAATATCTGACAACTATCGGGCCAAACCGCAAATTGACTGTTCCACAATTGCAGGCGATCGCCGATAATGGTGGAACCTTGATGGCTGAGGAGGCTCTCAAAAGCAAGTTAGTTGATAAAGTTGTCTACTTTGACGAAATTGTCACCGAACTTAAGAAACTAACTGGAACCGATGCAGAAGACAAATCTTTCAAACAAATTAGTCTGAAAAATTACGCGAGAATTGCTGAGAATAAAAACTCAAATCGCGGTGACAAGAACAAGCAAGTGGCTGTACTTTATGCTGAGGGAGAAATTGTAGACGGCGAAGGGGGAGTGAGTCAAGTAGGAGGCGATCGCATCGCTGAAGAATTGCGGAAAATCCGAGAAGATGACGATGTAAAAGCCGTAGTTTTGCGCGTCAACAGTCCCGGCGGCAGCGTAACGGCATCGGAAGTCATCGGGCGAGAAGTCGTGCTGACGGCTAAGAAAAAGCCCGTTATCGTTTCAATGGGTAATTTAGCAGCTTCCGGTGGCTATTGGATTTCGATGGGTTCTCGGAAAATATTTGCTGAATCGAATACGATTACTGGTTCGATCGGCGTTTTTGGAATACTACCCAACGTCGAAAAGTTGGCAGCCAATAACGGGCTGACTTGGGACGTGGTGAAAACCACCCGCTTTGCCGATATTAACACGATTTCTCGCGCGAAAACTCCTCAAGAATTGGCGAATATTCAGAAGGTAGTCGATCGCATTTACGATCGATTTATTACCAAAGTCGCCGACTCCCGTAAATTGCCGAAAGATCAGGTACTAGAAATCGCTCAAGGCAGAGTATGGTCTGGTGCGGCGGCCAAGGAGTTGGGTTTAGTCGATGAAATTGGCGGTCTTCAAGATGCTGTCAAAGAAGCGGCAAAGCAAGCTAAACTAGGCAATGATTGGCAATTGGAAGAGTATCCAAAACGCCGCAGTTTGGAGGAACGCCTTTTGGAAAAACTTTCAGGTGTCCGCGCTTCTAAAGCAGCAGTCAAACTAGACCCGCTAACGGCAGAAGTTAAGAAAATGCAAGAGGAATTAGCTGTGGTGAAGTCGATGAACGATCCCCAGGGAGTTTATGTTCGTATGCCTTTCAATTGGCGGATTGATTGATTAGTATAGCGGTTCGGCATTTAAACTCAAACGCTGTCGGTGCGTAGGGGCGAATGGCCATTCGCCCGTACCAGGTTTTCCGTTTCAGCGTAAGGGTTGTAGCTGACGCACCCTACTGGTTTAAATGGAGAACAGCTTAGTATAGCGGTTCTCTAAAAGTCATTTATTCAAACAACAATCCTCCAGTATTCTGCCTGGAGGATTGTTCAATTGATAGACTCTAAATTCACAATATTTATTACACAGCACGCTGAGTTAATAATCCCCAGATGAAAAGTACAACGATCGCACCGATGACAGCAAAAGCAATGCTAGGTAGGGTTAATGCACCAAAGGAAGCCCCGGCGCTAGTTCCTACAAAGACTTGACCTAAATAACCTCCCACTAGCGCTCCCACAATTCCTAAACCTGTTGTAGCGAGGAAACCGCCCCCTTGTTGTCCGGGATAAATAGCTTTAGCGATCGCGCCGGCAATCAGTCCTAAAACAATCCAAGCAATAATACCCATTTCTTTTCTCCTGAATCCTAAACTGTTTTGTTCCTTGTCTTATGTTCTTACAATAACAACAGATATTCATTGATTGTCTCTATCATAGGGAGGAACCTAAAGTGGTAAAATCTATAGCTGTAGCTGTAGGTTGGGTTGAGGAACGAAACCCAACACTCATATCAATTCCGGTTGTACGAGATGATAGTTCGGAGACGGCAATGCCGTGTCCCTACAATATTATTTTGGGTAGGGACACGGCATTGCCGTGTCCTAATTTCGGCGAATAATAATTCCGATGCTACCGGATTTGATATCATTCATTGAATGTTGGGTTTCACTATCGCTCAACCCAACCTACAGCATCAAAAATTAGTGATTAATTATTATTAAAAATAGGAAAAGTTGCGCCAGATGAATCTAACTTTGTGCATGATTGTCAAGAATGAAGAAGCAACACTCCCACGGACTTTGGCTAGTGTTAAGGATGTTGTTGACGAAATGGTGGTGCTGGATACGGGTTCGGGCGATCGCACTTGTGAAATTGCGCGAGAATTCGGAGCGAAGATTTATCACTTTGAATGGTGCGATGACTTCGCCGCAGCACGCAATGAGTGTCTGAAATACGCCAAGGGTGATTGGATTTTAGTGTTGGATGCCGATGAGGTGCTGGTACCACAGATTGTACCTTTAATTAAGCAGGGCATTCAGGGCGATCGCACTTTACTCATCAATCTCATCCGTCAAGAAATTGGTGCATCTCAATCTCCCTATTCCCTCGTGTCGCGCTTGTTTCGCAATCGCCACGACATCCGCTTTTCTCGGCCTTATCACGCTATGGTAGACGACAGCGTGGCCGAGATTTTGCAGAGGGAACCGGAGTCGAAAATAGTCGCTCTCCCGGATGTGGCGATTTGGCACTCTGGTTATCACCCCGATGCGATCGCAAATAAACACAAATTCCAAAAAGCTCAAGCTGCAATGGAACGATACATCACCTATTATCCAAGCGATGCTTATGCTTGTAGCAAATTAGGCGCTTTATATGTAGAAAACGGACAGATTCAACGAGGAATTGACTTATTAACTAAAGGTTTGACATCTGTCACCATTGATGATTCTATTGTTTATGAACTCAACTATCATTTGGGAATTGCTTATCGCCAACAGCAGCAATTTGTGAAAGCCAAGGAACACTATCAAGCAGCAATTAATACCAATATTTTCCCGCCAATCAAGTTAGGTGCTTACAATAATTTGGGAAATTTGTTCAAAGATGAAGGAGATTTGACCAGTGCCGAAAAAGCCTACAAAGCCGCTTTAAAAATTGACCCCTATTTTGCGATCGGTCACTACAATTTGGGGCTGACCCTGAAGGCAGCGGGGAATTTAGCAGATGCGATCGCCTATTATCGACAAGCAATTAAAATCGATCCCGAACACGCCGAAGCTCATCAAAATTTAGCCGTGGCGCTGCTGAAAATCGGTAAAATGCCTGAAAGTTTGGCGGAGTTCAAAAAGGCGATCGTCCTTCACGAACAGCGCCGTCCTTTTGAAGCAGAACGCCTGCGCCGGGGACTGCAAGAAATGGGGTTAATGTGACTGAGATTATGGCTTTTATGGGCGGGCAGGATGCCCACCCCACAATCAAATTCCCTGTTTGTGGAACAGGCATCTTGCCTGTTCATAAAAATACTCAAATTCCCTCTGTCTATGTGTGGAACAGGCATCTTGCCTGTTCATAAAAATGAGCAAATTTCCTGTTTGTGGAACAGGCATCTTGCCTGTTCATAAAAATGGCAAAAATGTAAGATGCCGCCAATAAAATCAAGCAATTATCTCTACTGTAGCAGTGTCCAAATCGTAGCGTCCTCCAACTATTTTAAGTTTACCGGCTTTAACTGCTTCAGCGATAATCGGCGATGATTTTTTTAACTGATTTACGCTCATTTTCACATGAGCTCTGACAGCATTATCCAAGGCATCCCCCGGCTGACCTTTTGTGGCATCAACTGCTGGTTTAATCGCCGCCGCCAAACTGCCAATTTTACCTGGAAGTGGCTTGCCCTCTAAAGCTGCTTTGACAGCACCGCAGCGTTCGTGACCCAGGACTACTACCAGCGGAACACCTAATTCTGCTGTGGCATATTCCATACTGCCGACAACAGCATCGTTAAGGATGTTTCCAGCTACTCGGATATTAAATAAATCCCCCAATCCTTGGTCAAAAAGAATTTCGGGGGGAACCCGTGAATCAGAACAGCCAAGGATAGTCGCAAACGGATGTTGACCCTTTGCTACTTCTAAAACTCGCGATGGGCCTTGGTCAGGAAATGTGCGTTTTTGGTCAATGTACCGACGATTCCCGTCCATCAATTTCTTGAGTGCCGCGTCGGGAGTGATGTTTGAGGTTGTCTGTGTGTTTGCATTGGCAGCTTCAACTTTTAAGAGTGCTGGTGCAATGGTTGCCACCAGCGTCCCTGCACCTGCCATCAAGAGAGCACTCCGCCTGGACATCTTGCCTGTTTTTTTTGGGTCAGTCATGGTTTAGAACTCTATTTAAGCGTTAAACATTCTGAGCATAATATGTACAATAAATTTTGACAACTTTTTTTATTGTTTCTTTACAAGCAGTCTTTCTCCAATTTAAAATCATGATTCATTAATAATTATAAAATATCCCAATATAAAGAGCAAATAAAAGCTATAATTAGGGATTAGCAATAATTTTGATCAGTAAATCGAAATGGCTTACGTTGCCAGTATTCATATCTATCCGGTCAAATCCCTTGACGGCATATCGGTCAGTCAAGCAACTATACTTGCTAGTGGCGCTTTAAAGGGCGATCGCTCTTTTGCTATCTGTGACGACCAAGGTGAATTTGTTAGCAGCCAGCGCCACAATGGAACTTGTTTTCTGCGTTTGTCCTTTAATGTCAGCAATAACATCGTCGGGCTGAAAATTCAAGGCACTGAACAAGAAAATTTTTTTCATATCGATCGAGAACGCGCCAGAATAGAATCTTGGTTGACTAGCTACTTCGGTTTTCCCATCAAGTTAGTTGAGAACTTGATAACTGGCTTTTCTGACAATATCGCAGCACTAGGGCCAACTATCATCAGTACCGAAACAATTGCAGAAATTGCATCTTGGTTTCCGAGAGTTTGTGTTAACGAGATGCGACAGCACCTGCGAGCTAATATTGAAATTGGAGACGTACCGCCGTTTTGGGAAGACCAATTATTTGCAGCAAGTGATGAGGTTGTTCGCCTTCAAATAGGGAAAGTAACATTTGAAGCTACTCACCCCAGCCAGTGTATTGTATCGACGCGCAATTCTTTCAGGGAAGAAGTTTATCCCAATTTTCAAGAAGTATTCACAGCCAAGCGGAATAAAATAATGCCCCATTCCGCAAGACGATCGCCTTTAAGTCACTTGTCCCAACTCAATATTAACACGCGAGTCCTCGATCGAACATCTGAAAAAATAATACAAATAGGAGATGAAGTCAAAATCATCAGCATCAAGTCGATTGCGGATTCTAGACTTTAGCCCACAACTTCTAAACCACAGATACAATCTCATGTTATCATCTGCATTAATCTGTGTTTATCTGTCTTCATCTGCGGTTAAAAATTGTAAGCTCATGGAACCACCAGTCGATCGCATCCGCCTCTCCCAAACAGGTAAAGACCAACTATCAAAATTGAAACGATCGACTAAAATCGACCAGTGGAACATCCTCTGTCGCTGGGGGTTTTGCCGATCGCTCGCTGAGCCGAGCATACCATCTCCAGTACCGATTCCCAGCGACAGCAACGTAGAGTTAAGCTGGGATGTTTTCGGTGGCCACATGGCAGATATTTTGATAATTGCGCTCAAGCAGCGCTGTCACCAAGATAACTTAGGTACAGAAAAAGAAACTCTCGCTAAGCAATTTCGCCTGCATTTACACCGAGGTATCGGTTATTTAGCTGGCGATCCAAATATTAAGAAAATTGAAGATTTGGTGGCGATCGCGCTATCGCCGGAAAAATTAAGAAATTAAGAAACGGAGGACACGGCAGTGCCGTTTCCCTACAATTAATCTGGCGTAGGGACACGGCACTGCCGTGTCCTCTATATTGTCTTCTCTACAATTAATCTGGCGTAGGGACACGGCAGTGCCTTGGACTCTATATTGTCTTCTCCAAAAGCGGGAAAAAATGACCCACTGGCCCTTGACCTTCTCCAATATCTAAAGCATATTTGAGAGCTGTAGTAACATAATTCTTAGCCGATGTCACCGCTGTAAACAAATCTTTACCTAATGCTAAGTTAGCCGCGATCGCAGCACTCAAAGTACATCCAGTCCCGTGAGTATTCGTTGTATTCACATTCTCTGTTTTCAACACGTCCAACCGCGTACCATCAAACCAAACATCAATTCCCCGCAAATCTCCTTTCATCCCGCCGCCTTTCACCAAAACCGCCTTCGCCCCCAAACTGTGAATTTTCTCCGCAGCCGATCGCATATCATTGACAGAATCAATCTCCAAACCGCTCAAAATTTGAGCCTCAAACCGATTCGGAGTCACCACAGCCGCCAAAGGTATCAAAATATCCTGCAAAAATGCGATCGCCCCATCATCAATTAATCGATCGCCCGATCGTGATACCATCACTGGGTCAACAACCAAATTCCCCAAATTCCAACTCTCTACCTGGGAAGCCACCACCGCCATAATTTCCCGATTCAGCAGCATCCCAGTCTTCACAGCATCCACCCCAATATCCCCCACCACCGCCTCAATTTGAGCCGCCACAGCCTCCGCAGACAAAGCATCAACCCGCGTCACACCCAAGGTATTTTGAGCCGTCACGCAACTCAAAGCACTCGTACCGTGGACGCAGTGAAAGGCAAAAGTCCGCAAATCTGCCTGAATCCCAGCCCCACCACCACTATCAGAACCTGCGACAGTCAAAGCCACCGGAATCTTAGATGTTTGATTAATTACCATTATTACCAAATTGCTATGATTAAAAAAATTGTAAAGTATTATTTTAAACAGCCGTGAAACTCACCAGAATTGACCTCAACTCTTGGATTTTCCACCTAGCGGGCCAAACCATCCTCGTCGATCCCTGGCTAGTCGATCCCCTCGTATTTTACGGTCAACCTTGGCTGTTCACCGCCTACCACAACACCCCTGTCGCCTTCACTCCCGACACATTACCGCCGATCGACCTTATACTAATTTCCCAAGGCTTAGACGACCACTGTCACAGACCAACATTGTCCAAGCTCGATCGCACAATTCCTGCGATCGCATCCCCCAGCGCCGCCAAAGTCCTCAGCAGTTTAGGCTACACTAATATCACATCTTTAGCAAATTGGCAAGAATTTAATTATCAAGAAAAGTTACAAATAACTGCTGTTCCCGGAGCCGAAATCCAGCCCGGACAAGAAGAAAACGGCTATTTACTCAAAGACTTAAACAGTGGCGAAACACTTTACTACGAACCGCACTTACCACCATTAGAAAAAGTTAAACAGAAAATAGACAGAGTAGACGTAGCGATCGCCCCAGTCATCGGTCAAATCTTCCCATTCCTCGGACAAATCATCATGGGCCCATCTCAAGCCCTCAGCCTCGCCCAAACCCTCAAACCTCGGTTTTTTGTACCGACAACTATGGGAGATATCCGAGCCACTGGCATTTTACCGATGTTCGTGCGCTCGATCGGCAGCATCCCCGAATTTCGCGAATTACTTACAAAATCGGGACTTGCTACCCAACTCCTCGAACCCGACCCAGGACAAACCCTAGAAATAACATTGTAGGGAAACGGCACTGCCTTGGACTCATTTAGGACACGGCACTGCCCATAGGTGTCAACTTAACGTCAAACCCTGTCAGAGACTGTTGTTTGACGATTAGGCCCAGATCCCCCCTAACCCCCCTTAAGAAGGGGGGGACAGGAGTCTGATCAAAGTCCCCCTTCTTAAGGGGGATTTAGGGGGATCAAGACTCAGGTAAAAACCAGATTTCTCAGGGCTTTCAGGCTTAAGTTGACACCTATGGGCACTGCCGTGTCCCTACGGGGATTGATGATCTTAATCCCAAATCCCAAATCACCTCGGTGGGAGTCGCTTGCGGAGAAACTCAGGAATATCCAATCCGGCATCCTCCTTCGGTTTCAATTGCGTATTCTGTGCCGGAGTCTGTTGAGCCGGAGTCACCGGAACAGTAGCAGCCCGCCAAGGAGCATTAGCATTTTGCGTCCTACTGACACGCTGCTGTACTGGAATTTCCCCCGAAAAACCAGTAGCGATCACAGTAATCTTGATTTCGCCCTGAAGCCGCTCGTCAATCACCGCCCCAAAAATAATATTGGCATTGGGATCGACCACCTCATAAATCGTCTCAGCCGCCGCATTCACCTCATGCAGCGTCATGTCAGTACCGCCAGTAATGTTGAACACAACACCTCTAGCGCCCTCTATAGACGAAGCCTCCAGCAAAGGCGAAGAAATCGCCTGCATCGCCGCTTCCCTAGCCCGCGACTTGCCAGAACCGACGCCAATACCCATAAGGGCCGAACCTGCATCCGCCATTACTGCGCGCACGTCAGCAAAGTCAACGTTCACCAAACCAGGAATGGTAATAATGTCCGAAATACCCTGAACCCCTTGGCGCAGGATATCGTCAGCAACTCGGAAAGCCTCTTGCACAGGCATTTGTTCGGAAATTACCGACAACAGCTTGTCGTTGGGAATCACGATCAGCGTATCCACTCGGCTTTTCAACTCTGCGATACCTTCCTCAGCTTGACCGGTGCGTCGCCGCCCTTCAAAAGTAAAAGGTCGGGTGACTATACCCACAGTCAAAGCGCCCATTTCCTTGGCCACCTCAGCCACAATTGGAGCCGCGCCCGTGCCCGTACCGCCGCCCATACCTGCGGTGATAAATACCAAATCTGCACCGTTCAAGGCACTAGCCACCTCGTCGCGAGATTCCTCAGCAGCCTTTTGACCGATCGCCGGATTGCCTCCAGCACCCAAACCGCGTGTCAACTTTTGTCCGACTTGCAAGCGTTTGGGCGCGTTTGATAGAACTAAAGCTTGGGAATCGGTATTCACGCACCAAAACTCTACGCCAGAAACCTCGCTAGCAATCATGCGGTTAACGGCGTTGCCCCCACCCCCGCCGACGCCAATTACTTTGATTTTGGCTGCACTACTGGGCATGATGTCTTTGGGATTGACCATAAGATCGATATCAATACTATCTACATTTACATAACCAGACTTGCGTCTAAACGGATTGGTGGAATCGAGTGCCACCGGAAAATTTTTGACTTCTTCCGAAGGGGGACTGTCTTGGTCAGACCCCTGTCTATTATTAAGCGTCATTATAGTCGGGGATGGTAGATTACAGCTTGTTAACTCAGCACCAATTCATAATCACTATAGGCTATGTTGCGCGAAAAACTAGCGCAAGGAAGGCTCGATCGCTCAATTCTGTGCGCGAGTTGGTGCGGGACTTGAGTTCTCAGAACTGCTAGGGATGGAGACCTGGTGGACGGTGGGAGAAGCCGGATTTTTCAAGTCAATGTAGGCAATTTTGCTTGAATCTAGCTGTTTTGGCAATTGTCGCATCCTGTTTAAAACTTTCAGTTGCTCGATCGTTCTGGAACTGGGCGGGCCTAAGTGTACAGTACCAATCTCTGTTTTCAGGATCAAGTTGTTCGGGTTTTGCCAATCTATTTCAAACACTTTCACGCTCAGATCGCTGAACCCTTGGTAGAATTTCGGCCATTCGGCGCGATAAAGTTTCAAGTCTCCGATGACTTTCAAGGTTGGCAAAGAACGCTGAGACTGTGTTTCCTGGCTGTTGTTGCCCAGGGAGCTATTTTTTGATTGTTTGTCAGTAGTATAGCTGTCAAACGGCATCCAACCCCCCTTAGCATCCAGCCACCCCAGTTTTTGCTTGTCGGTCTTGCGACCAACCACCGCAGTCGGTTGTGCCACCGCTACTGGCAACCGTTCTGCGACTTGTACCGTCAAACTCGGCGGAAATAAGTTGCGAGTCACCTTGGCTTTGGCGATCGGACCTGTTGCCTCCAACTTAGAAGCCAGGGCTTGCGGTTGAATCCCCCACAGAGATTGTGGGTATGAAAGTGGCATCAAAGACCGTACCGCCTTGTCCGAAAGCCAATGATTGCCTTCTACTTTCACTTGTTCCGATCGAGCAATCAACCAAGTCGGCTGGGCAATCCACCACAGTAAACCCCCTGCCATCGCAGTTGCTGCCAGCATTTGCCACACAAGCGCAGCCAATCGAGCGCGCCGAATGCGCTGCAACTCTTGACGCCTACGGCCTAACTCTGTTTCTGAAACTGATGCAAAACTAGCCATCTACATCTTGACAATTTGGTAATCATGAATTATGGACAACTCAAAACTCTTTAATGTCTCTCAAGCTGCCTCTTTTTCCCCTACCATTTAACCAGATCCCCGCAAAATTACCCAAATTAATCATAGGCTCAGTAAGATCACTGATCCCTGACAACAATAACAACTACCCATTGGTAACAAATTAGAAGGGAGTAGATTTTGTCAATACCTCTTGGGATAGAGATATCATGAAATAATAATGATAATCAAATAGGAGGAAGGGTGAGAGAGTCCGCCTGTGGCGGACTCTCTCACCCGATCGCGATTATCATTATTAATAAGTAGTGTACTCGATTGGCGTTGCATCGCGATCGATCCCGGGTTGCACCACAAGTACACGGCAGCGTTGCGGCGAGCGTTGGTATGATCGAAGGATATATAGCAATCCTAAATCATTTGTGAACTTCTTACTCCCGGACCTTAATAAGGGGNGGGAGGGTTGGGGTGGGGTAAAAAACTTTACGACTCCTGCAAGGATTGCTATAATTGACAAATAATTGAGCGATTGTGTAGGTCAGTAAATATGGCTAAAGGCTTTTGGGATTGAGTTATTTGTGGACAGGTTCTCTCAACGGCATCCAGCTTCAAATTTGGGGGACTTGGATATTTTATGCACTCTTGGTTGATTTAGGTGATGCCGTTGCTGACCAACTCTCTTTACCAATAGATTCGATTTCATTAGAGATGATTTACCGGGGTCTTTACCATTTTTATATAGAATCTAGACGTTTCCAGTCAGTTTGAGATTTGCTCGAAGTAAATTCGTTGTTCATATTTGGTTGCTTTTCTAGCGAAAATAATTCTGGTAAATTCCTCAACTAAACAGGCAAAAACAGTTCTGAAAAACTAATTTCAATCTCAGGAAAAGCTAGCATTTTCATCACAGCATTATCAGTAACAACTATCTCAGATTGATAACCTCCCGGTGTCGGATTCCGGTAAATATATGCTTGGCGGCTAACTACATCTAAAATCCAATATTCAGCGATATTAGCTCTAGCATAAATCAGGTTTTTTTCCCGGAGGTCAATTTGTAATGTCGAGTAGGAAACCTCAATTAACAGCAAGATTTCCCTAGAATTTGGGTGATGGTCGCCATAACCGCCCGGATCAATACAAACAACTGCTATATCAGGTTCCGGTTCCGAAGTCGCTAAGGTAATTGGCAACTGCACACGAATTTCTGCTAAATCTCTTAGCAGGTGTTGTAGATATCGATCGCTGCGCTGGGTTGTGCCAGCATGGATTGGTGTTTGAGGACTCATTTCAACAATTCTCCCATCAAGCAGTTCAATGTTATCATCCTCATTGAGAATACCAGCTTCAATCATCCGGTGATATTCTTCAACTGTCCAGATTTTTGCTTTGGTTGCTGTCATAATCTTTTCTGGTACGGTAAAACATTAAGACTCGATTTCATTGTTCAATTTTACCACAACCTTAAAATTTAAACGACTACAAAGTATCACTTTCAATGCGTAATTAGTTATAATAAGATTTAGAAGTTTCTGGTGCCATTCAAATGACTCCTCAACTACAAACTCAGCCACTGCCAACGAAACAACCAGAAAAAGTCCTGTATCCAGACAGCGATGGACAGCCTATGTCAGATAACACGCTCCAATTTGCTTGGATTGCCAAACTAAAAGAAGGATGTGAAGCCTTATTTAAAGACAATCCAACTGTATTCGTAGCCGGGGATTTACTCTGGTATCCCGTCGAAGGCGATAATAAGACGAGGCGCGCGCCCGATGCTATGGTGGTATTTGGTAGACCCAAGGGATATCGAGGGTCTTACCAGCAATGGCTGGAAGATAATATCACTCCTCAAGTCGTTTTTGAGATTTTGTCACCGCGAAATACTTTATCGGAAATGGCGCTGAAGTTGCAATTTTATAGCCACTTTGGTGTAGAAGAATATTACCTCTACGATCCACAGCGTAACGATCTAACTGGATGGCAAAGAGACGAAACAGGACTAACGGTAATTGAATCTTTGGATGGGTGGGTTAGTCCACGTCTAGGAGTCCGGTTTGTGTTTGCCGAACCAGAGTTAGAGGTGATTCGTCCCGATGGAAAGCGGTTTTTGTCTTATGTGGAGTTAATGGAACAGCGGGATGAAATCGAACAACAGCGCGATGAAATCGAACAACAGCGCGATCGCATGGCGGCAAAACTGAAAGAATTGGGTATTGATCCAACTCAGCTTTAGAACATGATAGAGGACACGGCATTGCCGTGTCCCTACCCAAAATCTTGTAGGGAAACGGCACTGCCGTCTCCTGATTTCGGGTAACGAGTAATCAACTCAAAATCATCAACCCGTATTCCGCATCCCCGCAGCAATCCCATTAATTGTCAGCAGAGCACCTCGCAACAATTCACCTTTGCTGTAACGCGAGTGAATTACTCCCGGAACTGCACCGTTACCGTGTTGCCGCAAGCGTTTCAGCAGCGAAACCTGCAATAAACCCAGAGGTACAATGGTGGCATTTCGCAACTGCACAGAACGTTGCAATGATGGATCTCCATCCAACAAACGCTGGTGTCCGGTAATCGTTAAAACCAAATCACGAATTAAGTGAAATTCGCGAGAAATTTGCTCGAACAAAGCATTAAAACGTTCTCTATCGGCTGGCAGAGATAACTCTCGGACATAGTGTTCTGCAATCTGTAAATCAACCTTAGATAAAGTCATTTCTACCTTGGAAATCACCATTCTAAAAAATGGCCATTTCAAGTAGAAATACTGCAAAAGTTTCAAATGTTCTTCCGGTTCTTCCTGCAAAAACTCTTGCAAAGCTGTGCCGACACCGTACCAAGAAGGTAGCAAAACTCTGGTTTGAGTCCAGCTAAACACCCACGGAATTGCCCGCAAACCGCTGATGTCTTTTTTGCCGCCACGACGGGCGGGGCGAGAACTAATTTGCAATTGACTGATTTCTTGAATCGGTGTTACTTGGTGGAAGAAATCGACTAAATCTGGTTGTTCGTAGATTAAGTTCCGGTAGTGCGATCGCGATTTCGCGGCCAACTCCTCCATAATTTCATTCCAAGGGTCGATGCCATCGAAACCCGTGTGCAGCAAACTAGCTTGAATCACGGCTGCTGTCACAGTTTCCAAATTATAAAGCGCTAACTCCGGTAAAGAATACTTAGAAGCCAAAACTTCGCCTTGTTCGGTAATCTTAATTCGCCCGTTAATACTCTTTCCGGGCTGAGCCAAAATTGCTTTGTAAGCAGGCCCGCCACCGCGCCCTACTGAACCGCCCCGTCCGTGAAAAATTCGCAATTCCACACCGTAATTTTCAGCAACTATTTGCAATGCTTTTTGAGCTTTCTGAATTTCCCAATTGCTGCTGAGAAAACCAGAATCTTTATTGCTGTCTGAATACCCCAGCATCACTTCTTGCAAGGAAACGGGATGGGGACCTTTGGACAGTTGCTGATCCTTGACAGAAGCGTAACCTCCTGCTAGTAAAGCGCGATAAAGTGGTAGTTGAAATACCTCGTGCATCACAGCAGGCGCTTTTTTCAAATCTTCCACTGTTTCAAATAGAGGAACTACTTGAACGCTGCTGATTCCTGTGGCTGGATCGTAGATTCCGGCTTCTTTTGCTAACAGTAACACCGCCAGCATATCGCTGACATCGTGACTCATGCTGATGACGTAGGTTTCGCAAATTTCCGGGCCAAATTCCTGGTGCATTTGCCGCAATACTCGGAAGGTATTGATTGTCTCGCAAGTTTTGGGAGAAAATGGTAGTTCTGCTGGAATTAAAGGGCGGCGGGTTTGCAGTTCAGTTGCTAGCCAAATGACTCGCTCTGATTCCGTCATTTGATTGTAAGACTTTGGCAAAATTTGCAGATATTCAGCAATTTCGTTCAAAGCATCGGAGTGGACTGTTGATTCTTGGCGGATGTCTAAATAAGCTAGGTTAAATCCGTAAATTTCTACTTGACAAAGCAGATTTTCTAAGTCTCGACAACTTAAGCCTGTTTCGACTAAGTTGTGTTCTATTAGCTGCAATTCTGTCAAGAATTCAGTTCCCGATCGATAAAGCCCGGTCATTCCAGGATGTTCTGTTAAAGCTTCACGCTCTCGCTGCAATTCGTCTCCTTTGTAGAGTCGCCAATTACGATCGCGCGTATTTTCCAGTCGCTGAAGCACGTAAGCCAGTTTCAGTCGATAGGGTTCTTGGCGGTAACGAATCGCCCACTGCTCGTAAACTTCTGGGAATTCTGATTTGTCGCGATCGAGAGATTCGAGCAATTCCGGCAATACATCGCTCCAGTGTAGCGACAAACTCAATAGTTCGTTGAGGCGCTTCACGGCGCTGATGTACTTACATAGCACTAAATGGCGCTGATAGCAAGCAGTTTGCCAAGTAACTTTTGGAGTCACAGAAGGATTCCCGTCTCGATCGGAACCTACCCAAGAACCGAACTTGCAAAAGTTGTAACTCGGCGGTTTCAGATAAGGGAAAGAAGCGTGTAGGGCTTGCTTGAGGCGGTGGTAGAGTTCTGGAATCGCATCAAACAGCACTTCATCGAAGTAGTGCAGAGTGTACTCCACTTCGTCAAGCACAGTGGGTTTGAATTGATGTAGCTCGTCTGTTCGCCACCAGAGGCGAATTTCTTCCATCAGTTGCTCTTGGAGGGCCGCAGCTTCCCAGGAGGATACCGGGTAGGGACTTTCAGACTCTGTTCCCACTAGCGGAAATTTCTCATCAACTTGGTCTAGCTTTTGGAGAATCTTCGCCATCCGCCGCTGCTTGGTGCGGATCGTGTTGCGGACAATTTCGGTGGGGTGGGCTGTAAATACTAGGCGGATGTCCAACTGATCGATCAAGCGCTGGATTTGCTGGCTAGGGACGTTCAAACGGAGCAGCATGGGGAACAGTTGGTGAAAGGTTCCTGCGTCTTTGCTCATAATGTCGCTTTCGGTCCCATCCCAAATGGTTTTGGATGGGGCTGGGCCTTCTCTGTGTCGCGGGCGATCGGGCGCATCCATGCCGTTTCCCGGCAACTTAGGAAACATCCGCCCCCCAGCACTGTTGCTACTAGAGTAAGCTAGCTGTTGGTCTCGCTGTTCGTAGTGCTGTTCGACGATATTGATTAACTGAAAATATAGTGCAAAAGCCCGTGCTGCGCGGATTGAGGCGTTGAGGTCGAGCTTTTCGATTAGCTGCAAAACGTTGGATTCTCGAAAGTGAGTGGCTTGTCCCTCTGCGGAATTGACCGATCGCATTTGTCCAAGTAAGTCTACCAATTCCTGCCCACACTCTTGTCGCAGTACCGATTCCCACAAATCCTCGACTATTTTGAGGCGATTGCGTAGAAACAGGTCTGATTGTGAGTGAGCAGAAGAATGGGAAATAGATGTTGGATTAATAGCCTGTTCTGGAGATTGGAGGACTGAAGTCATCGGGGCTGTTCCTCAATAGCTGCGGGTGTCTAGAAAATTGTATGGTTTAGTCTTACAGAAAACACTTTTTTTTGCGGTCAAATATGAGACAACTTGATTTTACTTATTCAACATCTCCCATAATTCTTGTGGAACAGGCATCTTGCCTGTTCAAAGCTGGCTTTTTAGAAGACGTCTATTGAGCAAAGCGAGTTTCTGGCTTCTACTCCTGCGAGTGAGGAAAGTTGAGGACGGGGAGACGCGAGCCCCGAAACACTTCTTCGCTTTCAATGCCGATCGAACTAACAAACTCGGCAGTAGCTTTAGCAGCCAGCAAACCACCCAGCAGTGGTAGAGCGAGCAGGCTCAAGACAAAATCCGAGGGAATTAGGCAATTGTGACCTTGAGGTGTTTCAGTTTTTGGTAAGTCTTGGTTTTCCGAAGGCATCAGCTTTTCCTGGGTTATTCGCTATCTTTAGTTTACAGCGTAGCTAAATACTGTAAATATAGTAGCTGTCTGTCCTCTTCCTTGAGACAATTCTTTAATCTAAAATCTAAAATCTCAAATCGGTAATCTCAAATCGGTAGTCCCATGTTGAAGGCGAACGGGAGTATATTGGCAGACAATCGATCGGCCGCGTCGCAGTGGGCGCAAGAATCTTTGGGGCTTCCCGAAGTTCAGTTACAGGTAAGGTTGCGAGGAAATCACCTGCACATTTTGTGCGAAGCAGCGCAGTGTCCGTCTCAGGAATTGGTGACGGCTAGGTTTACTTTGGCGATCGCCAAAACGGATTTAACTAAACTCCAATCGCGCGATCGACCTCAAATTTACCAGTTATTCCTGTGTGGCCGCCAACTCGGTGCCCGACAAAATGACTGGACAGTCCGGCTCGATTGCAGCCAGCACAGACAGCAACATTTGGCAACAGTTTGTCGAGAAATACCAGCACCGACGATTCCTCCCGACGAACCGCCGACAGAACCTCCAAAAGGTGGATTCTTTGGCAAATTCATCAATCAAAACCGTAAACTCAAAGAAGACTTACGCAACATCACAGACGGGAAGAACCACGGAGAAACCCCCCAAGGGGCAGGGCTGTTTCATTCTCAACAAAAAACTCAAATGATGGGGGTGATCGGGAGAGGGGGAGAGGAGGATGGGGAGAAAGAGAGAGAGGGAGTCGGAGGGATGACTCAAAAGCTCAAAAATTCATCACCCCATCACCCCATCACCCCATCACCCGATCGCCCCACCAGCACGCCACAGGTGCGGGAAGAACTCGAATTTGATGCCGAAACTCTGCCGATCGCATCCCGGATTGAATACTCAGAAGTTTTTGAAATTTCTCCTGTGACGATCGACACTTCGGCCAGTTCCGCATTCAGTTCCCCCGTTGCTGTGCAAGGATCTGAAACAATTAAACAACACAAAAATTCTAGTGGTACGGCGACATTAGTTCAATCAGAGCGAGTAGACTCTACCGACACCGCAAAGGTTGGAATCCTAACGGTTTCGGCTGAAACCTTGGCTTATCGGGGCCATCCAGATGCGATCGCCAGTTATTTGAGCGAAATTCTAGGGCCAATGGGAGTTTCAGTCAAAGTTAGCATCCGCGAAAAAGAACTCAAAAACAGCCCCGCAACTTTTGACTCCAACGCACCAGAAAATCTCAAAACTCTTGAGAGACGGCTGGTGGTGCTATGCGAATCAGCTTACAGTCCCGACCCCTCTTTGTTAGCAGAACCGATCGCGAGTAGACTGCGGAAGCTCAAACTAGAGAACTTCCGAGATGCGGTAATTGTCAGCCAAGTCAGCGGCGAAGCTAAACCAGATTGGCTACTGCGGGTAGACTTGACAGCGCCAGACAAAATTCTCAAAGCCTGGGCTCGCTGGGGAGATGTGCAGTCGATCGCCCAACTACTAAACTTACACTTGGCATCATTCAAGGTAGAAGTCCGAGCCACACTGAAAGAGTCAACCCTACACCTGTTTTGTAGCAAGGTTTCCAGTAAAGGACAAAAACAGAAAGGGCAAGAATATCCCGACAAACAGGAAACGGCCAACGCGATCGCCCCAATGCTTGCTTCTTTGGCACCCCAGGGCATTCACGCAGCAACGCTCTACGGTGTAAAAGCAGTCAGCAATAGCAAGGCCGAACCAGATTCGCCAGTGTGGATAGACTGGCTGGATTTACCCGCAGCCCATCATCCCGATTTGGCAGCGCATCCCAGAACTCTAGCAGCCGAGGGCGATCGATCGGCCCTGACTTTTTTATTAAACAGGTTGCTCAATCCCAATCTCAAACGCAAGCTGGAAACCGGGGGGATTCAGGCTGTCGTCCTCCAAAAAGACGATGTGCTGCACATCATGACTGAAGCTCTGACTTGCCCTTCTCAGTCCAAGGTGGGGCCGCCAGTGACGAAGTTTTTGCGACAGCTACAAATTCCTGGAGTATCAGGGGTGCGAGTTTACGGGCGTCGCGCTGGGGAAAAAATACCTCTGTGGCGTTATGGACTTGATGTCACAACGGCGGTTAATGAGGCATCAGGGCCGACTGTCGCACCGATGGCATCGCCAGCTATTTTTGAACAAGAGTCGGTGCCGGAGTTTGCGCCCTCAGCAACCGATGGGAATTTTTCGGGTTTGGGCGAAAATTTGGTGTTCAATGAGGAGGCGAGTCCCGCTGGCTGGCGATGGGGCTTCAAAATCGGCAGTGGTCGGACGGGCGAGACGCCCATCCCACAGGGCGAGACGCCCATCCCACAGGGCGAGAGGCCCATTCCACAGGGCGGGAGACCTATCCGCAGTGGTCGGACGGGCGAGACGCCCATCCCACAGGGCGAGACGCCCATCCCACAGGGCGGGAGACCTTTCCCACAGTTTGAGGGCGCACAGTTAGTTACAGCTTTGGTGCAACCCCTTGTCGCTTCCGGTTTGTTTGTTCCCAATGAGGGTTTGTCAACTTCTGTGGCTGGTGATGACCGTGTCAGAGCCGATCGCGCGGCAGGAATTGCTCTGGTTTGGGCGATCGCAGGCTGTGTTTTGACCTTCAATACCGATTGGTTGCTGGGTCTATTAGTGCCATCTGCGAGGGTCAGTGAATCTCCTAGCGCTTCCCAAGTTTGCAGCGGTCAAAATTGTCAAAATCCGTCTATCAAGGCTGAGAGTGGCATTAAAGCCGCGCTACCGAGTCCACAATCCCCCGTCGTTCCCCAGTCTCAGGAGGTGAATTCGCCTGAAATACCGTCCCAGCCGTCGCCGAAGGGGGAAGAGGTTTTCAACGGTTCTGGGTTTACCAAGCCTGGGAATATTACCGTTCCTGTAGCTGAGGCTCCTGCTGCAACAGTTTATCCGACTTTGAGAAGCGAGCAACTTGACGAGCAGATAGCGCGCTATCAAGAGTACATTCGCCAGCACAAAAAACCACCGGATATCTTAATTGTGGGTAGTTCGAGGGCGTTGCGGGGTATCGATCCAGGGGTTCTAGAAAAGACTTTGGCATCTGGGGGCTATCCGGGGTTGAAAGCTTATAATTTTGGGGTGAATGGGGCGACTCTTCAGGTTGTAGATTCGATCGTGCGCCGAATTTTGCCACCGCAACAGTTGCCGAAATTGTTGATTTTGGCTGATGGGGCTAGGGCTTTAAATAGTGGTAGGCGTGATTTGACTTTTGATGCGATCGCTTCTTCCGAAGGTTACAGACAATTAGCCCGTGGTAGTTTCCTGATCCGCACCAATGAATTAGAAACGAAAGTAGCGAATCCGGCGACAAATAATCCGGTGGCTGTTATCACTGCATTGGTTGACAATTTTTTGCAGACTCAAGCGAATTTTCAGCAAGTGGTGAGTAAAAAGTTGGTGGAGAATTCTGCAACTTACAAAAAGCGCGATCGGCTGAAGGAGTTTTTGCGATCGCGAATCAATCCATCCGCCCCAGCATTAATCAATACTAACCAAACTGATACAGCCTCCAACCAAACAGCCGAAGCCCAGAAAACAAATGTTGAACCCAAAGAAATCGGCAATTTTCAACCAAATGGCTTTTTGCCGATCGACATTCGTTTCAATCCAGATACTTACTTTCAGAAACACGCCAAAGTATCCGGCTATTACGACTCCGACTATCAAGACTTTAAACTAATCGGCGAACAAACTGTAGCACTCAAAAATCTCACCGAATTTACGAAGGTTCGCAATATCGATCTAGTGTTTGTGAATATGCCTCTAACCGTCGATTACCTAGACCCAGTACGGACTGCTTACGAACAGGAATTCAAGCAATATATGCAGCAGTTAGCAGCACAAACAGGATTAATTTTCCGAGATAATAGTTTATTGTGGCCCCAGGCGCGGGAATCTTTTTCCGATCCTAGCCACCTGAATCGCTATGGTGCGATCGCAGTTTCCAAACAATTAGCTCAAGATCCGATGATTCCCTGGCCTATTAAAAAGTAGTTATGGGGCATCGGGCATCGGGCATGGGGCATCGGGCATCGGGCATAGGGCATGGGGCATTGGGCATTGGGCATCGGACTTTCTTCCTTTTTCCTTCCTCCCAAAATCCGTTAAATCCGTTACAAAATCCGTTGCCGAACTTCCCCCTAACATCCGTTAAATCCCTTACAAAATCCGCTGCCGAACTTCCCCCTAACATCCGTTAAATCCCTTACAAAATCCGCTGCCGAACTTCCCCCTAACATCCGTTAAATCCCTTACAAAATCCGCTGCCGAACTTCCCCCTAACATCCGTTAAATCCCTTACAAAATCCGCTGCCGAACTTCCCCCTAACATCCGTTAAATCCCTTACAAAATCCGCTGCCGAACTTCCCCCTAACATCCGTTAAATCCCTTACAAAATCCGCTGCCGAACTTTCTTCCTTAATGAAAATGAAAAATTGGACATCTACTAAAAATAGCAAAAACCAACAAAACAAAAATCCGACCAAAAATTGGGCTGTAAAATTTTTCATATTATCCCTAGTATTTTTGATATTCAGTTTATATCAAGGTTTATTTTTACCATATTCTTTATCAGCACCGCCCGAAAAAGAAAAAAGTAGCGAACAAGCTTTGCAACCCTTCGATGTAGTCATCAAAGACGCGCAAAAATCAGAAGGAATGTTTACGCTTTATGCCAACAAAGCCACCGATAAAGTCTATCTAGAAATTAAGCCAGAACAACTCAACAAAAAATTCCTCTGCTTTGTAACATTAGCCTCCGGCTTAGGAGAAGCAGGCATTTTAAGCGGACTTCCCTTCGGAGACTTCTTATTTCAACTGCGAAAAGTCCAAAATAATATACAGTTTGTAATTCCCAACATCAACTTTCGCACCAGTCCCGGCGATCCACAAGCAGGTTCAGTAGAACGAGCATTTAGCGAATCAATTCTGTATTCTTTACCACTCAAAAGCATTCACCCAGTCAGGAAAACTTTGCTAATAGATTTGGGTGACTTGCTGATGAGCGAAAAACGCGATTTACCAGGGGTAAAATCATTTTTACCAATGATTTTAGGTTCACCTTACTCCATAGATGCTGACAAATCCTACTTTAAGGAAGTTAAAGCGTTTCCCTTGAATGTAGAGATTACTTCAGTTTACGGTTTTTCCAGCGAGAATGATAGTTCCGTCACCTATTTACCCTCAATTCCTGACAGTCGAGCTTTCAATCTTCGCATTCACTACAGTTTCTCCGAAGTGCCGCTGAATAATGGCTATCGTCCCAGATTAGCAGACGAGCGAGTCGGCTATTTCCTCACAGCATATAAAGACTTTTCTGACAATAGTAGCCGGGAACCTTTTGTCCGCTATATAAATCGCTGGCATTTGCAAAAACAAATCCCCACGGCCCCGCTTTCACCACCAGTCCAGCCGATCGTCTTTTGGATTGAAAACAATGTGCCTCTGGAATATCGCAACGCCATCCGTGAGGGCATTTTGGAATGGAATAAGGCTTTTGAAAAGGCGGGATTTACTGAAGCAATCAAGGTCAAACAGATGCCGGATAACGCGAAATGGGACCCGGCGGATGTCCGCTACAACACTATTCGCTGGTCGAGTTCCTTCAATCCAGAATTTGTAGGCCTCGGCCCATCTCGCACTAACCCACTGACTGGGGAAATCTTGGATGCAGATATTTTATTGGATGCGAATATTGTCCGGCAAATCAAACAGGATTATCGGTCTTTGGTGGCACAAAATCGATCGATTGCTAAGAGTTTTCAAGGGCGAAATGGAGCTAATACCAATCCCTGTCAGTTTGGGATGTATTCTCGCTATTTAAAACTGCTGGAGAATGGAAATTTAGAAACAGAAAAAAAGCAAAATTCTCCTGGTGGAATTGTTGATGATTTGCCGACTTTGGTGGAAAGATATCAAGAGCAAAAGCGATCGCCTATGTCGCGGTTGATGTCGGATTCTGATTTGTGCTTTGGGTTGGAATCGAGCCGACAATTTGCGATGGGCGCAATGTCGATGTCTCTGTTGGGAAATACGACACCTAATAGTTCGGAAATTGATAATTATGTGAATCAATATATCCGATTTGTGACTGCCCATGAAGTCGGTCATACTTTGGGTTTGAGGCACAATTTTCATGGTAGTACGATGTTGCAACCAGAGGAGTTAAACAATACTCAGTTAACTCGTACCCAAGGTTTGGTGGCTTCGGTAATGGATTATGTGCCGATTAATTTGGCTGCTCCGGGAAGTGTCCAGGGCGATTATTATCCGATGATTGTAGGGCCTTATGACGATTGGGCGATCGAGTATGGTTATAAGGTTCTTGGTGCTGTCAATCCTAGTAACGAATTGCCAATGCTACAGCAAATTGCCAGTCGTGCTGCGGAATCGCAATTAGCTTATTCGACTGACGAGGATGCTGTTGATAGTCTCGATCCGGCTGCGAATACTTTCGATCTTAGTGCCAATATGCTCAACTATTCCCAGTCACAATTGGATAATTCTAGGGTGATGTGGAAGCGTTTAGAAAAGCGAATTCCGGTTGGAGATGATGGCTACAATGAACTCCGGGTGATGTTTGATTCGGTGTTCGGGTATTATTTTCAGCAGGTAATGAATGCTACTTTGTATGTGGGTGGACAGTCGTTTAATCGCAGTCGCCCTGGTGATCCGCAGGGGAAATTGCCGTTTGTGCCGATCGCCCTTACTCAACAACGAGAAGCATTAGCAACACTGGATAAGTACGTTTTTGCACCGGATGCGTTTAGTTTTGCGCCGGAGTTGCTGAATAAATTAGCGCCTTCTCGTTGGAATCACTGGGGAAGTCCAGCTTTGGTGTTTCCTTTAGATTATCCGATCGGCGATCGCATTACTTTTTTGCAGCGGTTTGTACTGCGGGTTTTGCTCTCTCCTGAGCGGCTGGCGAGACTCCGGGATGCCGAGTTAAAATCCTCGCCGGAAAGCGCTTTAAGGTTGCCAGAAGTGTTCGATACGTTGCAAAAAAATGTTTGGCAAGAGGTTTTGCAGCCGACAAATAAAAAGATGGAGATTTCGACTTTTAGGCGATCGTTGCAGCGGGAACATTTGGCAATTTTGATGGGAATGGTGTTGCGAAAAACGAATGTTCCTGAAGATGCGCGGAGTTTGGCTTGGTACGAGTTGCGACAGTTGCGGGAGGGTTTGAGTAAGACTATTCGCAATTTGGATCGAAGTGCGGATGCTTATACGCGGGCTCATTTGGAGGAAACGCGCGATCGCATTTCTAAGGTTTTGAATGCACAGATTGAGTCGAATTAATTGGCTACTGCTAAGTAGTCTTTATGTCTGTCATTCTGAGTCGTTCACTACGCTCTGCAAGTAAACTCCGCTCAGAATGACATAATTACAATGACTTTCCGTGGGTCTAAAATCTCTTCATCCGCCTTCGCGCGATACACCCACAACTTAATCAGCTTCCATAACCTCCCTACTCAATAGTTGTTAGATAAGTCCTATGTTCCTTACGGGGAGTTTTCCCACTCAGCGCTAAGCTTACGGAAATTGTACTGAGATACGCCGGGATGACAAGTCACACAACTGCTGATATTTGCAGGTTGTGACATTTTGACTTTGGGGTGCAGAGCTTTGAAATAGCGAGAACTCGCAACTCGATAAGCCAGTTCTTCTTCTTTTGTTTGGGGACGAGAAAAAGTTTGTAGGTAGTTCCAGACTAGCAGACGCGGTGGGTCTACTAGGAGTTTTATGGTTTGTCCGTAGTGTTGGGAATCTTGCAACAATCTGCGCCAGGTTTCTGTTGGTAAGACTTGCGGTGGTAAACCGATGTGACAGGTGGCGCAGTTTTCTAGGTATAGTTGCTGTCCGAGTTGGTAGCGATCGGGAATACGATCGACTGTAGCAGTATCTTCGATCGCAGACACTTGAGCAAGTCGCGCGGGGGGACTAGAATAGGCAGTCTGAGTTGCAAACCATCCGCCGGTACAGCAGACAAGTATCAACAGTAGCAAAGTTGAATAAATTCCCCGCCAGCTTACTCTGCGACGCTTGCGGGGTGTTGCCTGTTTCATCATGCTAAATTGATTTTTTCCTAAATCACTGCTATACTCATCCCTTCCCGTGCCAAGCAGCTATTAGCGAAAACTGCTTGCACGTCTGCTTCTACTCGATCGAGAAAATTGTCGTCATGACTGGGATCATGGTGAAACATCACAATTTTTTTGACTCTAGCAGCTTTTGCTACTTCTACTCCTGCTTGCCAAGTCGAGTGTCCCCAGCCAACTTTCGGCGACTTGAAGTCATGATATTCTTCGTTGGTGTAATTGGCATCGTAAATCAACACATCTGCATCGCGAGCTAGGTGTACTATGTTGTCGTCCAAGCGATCGGGAAAGTGTTCTGTATCGGTGCAGTAGACGGCAGTATGTCCTTGCCAGGTGACTCGATATCCGATCGCGGTATTGGGATGATTCAGCAAGGCGGTTTCGATTTTCACATCGTCGAGTTCGACAATATCCCCCGGAGTCAAATCGTTAAATTTGAGGTCTGACTGCATCACCTGAATGGGTACTGGAAAATTGGGGTGGTGCATTTGGTCGGAAAGACGCTGTTTGATCGTAGTACCGTCGGGGGCGATCGCACCGTAAATGTGAAAACAGTTCCCTGGGATAAAAGCAGGAGTAAAAAAGGGAAATCCTTGAATGTGATCCCAGTGAGTGTGGCTGAATAGCATATGGGCTTCGACTGGCATCTGCCGCAGCAAGTTGAGACCCAGGACTCGCAGACCGGTACCACCGTCAAAGATCAGGCGTTTTTTGCCCAACCGCATTTCTACGCAAGAGGTATTACCTCCGTAGCGAATTGTTTTGCCGCCGGGGGTAGCTATGCTGCCCCGCACGCCCCAAAACTGAACGACAAACTCGGTCAAAGGGCTAGTTTCCTTAGTGGCTTTGTCATCAGAAGGCTGTGGAATGGCTGCGGATTGTTCGGAATCAGGCATCTTTTTTAGCTTTACGCGCAGGAACTTGGGAGTTGAGAACTTAATTTTTTAATTTTAGAAGTAAAACAAATTATTCAGCCTTCGGGCAGTGAGGTTAGAAATTTTCCTCAATACTATAAAGTGTTTGAGAGCGAAACAGTCGAAGCACCTCAATTGAAATCTAATATATCCTTAATTTGGAATTTACCCACACCCATTGGTGTCAACTTAAGCCTGAAAGCCCTGAGAAATCTGGTTTTTACCTGAGTCTAGATCCCCCTAAATCCCCCTTAAGAAGGGGGACTTTGAGAAGACTCCTGTCCCCCCCTTCTTAAGGGGGGTTAGGGGGGATCTGGCCTTAATAGTCAAACAGTAGTCTCTGAAGGGGTTTGACGTTAAGTTGACACCTATGACCCACACCATAATCAGATTTGGTGTGGGTGTCTGTGATCCTGGTTGCAGTCCGTGAATGCTGGCTAGTGGTTTATTTGCGATCGGCTGCGATGCACTGTTCCACTAATGCCATTACTTTGTCTACGTCTTGCCACCCCAGAATTTCTGTGACTTTTTTCTCCAAATTTTTGTAGGATCTGAAAAATTCGGCTATTTCATCTAAGCGGTGGGGCGCTACGTCTTTGAGGGACTTATAATGGGCGTAGCGGGGGTCTTTGTCGGGAACGCACAACAGTTTCTCGTCTCTGTCGCCTCCATCGATCATTTCTAGCATTCCGATCGGACGGGCGAGAATCACGCACCCTGGAAATGTGGGCTCGTCCATCATCACCATGCCGTCGAGGGGGTCGCCATCATCGGCTAGGGTGTTGGGTATGAAGCCGTAGTCGCACGGATACTGCACTGAAGAAGAAAGCACCCGATCGAGAGCAAAGGCTTGTAACTCTTTATCAAACTCGTATTTGTTTTTGCTACCGGCGGTAATTTCGATCAGGACGTTGAGCAGTCCTGGTTTCGGCTGTGCCGGAATTAGCGATAAGTCCACAATAATATCTCCAAGTTAACAGACGATCGGGGATGAGCGCTAGTTGCCAAATCCCTTTGATAGCATTTTACGGGCGATCGGGATCGATGCTGCATAAAGCTGGATACAAAGCGCGGGAGTGCGATCTGCGTTGCACAATTTGAGGACGATGCTTAATTATTTTGGGGTAGTCCAAGGGCATTGCCGTGTCCGACCTTGCTTGAATCTGAGATGTTGCACCATTCTCAACAAGTCTTTTGTGAACAGGCAAGATGCCTGTTCCACTCTTTTGTGAACAGGCAAGATGCCTGTTCCACCAGAAAATTTATCTTTTGTGGAACAGGCATCTTGCCTGTTGCCCTCTTTTGTGAACAGGCAAAATGCCTGTTCCACCAGAAAATTTATCTTTTGTGGAACAGGCATCTTGCCTGTTGCCGACAATGGTGCAAGATGTGAGTTGAATTTAACGTTGGATTTGCTTATAAATTGACTGCACTACGTCTATCAGGCTCAAGACTTGCTGCCATTGGGGAGCATCCGGCTTGTAGCTTTTAGCACGCTGAGTTTTCAAACTGTGGTGCAAGAGGTTCAGCAGCGCGTCTGGAGACTGTAAGGGGTCGTCATCTTCATCTGCTGGGGCAAGGGTAGCATTTTCTTCGATGATTTCTTTGATATTTTGCGCCTTGTCTGCCAGAATCAAAGCTCTACCTGCGATGTTTTCCGGCATTTTCGGTCGTTCCGACAAAGACGCGCCTGTGAGTTCAACCAACAGTTGACAGACTTGATCGACCCATTCGCGATCGTTTACTGAAAAAGAACCAGAACTAAAGACTTGTCCATCTCGTCTTTGCTGAATGCTTTGTACCTTCTGTATTAGAGGTAGAGCCTTTTGGGTAATGTTTTCCGGGATTCTGGGGATATCTGACAACGAGCTGCGAGCAATCTCTAGCAGTAGTTGGTAAACCTGATCTACCCACTCAATATCTCCCGACTGCGAATTCCAATTATTCATAACTAACGCTAGTAATTTTCCATAACTAAGACTAGAACATTAAGTAGCCGTGGTTTTCAGCATCTTTCATACAATAATAATACCTGTTGGAGCTGATTTAAAATCACCCCAACAGGATATTGAGGTTAATGGTTCGCCGTGGCCGCCAGCCAGAAGGTCGCTGCTTCAGGATTTACCGCAGGAAACTCCTATTTTTCGGTGAGGTTCCACACGCCGTCCCAGTTGAGTACATCTGAGAACCTGTGCTGAAAAAGCATACAGCGATCGACGTGTAATTTAGCTGCTTTGTTTTTGGGGTCAGCTTCCTGAACCGCTTTAAATTCCTGTTCAGCTTCTTTAAAGGATTTATATGCTTTTGGTTCCAGGTATTTTTTGAACTCACTCAACAGCTTTTTGACCCGATCTAGTCCCAGATTTTCAAATTCCTCATCTAATATTTCTATTACTGTTTCTGTTACTCTGGTTTTAATTTTTGCCTGCAATAGTTGTCTGATATCTGAGGATTTCAGGCGCTTGATTTTGAGTTTTGAAGGTTGATTGATATCGGCTTCCAAAATCTTTTTGACTTCGCCCTCTTGTAAGTCCTTAATATCGTCTGCTGATAAGTTTCTGACCTTGGATTTTAGCAAAAGTGTGGCTTCGTCTTCGGAGAGATTTTTCATCCCTTCCAATTTCAGAAGTTGAATTTCTGACTGGAACATTTTATCAGCTTCTGACAGATTTGTGAGATCGTACTCGGACTGCTTTTTAAGTTGATATAACAACTTTTTCAGTTCACGTTCCAACTGTTCATCGACATTGTAGGAGAGTTTTTTGATCTCTGTCTCCGGCATTTTTGCAACATCAGCTAAGATTTTTTTCACCTCATCCTCTGATAGTTTTTGAGTAACAGGTGTTTTGTAATGTTCGCGTCCTTTGTTGTAGTGATCTACGATCTTTTGCTGTTTTTCAGTCAGCGGTTTGCCAATGGGTGAGCAACCTTCCCGGATGCCGACAAGTTCGTAAACGATGACTGGTTCGCTTTTGCCTTTGACGGTGATGAAATCGAGTTCTCGCACATACAGTCGCTCTTTGTATTGTTTGTAAGTGTTGTCACTAATGATTAAGTCAGTGCCGTACTGCTTACTAGCTCCTTCTAAACGAGAGGCGAGATTGACACCATCTCCGATCGAAGTTAGTTCCATCCGTCTACTCGATCCGATGTTACCGCTGACAACTTCGTCGGAATGGATACCCATACCGATACTGATCTCTAATTCGCCATTATCCACTCGCTGTTTATTAAACTTAATCAGTTGTTCCCGCATTTCCACTGCGGTTTGCATCGCGCACCAGGCATGATCTGCTAGGGGAGCTGGAGAGCCAAAAACTGCCATCAGAGCGTCGCCGATGTATTTGTCGAGAGTACCTCCGTACTTGAATACGACATCTACCATCTTTTCAAAATACTGGTTCAGCATCTCTACCACTTCTTCGGCTTGCAATTTTTCCGTAAGTGTGGTGTAGCCGCGAATGTCGGAGAACAGCACTGAAACGTTTTTGCGCGTACCTCCCATTCCTGTATCTCCTGAAGCCAGTAGCGCTTCGGCTACTTCTGGAGTCATGTAGCGGTACATCAAGTTTTTGACTTGCTTGGCGCTGCTGATATCTTCCATCACAACTAATGCTCCGTTGACTTTGCTGGGGTCGGTGGCATCGGTCATTGAGTTCAGCGACAGATTGATGCTCTGCTGTTTTCCTTCCAAGGCGATCAATACTTGGTCGGGGTAATACTGCTGGCGGTCTTTATCCTCTGTGGGGGACAAAGCGACATCGAACCACTTGGCAAAATCACCTCTTTCCAAGTTAATTAATTCACGCAAAGATTGACCTTCTGCTAAGCGGGCATCGCTAACACCAAGCAATTTCTTGGCACTGGGGTTAGTCGCTACTATATTGCCTTTTTGGTCGGTAGAGATCACGCCGTTAGTCAGTGCGTGCAGCATATCTTTTTGTCTTTGTTCTTGCTGCTTGACTTCGGCAAATAGTTTAGCGTTTTGTAGGGCGACTCCTGCTTGAATGTTAAACGCTTTCATGAATTCCATGTCACTATGATTGAAACTCGCCCGCCACTGTTCGGGGGCGTGCGGCCAATCTTCTGGGTTATAGGGGGGGAATTTTCCTTGTTTCTTTTTGTTGACTAATTGAGTAACTCCAATCAATTTTTTGTCGGCATTAAACACTGGCATACAGAGCATACTGCAAGTGCGGTAGCCAAACTGCTGGTCGGTCTTTTTAGAAGTATCTGAACGCGAGTCTTCATAGAGGTCAAAAGGAATCAGCAGGGGTTTGCCAGATTGGGCAACGGTCCCAGCAAACCCGGCGTTACTCGGTATCCGTAGTTCTTCTAAAACGCCATCTTTACTAGGAATTTTTGTCCATAGTTGATCTCGATCTTCGTCAATTAACCACAGGGTGCTGCGATCGGCATTCATCAGTTCTTGGGCCTGATCCATCACCCGCTTCAGGGTGTCTTCTAAGTCTAGACTGCTCTGAGAAAGAGCGTTGACGGCGTTCATCAGCGCTGTGGCTGCCCGCTGTCTTTGAGTTGCTGCGTAGAAAGATTTAGAAGACTCTAGAATTAGGCGAATCGATGGTGCAAATTCTCTAAAGATTTGTTCGTCTTCTCTAGTAAATCCTTCCCTGTCAATCTGTTCGTCTAAATGAGCGTAATTTTCGTGGTTCGGCTTGAGTTTATTAATTAGTTGAACGACTGCTACTAACTCTTGTGTGTCTTCGTTGATCAGAGGCATCGCCAGCATTGTATATGTGCGATATCCTGTTCTTTCGTCAGTTTTTTTTGCGTTAGTCGATCGCCTGTCGTTATAAAAATCATAAGGAATGTTAACGACTGTTCTGTCCGTGGCTACTTCTCCGGCAATCCCGACATTTGAGGGAAATCTGAGTTCTAGATTTTTGCCATTTTCGTCTTTAGCGACGATCGCCCAGAGTTCATTTTTTTCGTCGTCTAATAAAAATATGGTGCTACGAGCGGCATTGAGCAATTCCCCAGTTTTCTGGGTAATCGACTGCAACATTTCGTTGAGAATTGCGTCAAACCCTTGGCTGTCTAAGAGATTGTCGAGCATTCCCAGGGTTTGATTGACAACCCTCAGTTTTTCCTCTACGTCCTTGGCGACTCCTTTAAAACTATCTTTGTTTAGGGGTGCGAGGAAATTGGAGAAGTTTCCGTTTCCTTGGGTTGTAACAATTTGACTACTGCTAGAGGGATAGTGAGAATGCTGTTCCTGATGATGTTCACTTACAGGAGTGACATCTATGATCGCGTTTCCCGGAGCTGACTGATTGAAAGATGCAGATGTCATAGACCTTTACAGAAGTTTAAGTTTAATGTTTGGTCTCTCAGGTAGGAGATCTGGCAAGTCGATCGCCCTGGGAGTAGCACAAGAGTAGAGTGAAACTATTTCCCAGTTTACAGAACTCCGTACCGAGGGTAAGGAAGGTGGTTGAGGCAGGGCTGTTTCATTCTCTGTTTATGGAGTGATGGGGTGATGGGGTGATGGGGTGATGGGGTGATGAGGTGATGGAGTGATGGGGTGATGGGGTGATGGGGTGATGAATTTCTCGGATCTTTTGAGTCATCCCTCTTCTCCCCCTCTCCCTC
>NZ_NXIB02000068.1 GCF_002412335.2 Tychonema bourrellyi FEM_GT703
AACACAATAAAGAGAATTAAAGCCGTCCTAGAAGGACGGGGCTTCAGACCCAGTTATTTGGTGAACAATTAGTTGATTTTCTGACCAGTTTTGATTACGCTGAGTAAGAAATGTCAACTGCAAAATCAATTGATTGAGGTAGAAGTCCACAATTCGCTGCTCCGTTTTTTGCGATCGCACTCCGAGCCGCACTGGCCACATCACTTGACAATGGCGCGTCTGGTGGCGCGGGCTTTGCGTTTGGGGCGCAGCGCTCTGATTCAAACAGGGCTCCCCGCAGGAGTTTACCGACAACGGTATCGAGTCAGTTATTTGATGCCGATTTTGATGTGGCCAGAGCCTGTGATTTTAGTTGCGCCGACACGGACGATCGAGCATTTGAAAGCAGTGGAAATTCCGCGATTGCAAGAGTGGCTGCAAACCGATCGCCCAATCGCGACTTATGACCAAAATACCGATTTCCGAGGACTAATGCTAGCAGATCCGCAATCTTGGCTAGCATCACGCTTGGCGACTGATTCGCAACCACACAGCCAGATTCCGACAATTATTGATGGTGTGGATGACTTGGAAGTTTGGACGCGCCAGCAATTGACGCTGTGTTTGCATCCGGGAGACTGGAATGACTTGATGCTGGCTGTGCCCCAGGAAGCCGACGCAATCCTGCAAGGGCGGGTACTGTTAACGCGGGCTTGCTTTCAGCATCCAGCTAAACCGGATGAGTGCTATTTGTTGGAAACCGCAGAGCAAAATATTTTGGTGGGGCTGTTTGAAAGAATCGCATCTTCCGCCCTAATTCCACCTGCTTGGAGCAATTTTTGGCATCGGTGGGAAAGCAACGGAAAACTGAGGTGGGCGCAAATTAATCGGGAGGCTGGGTCATTTTCTCTGTACTGTGCGCCGGTGCAGGTGGCGGAGGTGCTGAGCAAAATTTGGGATAATCAGCCTGTGGTGTTGATTGGTGGGGCGGTGGATTTGGAACCGAAGGCGCCGATTTTTCGGGAAATGCTGGGACTTCCAGAGTTGACTACGGTGAAGTTTTCGCCCGATCGACAAAGCGAATTAATTCAACTGTACATTCCCGACGGATTGCCTCTGCCGAATACGCCGGAATTTCAGGGAGTTTTAATTCAGGAAATTCGGACTTTGCTGTGCATGAGTGCGTCGGTGCCGGGGTTAACGGTGCTGATTGTGGGAGATGTACCGCTGAAGGCGAGAATTGCGGCGAGACTGGCTTCTGAGTTCGGTTCGAGGGTGCGGGTAGAAACCACTGATGTGGGAGAGAATGGGATTTTGGTGACTGGGTGGGAGTTTTGGCGGGAATATCAGGGGGAATTGAGGGCACCGCATTTGCTGGCGATCGCAACTTTGCCACTTCCTTCAATGGAAAATCCTTTGGTGACGGCGCGGGTGGCTTATTATAAGGAGCGGCGGAAGGATTGGTTTCGGTTGTATTTGTTGCCGGCGGCTTTGAATGAGTTGCAACGGGCGATCGCGCCTGTGCGAGAAAGGCAGGGGGTTGTGGCGATTTTTGACAACCGGGTGATTTACCGCAGTTATGGACAGCAAATTTTAGCGGCGATGAGTCCGTTTGCGAGGATTGATTATTTGGATACTACTTGGTTGACGCAGGCTTGAGATCACCTGTTGGCATATAATTTTCTTAGGTATTGTAATTGAAATTTCATTAGCAAATAAAGATTATGGGCGAATCTAAGCGTCGTAAAGAGGCGATCGGGGACAAGTTCGGACAAGAAGAGCGTATCTATCCCTGGCTCCCGATCACGAAAACCCAAAGCGCAGATTTTGTGAAGTGGACAAGTCGCGGAAGCTGGATCGGGATTAGTTTGTTGGTTGGTTGGTGGATTGTCGTGCGGTTTGTTGGCCCAGCGGCAGGCTGGTGGGTGGTTGATTGATGCTAGGCTCGACAAATGCCTGTCTTATGGGCATTGTGTCGAGTGCAACTGAATTACTTGGAAAATTTTAGTTGCAAATCAGAACTTAGTATGGTATGTTAGTGATCTACGGGCGATTGGCACAGTGGTAGCGCGCTACCTTCACACGGTAGATGTCGCAGGTTCAAATCCTGCATCGCCCATTTGGTTTTTATTGTACAAAGTAATGAAAGAGGCAATAAACTCCCTAGTAGGCAGTCTAAATATTAATGCCTATAACACCCTCGATCAAGGAAATAAGTCGTCGATCGCCATTCTGACAATGTGTGTGCAGCATTCGGAATACAGCCGCTTTTAAGAATGCTCGATCGCTCATTCCCTGGTCTTCATAGTAATTTGCATAATGATCGATCTCATCCAACAATTCTTGGTGAGAACTAGGAACAATGTTGCGAGATTTGCACCAAGATTTAAACTGCCACAGCCAAGTCTTAAATTCTGCATCTAGGACGTCTCTTTTATATCTTTCTTGTATGTGGAATACCTCGTCCCAAGTAATTACCTCTTCAGTGTTCGGACTGAACTCAATTTGCCATCGCGGTAATTCACCAGTTGGTGTAACTTCGCCAGCAAAAGGTTGACTGTTTTCGAGAGAGAGTCTAATTCCTTTACAGTTATAGCTATATGGGTCAAAAGACTTGCGACGAGTGCCGTCATTCCTAAAGAGAATGTCCTGAGCGATTTTGTAGCGGGAGTTGCATTTATTTCCCATTGGAACAAGGTTACGCAAGTTTGAAGCTGCGAATGGGTATTTGCTTTCTGCAAGGTAATGATCTAATGCCTCGCGAGGCGCTCCTGGTGCATCAAAATACTCAAACCCGCAGAAAGGACAGACGTGATCGGAAACGGAATCATAAATTGCTTTGTAGTGATGATCGCGAATTTCGAGCTTTGTGAGAAGTTCAAACGCAAATTCAAAAAGTTTTTTCACTGGCTCATGAATAGCTTCTGGCAAGTCAGTGATAGTGTCACAAGTAAGTTGGCAAGACAAGAGAAGGGCGATATGATTTTGGTCATTAAGCGCTTGAATAATTTGTTCCTGTTCTGCGGTTGTAAGCTTTTCCACTGTGTTCTGGTAAGTCTTCAACCTGTCTTTAAGTCCTGTACGTTTTTGCAGTCTATTCCGGTATAGGTCTGGAATAATTTCAGGCCATGTTGGCGGCGTTTTTGCTGCCTGTAGACTAGCATGGATTGAACGTAAAATCTCGCACAAGCACTCGTGGAGCCAGTTTTTCGCTGTTGCTGCAATGGGATATCCAAAAAGCATCCTACACCCCATCCCTATTTGGTAGTTGCCGCAGTCGATCGGCAAGAAATGCTTTCTCAACAGAATCACCTAGTTGTTGCATTCCTGCCCTGATCTCTTCACGATATTCACTCTTCATCAGCTTTTTTATCTCGTCGAGAGGAACTTGTGACATAGGCGGACGGACGTTAAAGCACTCTTCAATTATCGTGTCGAATGTAGCGCCAAATGTTTCAATATTGGGATTTTGGACTTGAATCTTTCCTTCTTCGTCTTTGCTAAAAATAAAAACTTTCTCTCTGTGCATATCTGAGGGTACGAAAGGCGAGTGTGTTGTCAGCAAGCAATCTTGTTCAGTAGCTTTTGAAGTTTTTCTGCGATCGCCATCTCTTGTAGGTAGATCAAGTATTCGGGAAATGAACTTCACCCGCCATAGCGGATTGAAATGTGACTCAGGCTCATCAAGCAGGAAAAGCATATTAGGAGATGACAACATACAAAATGTTCCAAGAATCTGCCCAAGCTGATGCTCGCCATCAGAAAGTGATACATAGTCTACCTCTTTACCAGTCCTTTTGGCTTTAAACATAACCCGTTCAAATCGGAAAACTTTATCTTCATCTTGAGGTTCTGGAAGACGTGAAGCAAACCTTCTTTCTTTAGTCTCTTTCTGAAATCGCTTGCGTGTCTCCCTCGGAAGTGCCAAGTCGTTTAACATTGCAAGCTTGTGGAATGACGAGTATAGATCGAGTGTGTTGTTCCAAAAGGATCGAAACGCTTCCCTCGTCTGGTCATTAATCCAATAGTCAAAGGTGTATGTTTCTGTTTTGTTGTCATAGGTGTAGCAAGTGGCACAGCGTTTGAGTTGGTCGAGATATTGTTCTAGTTCTTTAGTAAGTTGCACTCCTTTTCGACTGTTTTGTGAGCCTTTTCTGCTTGGAAGTTTAGGAGCCACGCTGTGTGCAAGTTGGACTATGCAACGAAATGAATGCAGGTCTTTTAGTTGCGCGTCCTGTAGCAAAGCCTCCCACTGAGGAACATCACCCAACAAAAGGTTAGCCACAAGAACTTCAAGATGGGTTCCATAATCGATCAGTATTAATCTAGTATCAGGAATAGGTCGATCGCGCCTTGCTGCGTTCAATGCTCCTCCACCCACTTCGTTTGCATATCCACTACGGCTAACTAAGAATGGTACGCTGAGTGTTTCATTATCACCTGATGTATAACCAATAATCTTTTCAGGCAATAATGCGCGAGTCTTAGGATCGTTTAGGTCACAGTTTATCCAATCGTATTCATCTTCATCTCTCCGCTCGATAACAAAGGCCCGACGATTTCTACTACTGGCTTTCCGCGAAATGCGAACGCGGACAGGTAGCTGGTCATCATCTGGATGAATCAGGTACTCAAGCTCGAATTGCAGGTCAGGATTTCCTTCAACACGTTCCTCCTCGCTAATGCACCTGTGGAATACAGATTGGAAAATCTCTGCTAGCACCTGCAAAAATTGAGACTTACCTGCGCCATTTGGCCCAATCAGACATAGAGGATCGAACCCGGAATAGTCATTTAATGGACTTCGCAACCATAAGTCAAGCCCATCAAGTAGCCCACCGCAGGTTTTGGCGGAAATGATGTGAACCCTTAAAAGCTTCATTTGCCCGCCCGAACGAAACGCATTGTTTGCTCTTCTCGATCGAAGACTTGCTTAAGACTCGGCTCGTCTTCGCTCAGAAGTGCGAACAGGATATCCTTTAGTAAGTCGTAATTACCGGGGATGTTTTCACGCAGTTCATCAAATGAAAACTTGTCCTTGGGTAATTGGCTAATTGCTTCCTTAACAGATTCTTCAGTCATCTTGGTTATGGTTGGTTTTCTAGAAGCCTGGGTTCTTTTCGGTTTGGCTGGTTGTGCTGCTCGTTCAGCGCGAATCCGTTCCAACAGCACCGAAGCTGGTTCATCGTTGGGGTCTTGGGGTACCAGTTCGCCACAAAAAGCTTTAGCTAAAAGTGTAGGTGTCAAACGATCGACTTGGGTGCGGGCGGCTTGATAACGAGCTTCGAGGCGATCGGCATAAGCAAATAATACTTCGGTGCGGCGAACGATCTCTGCTTGTTCTTCTATAGGTGGCAGTTCAAACTGAAATGCTGCTAGCTTCCTTGCATTAATATTTGACTGACTGATAGCATCAGACTTAACCTGCCAGCAGTAATCGCGCCCTGCTGGGCTGTTGAGGCAGTAGTTAAGATAGTCAGGAAGTAGATCGGCACTACAACGAACACGAATAAGGTAGCCTGCATAAATAGCTGGTCGCTCGCCTTTATAGACGGCTGTCTTGCCAACTAATTCAGGACTATTGGTTCTATTAAATAGTACATCTCCAGTGAGCAATTGGTATTTCTCGATTTCTTTTATATCAGAAGTAAAGACCAGATTATTCCAATCTAGTTTGGCATCTTGAATATTACCCATACGTAATACGGGAACAGAACCTGATGGCGATGACTTGGCGGATGATCCATAGCTCAATTTCGATGCAACGTCTTCAAGAGAAACCCAACGTGCCATCTTGTTAGTGCTGTATATGTCCCGCCAATCTTCAGTGAGTTGTCCCGATGTTGCTGCTGCGAGGACAGATTGGCGGAAGCGTTTGAGAATGAGGGAGATGCGATCGAGCCTCTTTCGACAGGAATCTACCCGCGCAAGTAGAGCATCAAGCTTATCAGCAATGCGTTTTTGTTCGTTTAGGGGAGCGATCGGAATCTGTATAGAAGCGATAGCTAACCGACTAAGTTCTATTTGATTTGTTGTACCAGTAGCAAAACTGGAAATGTTATCTTGGATTTCAGGGCTTTGAATCCAGAAAAACAAGAAACGAGGCTCTATTGCTGACTGGTTGGGTCTGACAATAGTGACGTGGCTGTCTACGACCTTTGGTTGTTTTACGTCGCGTTGCGTGACTAAACAAGCTCGTCCCATTGTTCCTGTACCTGTGCTGTTCCAAAGTATATCCCCAATGCGGATGAACCGCTCCGGTGTCCAGAGATCGAACTGAGCGGGATCAATGTATTTAAGATGTTCCTGTTGAATACCGAACCATCGGATCGCTCTTTGATTTACGACCGGAAGACTGCTGTGATGGGTATATTTCGGCGACTTTCCACGAGATATGTATTCGGTGACATCGGCGAGGGTTGCTGTTACCCATCCTGGAGGTTGTTTGCTCATACTTCTACCTCCTCACCCAACTCCTCTAGAATTCCGCGCAATTGTTCCATCGCGGCTTCCAGTTCAGCCATAGCCTCTTGTGCAAGTGCTGCTGGTTCTGTTAGTTTACCGTTTTCGTCTTCGCTTTCATCATTGAGCCAAGAAATATCGAGGTTATCATCAAGTTCTGCTATCGAGTCGCGGGTAAATTTTCTGAAACGCCCTTGCTCACCTGTATCTACACGCTTGGCAAGACTCGCAGAGCTACCGAATGCGTCATCGCCAAAGGCAACTTCAAACTCGGCAAAATGCTGGCGCGTGAGTTGGGTGCGCTTGCCAAACTGCGGCATATTAGCACGTAGGTCGTATACCCAGACTTCTTGAGTGTTACCTTTTTCCTTCTTGCCACGAGTAAAAAACAAGACATTAGTCTTGACACCCTGTGCGTAGAAAATACCAGTCGGTAGGCGCAGGATAGTATGCAGATTACACTTATCCATCAAGTCAGCGCGAATCTGCTTCCCCGCATTGCCATTAAACAGTACATTGTCAGGCAACACCACCGCAGCGCGACCACCAGGCTTAAGACCTTGGTAAATGTGTTGTAGGAAGCAGAACTGTTTATTGCTGGTAGGAAAATTAAAATCTTTGCGAGTAGGTAAGCCACCCCCTTTCTTGGAACCGAATGGTGGATTGGAGAGGATTAGCGTTGCTTTTGGCAATGCTTCTCCCTCCGGCGAGAGCGTATCGCCGTAACGGATACCAGCGCCTTGTGGGTCAAATTCGATTCCATGCAACATCAAGTTCATTAATGCTAAATGGTGCGTGTCCTGCACGTGTTCCATGCCGTAGAAAGTGTTGTGGCGGTGTTTACGTTTCTGTTTTTCTGTCCAGCTATCTGGGTCGCCGTTTTCGCCTATGTAGCGATTAGCTGCAATCAAAAAGCCGCCCGTACCTGCTGCCGGGTCTTGAATAATGTCTTCCAGGGTAGGGCGCATGACATACACCATACTGTCGATCAACGCACGGGGCGTAAAATATTGACCAGCACCGGACTTCTTTTCATTGGCATTCTTCTCCAGCAGCCCTTCATACACGTCGCCCAGACCTTCCTGTTTGGCGCTGTACCAGTCAAGCTTATTAATCTCAGTGACCAGTGTAGAAAAGGTGGTGGGCTTTTTGATGGAGGAACTGGCATTGGCAAAAATTTCTTTAACGAGTGTAGAACCGCGATCGCCAAGATGGATCAACAGCAGTTTGTAGAACTCCAGGCGCTCAAGTTCGACTTGACCTTCCAGGTCATCCCAGCGATAACCGTCTGGAAGTTGGTTCTCGGTGCTGGTCTCCTTGGCCATCTTAAGGAACAGCAGGTACGTGAGTTCGATCACGTACTGGTGATAGGTCACTCCGTCGTCCTTGAGGACGTTACAGAGATTCCAGAGTTTGGCAACGATGTCGTGGGTGATGTTATTCATAAGCAAGGTTATTGTACCTCTTCCTCTGCTCAGACAACAGGTTTTTGCCCCAATTTAGGGAAATTAAAACTCGTCCATTAGTTTCCGACATCCCAGAAATAACCTCATATCGCCATTACTTACAAAAGCAAAGGCACGAAAACTCTGGTGCTTCTCAATTTTAGTTACTTAGTGCACTTTATACTACACATATGCTACAATAACATTGTAACTCGTGCCCCGCCGGAGGTTCCCTCATGGCAAATGCCAATATTCCCCAAAATTTCAACTTAATCCTCCCCGCAGGAACCCAGATTGTCACCAAAATCGAGGTCAAAAACCCCGCAACTAACGAATCTTGGAAACAGGGATTAGTCGGCGTCATCGTTAAATCGCCTACGGACAATTCCCACGCATATTTGGTCAAACTCCCAGATGGCACACAAATTAGTTTGCGGCGACATGAATTCAGCATCCGCAAGCAGTTTCAGAGCGAAGGATTGCAGTCAGGAGGAGATTTTTTAGCAGAATATAACCTTTATGATTCTGTCATTTACCGCTGCATTGTTGGTTCCAGAGCCTATGGTCTTGATAACAAACAATCTGATACAGACAGACGCGGGATTTATCTGCCACCAGCAATGCTTCATTGGTCGCTTTATGGCATCCCAGAACAGTTGGAAAATAAGCAAAATGACGAATGTTACTGGGAACTACAAAAGTTTTTGATTGTGGCACTAAAAGCTAACCCAAATGTGCTGGAATGTTTGTATACGCCTTTGGTGGAAACGGTTTCTCCTATCGCACAAGAATTGCTGGACATTCGGGAAATCTTTCTGTCTAAACTGGTTTATCAAACTTACAATGGCTATGTTTTGTCTCAATTTAAAAAAATGGAGCAAGACTTGCGGAATACAGGAGAAGTTCGCTCGAAGCACGCGATGCACTTGATTCGGTTGCTATTATCAGGAATTACGGTGTTGAAGGAGGGTTTTGTGCCGGTTCGAGTGGATGATTATCGATCGCAACTTTTGTCGATTCGCAACCAAGAAGTACCGTGGGATGAGGTGAATCGGTGGCGGCTGGATTTGCATGGAGAGTTCGATCGCGCCTTTGGCTCAACTCGCTTACCCGAACGCCCTGATTATGAAAAGGCTAATCAGTTTTTGATTAAAGCGCGCCGAAGTGCGATCGAGGATTAAGGTGACAGTGAAACTTGAGCAACTGCGGATTTAACTAACGCGAACGGGAAGTCCCGCACTCTATCCGTTTACAAGGATGAGTGACGGGATGAAAGTGAGCCAGAAAATAAATTGAGCGACAGCGAATCAATATCATTCTATGTGTTAGAATAATCTTATCAGCATTAGATATTCTTGATAAATGTATCAAGCGTATAAGTACAGAATCTATCCCACAAGTGAGCAAGAAACCTTGCTTGCAAAGTCTTTTGGCTGTGCGCGATGGTTCTGGAACTACGCCTGGAATTTGTGTCAAGAAACCTACAAAAATACTGGTAAAGGACTGAGTAGGGGATACATACAAGGCTTGCTTCCTGCGCTCAAGAAAGAGTACGAATGGCTAAAAGAGCCATATTCTCAATGCTTGCAAGTTGTAGCTTTGAATCTATCAACTGCCTACAAAAACTTCTTTGATAAACGCGCCCTGTTGCCTAAGTTCAAATCAAAGCATGGTAGGCAGTCAATTAGTTATCCCCAAAACGTCAAGTTTGACGGAGACAAAATCAATCTACCTAAGATTGGCTTAGTTCACTGTCAGCGTCATCGTGATTTTGAAGGTGATGTCAAAACCGTAACGGTTTCTCGCAATCCTGACGGTAAATACTTTGTATCTGTCTTGGTTGACGATGGCAAAGCTAATCCTGAATTAATGCCAGTAGATAAAGCTATCGGTATTGATGTTGGGTTGACTCATTTTGCGATTACCAGTGACGGCTCTAAGTTTGATAATCCTAGATTTTTTATCAAACATCAACGCAACTTAAAGCGTAAACAGCAAAAGCTATCCAAGAAAAAGAAAGGTAGCCAAAATCGTAAAAAAGCCAGATTGGCAGTGGCAAAAGTTCACTCCAAACTTGCGAGATGTCGTGAAGATTTTCTGCACAAACTATCCCGCAAGATAGTAAACGAAAACCAAGTTATTGCAGTAGAAAACCTCAACATCAAGGGTATAGTCAAGAATCATAATTTAGCCAAAGCGATTAGCGATGTCGGCTGGGGTATGTTCTGCACAATGCTCAAGTACAAGGCTGAAAGTGAAGGAAGGCAATATATCGAAATTGATCGATGGTTCCCTAGCTCTAAGACTTGCCATGTTTGCTTAAATCGAGTTGATAATCTCAGTCTTGATGTTAGGGTATGGACTTGTAAGCATTGTGGTACTCACCATGACCGTGATGTAAATGCAGCGATAAATATTAGAAATGAAGCCTTGCGGATTATCTCGTTAGGAACTAGCGAGTCTGCCTGTGGAGGAGATGTAAGTCGATCTGGTAAAACTTCGGTTTTGTTGGACGCTATCCCCGTTGAATCAGGAAGCCAGCGCTGTATCGCCGTATCGGTCAGCGTCTGGTAGTTCACGATGGTTAAAATGATATCAATACTGTTTCCGATCACCCCCACAAGCATCTATGCCTACATTCTCCGCCGATCCCAGCAACTTTGGTGAGTTTTTGACAATTGTGAAAGATGGATATGAGATTGATTTAAAAGCAGGGGAATATAAGGGGCCATTTACCATTGAAAAAGCGATCGTGCTGCGGGGGGAAGGAGAAAACACCGTCATTTTTGCCACTGACGAACCTGTTTTGAAAATCGCAGTCTCCGGCGTGAAACTCGAAAACTTGAGCATCGAGCGCAATATCGGTGGGAATATGGGAGAAATTGCGATCGATGCCGCACCGCATACCGCACCAGTTTTAGACAGAGTAAGATGCTTGGGAAGCGCTCCCAACGTCCAATGGCTGGGAGTAAGCTGGGATATCCCCACAGCAGTCCATTTTGGAGAAATCCAAACTAACCGATATTTGCAGCGAACCGAACAACTGCAACTCGGCGGCGACTGCAAAGTTTCGTGCTCTGCGCCTTGGTTACAAGTACAGCAACCTTACCTTTCTTGCGGGTTACAGAAACTAGATATTGTCCTCAATTCCCAAGATCTTCCAGCCGGAACTAACCTATCTGGCTCTATTGTTTTGCAAGCATCTAGCCACAACGTCTCGATAGAAATTTCTGCGATTGTTACAGCACCTCAAACCAGTAATAATCCATCCCCTCTCTCATCACAAACTGCAACAGAACCTGTCAATAATAATGATGAAAATTGGGGATATCGGTTTTTAGGGAATCAGGCGATCGATTACCTGATCCGTGAAATGGAAGGTAAAGATGCTCTGGAAAAGTATTCTGAATTTAGCGATCGCCGCGATCGCGCCGAAGACTTGCTATCTGACATTTTGGGAGACGAACCCAGGCTTTTCTATGTCCGCCGCAAAGGGCCGGGAGAAGCACCGGGCGAAGAAAAATGGGAACTGGCGATCGCGACAGATATCGAAGCAGCAAAATTACCAGAAATCCTTGAAAAACGGCAAAAAACATTAAGTTTGGTGGCTCTTGTCACAGAAGGCAGATCCGATGGCTTGCGCTTACTTTCTGCTCGTTTAGTTGCTTCAGAACGGGGACGTAGTGATGGTTTTTCCGTTCTTTTCTCCCTAAGTCTACACCTAAATCACCAATCGCGGAGACCCGTGCCAATTTCAGCTTTAAATCTCATGCAAACTGTTCCATTTTGCGGGGATTGCGTGCCAACAGAAGAACAGTTAAAAGGTTGGAGAGCCTTTTTAAAGATTGAAGAGCGGATTGCTAAGACGCGAGAATTTTTCGTGCCTTTTTATGGTCATAACTACGGCTCTGCTACCCGTAAAATTACTTTTGAGATTACTGTATCTGAGGCAAAACTAGACAGATCATCAGGAATTTATCTCAAACAGGATGACTTCTGGACAAGAGCAGCTAAGGCGAGAAATGAGGATATAAAACTTGTAGTTCGAGTTGAAGAAAGCCGCGAGAAAGATGATAGCACATCAGAGCGAGAATCTGTCCCGCAGCCTGCAAAGTGGCAGGCAATTTTATTAGGATCTATTGAAGAGATTGACAAAGCAAAGGGATTTATCCGGGTGAGACTGGATTCTGAGTTAGTAGAAAAAATAGGAGAAGGACACTATCAGTTACCGAAAACAGGCTTTTTGTCTTTCGAGGCGGCGGGAGATTTAACTCAAATTAAGCGGCAGAAAAAAGCTTTAGACGATCTGCAAATGGGAATTGCTCAAAATCCCTATGTAGGAGAATTTTTCTTTGATGCTTCTCAGGCAAGAAACCCACAAACAACTGTTAAACTAAAACCAGAGGATTTGTTGTTGTCTGGGGCAAATGATGACCAAGTTGCAGCAGTAGAAGCTGTCTTATCTGCACCAGATTTAGTGTTAATTCAAGGGCCGCCAGGAACGGGAAAAACGACTGTAATCGCTGAAATTTCCTATCAAGTTGCGCTGCGGGGTGGGAGGACTTTAATTGCTTCTCAAGCAAATTTAGCTGTTGATAATGCGTTGAGTCGGTTAATTCATAGTCCCGTTATCCGCGCTTTGCGAAAGGGCCGTGCGGAGCGCGTTGAAGAGGAAGGTTTGCCATTTGTGGAAGATAAAGTAATTGGCAATTGGCTGAGAAATACGGCTGATGACTGCGAAAAGCGGTTGGCAAAACAGCGGGAAAATATAGAGTTTTTTAATGACTTATTAGCAAATTCCGAGCGGTTTGATGCGTATTTACGAACCGAGGAAAAGTTACAAGAAAGTTACAAGGAGTTGGAGTTGCGATCGCGCAAGGCCGAATTAGAGGAAAACTGTAGGGAGCATGAAAGTGTCTATCAAGAAGCGGAAGCTAAACAGCGCGAAGTTGTTGAATATATCCTGCCCGGTTTAAAATTGCTAATGTCTCAATCTTCAATTAATTGGGAAGATGAGACGGTCATTAATTTATGGAAAACAGCTATCAAAATCTGCAACAGTACCGAACTCCTTATATTGGGGTATAATTCTGAAGAAAGCTTCAAGGTAAAAGTAGAAAAAGCAGCTAAAATGGCTGCCGATTTAGGTGTTCAAACTGCAAATTTACGGCTAAATTATTTGAGTTTAGCGGCTTGGTTAAAGGAGCAAGGTCTTCCACAAAATAAAATGTCATTGTCTCACTGTAGAGATGCGATATCATCCATCAGAGAAGCCGCAGAACCTGAACGATCGCTCCGCGACAAGTCTGTCGCACTTCTACTTTTAGAAACCAATTATCAGCCAAGTCTTACCAAGCTTAAAAATCTAGAGGAAAGCATTAACACTTGGGAAAAAAGAAAATTAAGAACCGTTGCAGTCAGCAGTACAATAAACCAGTGGAAATCCACCGTTTACGATCGCGTTTATGCAGCGATGAAGCAATGTCTAGACACTAATCGAGTCTTTACAGACGATCTAATTCACTTACCGCTGGACGTGGTATCATTTGTCAAGGCTAATCCCGCGCCGTGGCGATCGCATCTCGATCGGTGCAAATCAAAAATTGCTAATTTAAGCAAAAGTGAAGCCAAGAAAATTTCGGCTTTTGAACCGCAACTCGACGCGCTAGCCAAAGAAGCGATCGGCGGTATTGCTGCTACGGCGCGAAACTGGCTTAACCAACAACAGGAATTAGAGCAAAACCAGAAAAACTCTGTTTTGAAAGCTCTAAACAAATGGGAATCTACAGCTTATCAGAGCGTATATGAGGAGTTGAAAAAATGCGTACAAGAGCAGCGGAAATTTACAGATAACCTGATTAAACTGCCACCTGAGTTACTGGCAAGTGTCCCTGTCAAACCTCACCCTTGGCGTTCTAACCTCGATCGGTGTCGATCAAAAGTTGCTAGTTTAATTGCCAAACAAAGTGAAGTACAAACCCCCAACTTCGACGCGGACTTAAATTCCATTGCAACCGAAGCGATTGAGAGCATTGCTGCCAGTATATCTCAATGGCTGGAACAGCAGCAACCAGAAACTGAAAAACAACTCCAAAATCTTAAAAAACAGCTTAAACAACATCAGCAAGCAACAACTAAGCAACAACAGGAAATAGCAACCGCTAAAAAGCAGTTGGAGGATCTTCAACGTCTATCTCCAACCAAGGCACAAAGAGCGATGCAAGTCTTAGCAGAATTGGGCAAGCGATCGGGTATTCCAGCGAACATACGCATTTTAGCTATGCGGTATCAATCTTTTCCTTCTCTTTCAAAAGCGATCGCTCACACACCTGTCTCAGAATTTACGCAGCGCTCGAAGTTGTGGGAAGAGCGGATAAGTCAGTTTGAACAATTAATTTCCTCCCTCGATCCATTATTGGGACTGCTAGTAATAGAAGAGGCTCTAACAACCATTCAAGCCAGATTACAACAAGCAGCTAGTCAAGCTTTCAATCAACTTCAAGAAAGTCAAGATATGCTTCAGAAAATGGATGTTCAACTGCAACAACTCCAACAAAAACAGCAACTACCACCCAATTTAATTTCCGAGCGAAAATGGTGGGAGTCAGCGTGGCAAAATATCCCCGATCGCCTAAAGCCACCAATCCCCGACAGCGGCTTATTCGATCTCAACTTTTTGCACGAAATCAAAACACAATTCGATGCTTGGCACCAACAACTCACTCAAGAAGAATCCCACCTTAAAGGCTATGAGAACCTAACTCAAGATTGGATAGCAAAACTCCGTAACCCCTCCGAACAAGATCAGAGCGAATTGAGGCAAGTTTACATCGAAAATGCCAACGTCATCGGTATTACTTGCAGCCAAGTAGCGGGCTACGGTTTCAAAGAATTTACCAATTTTGATGTAGTCATCATTGACGAAGTAAGCAAATGTACGCCTCCAGAAATCCTGATTCCTGCACTCAAAGGCAAAAAATTAGTATTGATTGGTGACTACCGCCAGTTACCGCCAATGCTACATGAAAAGAGTTTAGAAGAAATCGCGACAGAAATGGGAATCGAACCAGAAGATATCAGCTTTCTGGAAGAATCTCTATTTAAGAAACAATTTGAAGCTGCATCAGAAAGCATCAAGCGGCGGCTGACTGTTCAGTATCGGATGCACCCCTACATTATGGGAGCGATTAATCAATTTTACGACCATAGCCTGCGTTGTGGGATTATGGAGCCTGAGAAAGTGCGATCGCACAATGTAGCAGGCGACATCATCCGAGCAGAACATCACCTAATCTGGGTAAAAATGCCACAAGAACAAAGATTTCAAGAGCAATTAGAGGGAACGTCAAGGTATAATCTTAAGGAAGTCGATGCGATCGACATTCTGTGCGAACAAATGGAGGATGTTTGGAGCCTGAAAGTTGCCGAAGGACAACCCAAAAAAGAAATTGGCATCATTACCTTTTATGGTGCTCAATTGAGGCGAATTGAGGAAATGCTTAGCGATCGCAAATTCCCCTCGCTTTCCATTAGAACGGGTACTGTTGACCGATTTCAGGGCATGGAACGGCCGATTATTATTGTCAGCATGGTGAGGAACAATCCTGATGGAGATATTGGCTTTGCCAAAAAGCCAGAACGGGTAAACGTTGCCTTTTCCCGCGCTCAGGAATTGCTAATAATTGTGGGATGCCATTCACTATTTACCAAGCACAAAGGTAAAGTGGGAAGTATGTATTCAGAAGTAGCAAATATTGTACGCCGCAATGGAGGACTGATTGATGTTTCTAGCGTTTTGGGTTAAAATGGGTAGGAGTCCATTAAAACAACCCAGGAAATATTGCATAAACTCAAGGAAGCGTGAAGGAGAATCAAACCATGAATGACCAGAAAGAAATGATTCATTTCAACTTAGATTTATCGCCAGAACTCAACGATACTTTAGAACAAATGGCTAAGAAGATAGGAGGGAGTAAAACAGATGTACTCCGTCAGGCGATCGCTTTGATGCAAATTGTAGTGACAGCAAAAGAACAGGGTAGGAAATTCGGAATTGCTGAGGAAAATCAACCTTTAGCAACTGAAATACTTATTCCTTAAAATCTGCAATTCACTAAATCTTTATGAGTCAATCCGATAACCCCAAGGAAATTTTACAAGCAAATTCTGTTAATTTATCAGCATTAACAGAAAAGCTAGTTACAACAGGAGCTCTGAATTTTACATCTACTGAAGAGGTTGAATTCGATCTAAAAAATCGCGACAAAGATAAACAATTTGAACGCGAACAAAAATGGATCTCTTTCTGGGTGAAGGACATAGGTGTATTTTTAGCGGCACTCCTCTTAGTTTTGCTGATAGACGTTTACGCTTTGACGATTCTTGTATCCGAAACTGCATCTGAGGGGAAAATCAGATTTGCCATAGCGGCTCTAACTTCTAGCGTAACCAGCCTTCTTAGCTACTTAGTGGGGAGATCTGGAAAATAATTTTAATTGTAAAATATTAATTATATAGGAATAATTATTGATGTTTTTAGTATCCTCTCCTAAACCAATTGACCCCGCATTACAGGAATTTGTCCAACAAATTGAAAAGCAAAGTCCCGCTGGTATATCAGTGCTAGCTGGTCGCCAATTCCGCTATTGTTTAGAGCAAATATCAGTAGAAGTTACTATTAGCGAACCCCGCAAATTTAACATCCTCGAAGAGTTTATTCTCCGCGCTGGGATGGAGATGGAATTGACACCAACTGAAAATGAATTAGCACAAGCTTTAGGTCTTGACCCTATATTCGTGCAAAATACTGCTAATACTCTGCGGAGTTTAGAAACTTTAGCTTGGACACCGGATGCCAGAATTATTCTAACTCCTCAAGGGAAACAATTTTACTTAGAAGGCTCTGTCCCGCAACCGCCACAAACAAAACAAATTTATGCGATTTCTGACCCCTTGCAAGGAAATCTATTTTTTCTATCTTCCGCTTTAGAAGAAGTACAAATCGAGCTCCCAATTTTTGAAGATTTTATCACAATAGAAAATCGATGTCAAGAAATGCCTGAGTTAGGACTTGAGGAACTCCAACGAATTATTCAGGCTTCTGGTTTAGGGTTGCACGTTCCTGAAGATGGTAAAATCATTACTGCTGCTAATTTCACCAAGGAGACTCAAGCTATCTGGCAATCTGTGGCAATTTTTGTGATTTTTGATGCCCTTGAAGATGCAGTTAAGCTGCAAGTAAGACGAGGAAAGCAAATTTTACACTATGCCTCTGATTTACTTGACATTTTGCAAACTGAAGGCAAAGTTTCTTTGCAAAACTTGCTGTATCTGAGCGATGAAACAATTGCTGCGGAACGCGAAGAACTCCTCAATCAACGAAATAAAGAAGTTGAAGACAGAATTAAGAAGATTGAACAGCAGGCGATTGAAACAGTTAAAGAATTGAGGGAAACGGGGGAGCAAGTTGCGTCTAAGGGAAGTCAGGAAAAAGACCAAGTAATTTTACTGCGGGATAGTCAAATTCGGCAGTCTTTTTTGGAAACCTTGAGGAAAGGGAATTATCAAGTCTTAATTTATTCTCCTTGGGTGAGCAAGGAAGTGGTAGATAATGAGTTTATTCAATTACTTCAAAATTTAGCTAATAGGGGAGTATGGATTTTAATTGGTCACGGTATTTCCCGGCGACAGCAGGATGAAACTCGCCCAATTCCGCCACAAGTTGAGCAAAAGCTGAGAGAAATTAAAACGCGGGAAGGTTTATCAGCAGTGCAGGTATTTTGGCTGGGAAATTCTCATGCGAAGGAAGTTGTAGTCGATCGGAAAATTCATTTGTGCGGTTCTCACAATTGGCTATCTTATCGGGGCGATAAGTTACCGCGCGGTGAGACGGTTTACAAGGTTACGGCTACTGATAAAGTTGAGGAAGCTTATGATTTTCTGGCGGTTCGATTTAAGGATTATGCGGGCGAATTATGGGAGTCTGCGGTGCAAAATCGGGATGCTAATTTAGCTGAAACATCGCTTTGTACTTGGGGCGCTTTGGGAATGGAGGAAATGGCATTAAATCAATTGCAACTCGCTAATTGGTTAGAACTATATCCGGTGTGGCTAAAGGTGGTTTGTCAGGGGTTAAGATCGAAAAAGATATCGCCAGATTCAGCTTATTTGGTAACAGGGATTTCAATGGTGAGTCAATTTTCAGTGGATGACTCTAATATTGAGTTATTGCGATCGAATTTGCGTCAAGTGATAGGTGCGATCGCAGCCTTAGATCGCCGCCAAGCTTTGAAGCTATTAAATCAAAATTGGTCGCAATTCGGTCGCCTGAGCATTGCAGACTCGGCCTTAGCAAAGCCTGATGATTTTCTGTTTAAATATGCTGTGAAAGAACCCGATCGCCCTCAAACAAAATCAGGCAAAAAAGCATCTCCTAAAAAAAATAAAGGTAAGTAGAGTCGAGACAAATTCAGTAATATCAAATCCGGTAGCATCTGAATTATTCATCTCTCTATTCTCGGACTCTGTGTCCTCTGTGTTCTCTGCGGTTAAATCATTCCGATGCAGCCGGAAACAAGATAATTGGTAAAACTAACACCGATCGAGAACCCCGACTTCTCCAAGAATTCGAGGTTCTAAATCACCAATCCAGAACGCTTTTTAAGCAATAAAAATCAGAGTTCCCTTACTCATTTCCAAACAATCGCCCATCTGCATACCATTGTGAAAAGCACCTAGAAGCACATCGCTAGTTTTACCACAGCCGATCGCACCACTAGCATCAATTCCAATTGCTCCAAAATCCCGTTTATGTTCGTCAGCTTCCGCAAAAGAACGCTCTAAAGCAGCTTTCAAACTAAAACCATCCGTCACCCGAATCACAATTTTGGCAGCTAAACATTCATCGATAATGTCTTCGCCAATTCCTGTACAACTTACCGCCGCACTCCCCGTCGCGTAATTCCCCGCCGGCATCGCCGAATCGCTCACCCGCCCAATCCGCTCAAAACCCTTGCCGCCAGTCGAAGTACCCGCAGCCAAACGCCCCTGGGCATCCAAAGCTACCACTCCGATCGTCCCTACCCCCCTTTCTCCCCCCTTACCAAGGGGGGACAGGGGGGGTGAGGTCGGTTCAGCAACAACTCCAGCCATTGCTCTGCTAAAATTACCTTTGCGCTCCTCCATCCACTCATGCAAACGCAAATCAGTCATCGGATCGTAAATCGGTAACTGAAGTTCTCGCAGCAATTCGGCTGAGCCATAATCTGAGAGTACGCGATCGTCCGAAGTCTGCAAAAATTTAGCAAGTTCGATCGGATGTTGAACACGAGAAACATTAATCGCCCCGCTAAAACGCTGCACAAAACCATCCATCAGCGAAGCACTCATCCGAATTTGACCATCCGACTGCACCACAGAACCCGTACCAGCATTGAAGCGAGGGTCATCTTCCAACAACCGACAGCCGTGCACCACTGCATCTACCGCACTCGCACCATCTTTGAGTAACGGATAAACTTCCTCCAAAACCTTATAAAGCGATTTACGCACCGCCTCAAGTCCGCCCTTACCCTGGAGAGAACTGCCGGCACCACCGTGAATAACTAGCTTTGGTTGTATCTGTTGCGATGCCATATCTTTAAACCTAAAATTTTCCCTTTGCAATCTTAACCTCGGTTTTGCAAATGGCAAGAGATTCTTAACTTTCGGTGGGATTACGGCGGCGACGACAACGATCCGAACAGTATTTCACCTCATCCCAGCAGTCAGCCCATTTTTTGCGCCAAGTAAAAGGTCGATCGCACACGGGGCACATTTTTGTAGGTAAATCGGATTTCGATATCTGCTTGGCCATGCTAATTTTGACAATAGTAGATTGACTATAGCCTTTCTCAGTTAGGTGAGGGAATCGGGAATTGGGAATCGGGAATTGGGAATCGGGAATTGGGAATCGGGAATTGGGAATCGGGAATCGGGAATCGGGAATCGGGAATCGGGAATCGGGAATCGGGAATCGAGAATCGGGAATCGGGAATCGAGAATCGAGAATCGGGAATCGGGAATGGTTACTTGTTAGTGATTTTTTTAATAGCCAATTACCAATTACCAATTACCAATGCCCAATTACCAATTACCAATTACCAATTACCAATTACCAATTACCAATTACCAATTACCAATGCCCAATTACCAATGCCCAATGCCCAATGCCCAATTTCCAATTCCCAATGCCCCATGCCCCATGCCCCATGCCAACATCCGAATAGTCTTAGTCGAACCCGCAGGCCCTTTGAATGTGGGTTCTGTGGCCCGCGTGATGAAAAATATGGGTTTGCACCAATTAGTATTGGTAAATCCCCAGTGCGATTATTTAGGGGAAGAAGCTCGACTAATGGCTGTTCGCGCGGCCGATATATTGGAAAATGCCAGAGTTGTTGAGAGTTTGCCCGAAGCTTTGGTAGGCTGTACTAGGGCGATCGCCACTACAGGAGACGATCGCCCGATCGCCACAAAGCGAGAAAACCCCGCAGATGCCTTACCTTGGCTCCTGGAAGCCCCCAGCGCCCTAATTTTTGGTCGAGAAGACTGCGGATTAACTAACGCCGAATTAAACTACGCTCAGCGCCTGATCCGCATTCCCTCCAGCGATGCCTACACATCCCTAAATCTCGCCCAAGCCGTCGCAATCTGTTGTTATGAATTATATCGAGAAGCAGGAATAAGAAAGAAAGCCCTTCGACCTCGATCAGGGTACGAAGAAGGAACAGAGCTCATTGCTTCTGCTACCTTTGAAAATCTGGAGGGATATTACCAAAAACTCGAAACTGTACTATTAAAAATAGGATACTTGCATCCCCACACAGCAGACAGCCGGATGGCAAAATTTCGCCATTTGTACAATCGCGCCTATCCGACTGTTGATGAAGTCGCCATGCTGCGCGGTACCCTGCGGCAAATAGAATGGGCATTGAAATCCTGTGCGATCGCTCCAATTTCTGATATTCTGGATGGGGCGTTGCCAGATTGTCCGGGCGATACTCAGCAACCTAAAAAATAGGACTTATACCAATTTTTTATGAAGCTGCATAGAATTCGATCCCCCCTAACCCCCCTTAAGAAGGGGGGGACAAGAGTCCAATCAAAGTCCCCCTTCTTAAGGGGGATTTAGGGGGATCGGAATATGTGCAACAACCCATTAAATTGGTATTACACAAAAAACCCGGTTTCTGAGACAAATCGTGAATCCCTGCGAGAGATATTGACATAGGGTTTCGACTTCGCTCAACCAGCAGGGTTTTTGGCCCCTTGTGCGTCCAGGACTGAAAATCTCAACTTAAAAGTCTATAGTGGTGAAGGAGTTCAACGTGGCAGAGCGGTTTCCAAAGCGATCGATATTATCAGTTCTCTCCTCAATATCCTCTACCGAATCGGGTTCCGAGCCGCCTCAGTCGGGGAAAGCAAATCAGTCTAGCAAGTCAGCCCGTCGCGGTTCTCCCAAATCCCAAAAACCACAGCCGGAAGTTTCCACGAAAGCCACAGTACCTTCGACTTTACCTTTGCAACCACTAAGCACTAGCAGAAGTAGAGCGAATTCCTCTGCTTCCACTAATCCCCCAGCACTTAACCCACCAGACTTTATATCCAATCCCCAATCGGCAATTACTGGTAAAAAACTTGGCAAAAGCCAAACTCCCCAGTCCAAGGGCCGTCAATCGCGTAAAAAAGACCTTGCTGCGATCGATTTGTTCGATCCCGGAGCATATGTGGAAAATGTTAGTGCGATCGCCAGCAATCCCAACACCCAGCTCATACCACCAACTACCCCTACACCCCGTGAAAGTCCTTTGCAGTCGCCTCCCAGTCGCATTGAAGATACTGAAACACCTCCACAGGTCAAAAAACGACCAGCCCCGAAACCGCGCCCTCAAGCCAGCAAAAAGCCCCGCAAACGACCCGCATCTCCCAGTACGCCACCGCTGGTATACGCTACTCGTTTGTTAATTTTGGGAGTTGGGATGGCAGTGATTTGCGGGACAATGTTGTCAGTGGTGAATGCTGTGAGTCGATCGGGCGTAAGTGCACAAGAACAGAAAACCGCGATCGCCGACGGGCAAAAAACCCAAGCAGAAAGTGATAGCGCCAATGCTACAGTTGCGAATCCTCCTGCACTCCAACTGAATCAAGAATTAGCAGCCTTGAAAACCCAAGTTCAGGCTTTGGCCACCGAAAATCCTACTTTAACAGCAGGAATATTCTTAGTTGATTTAGATAGTGGAAGCTACCTAAATTTTAATGGCGATACTACTTTTGCTTCAGCTAGTACGATAAAAGTGCCAATTTTAGTAGCCTTTTTCCAAGCTGTAGATGACGGGAAAGTAAGATTAGATCAAACGTTGACCCTGCGCGCCGAAGACATTGTGGGCGGTTCCGGGGAAATGCAAGACCAAGCTCCGGGTAAAAAGTATTCGGCTTTGGAAATTGCTAGAAAGATGATTGTTGTCAGCGATAATACGGCGACAAATATGATGATTGATTTGTTGGGAGGTGCAGAAGTTTTAAATCAGCACTTTGCAACCTGGGGTTTGAGGGCGACAGTGCTCAACAATAAGTTGCCGGATTTGGAGGGAACTAATACTACCAGTCCAAAGGATTTGATTAATATTATCGCTCAAATCGATCGCGGTAATTTGGTTTCGGTCAAATCGCGCGATCGTATTTTTCAAATCATGCAGCAAACTAAGAATGATAGTTTGCTACCAAAAGGCTTGGGGGCGGAGGCAATTATTGCTCACAAAACCGGCAATATTAATACTTTACTGGCGGATGCAGGGATGGTGGATTTGCCCAATGGCAAGCGTTATTTAGTGGCGGTAATGGTGAAACATCCCCCGGAGACTGAGAAGCCCGCTCAAAGTTTGATTCGCGATATTTCTCGGATGAGTTATCGGTATTTGAATGATGGAGAAGCCACGGTTGATTCCAAAGTGAAAATTAAAAATTAAAGCAGAAGGAATAACGAACCACGAAGACGCGAAGAGCGCGAAGGAAGAACTGCATTTCCTTCTTTCCCCCTTGGGGTTCTTCCTTTGTGTCCTTCGCGTCTTCGCGGTTCCTTTAATCTTATATCAATAGTAACCGGATTTTTTGTCCATGTCTTGTATATCTGACCAAACTATAAGTCTGTCTGCAATATGAAACCAAACATTCGGCTTGTTTCTCTACTAGCATTATCAGTGGTAGCTGTTGGAGTCTCTCCCACACTGAGTAATGCCAATCCTTCTCCTCAAGGGGAATTCGACGAGACAACAATTGTTTCCAATAATATTGAGTTGAATCGGGCGAAAAACTTAGCTCGTCAAGCAGCAGAATCTGCCAACGGTGGCTTGGGTCAATATCGAGCCGAACCTTCTATGCACGGTGTTTCTTCGGAAGCGCCGTTTGTGGACAATAACGATGGTACTTGGACTTTTTCTTTTAAAGGAAGCAGGCCTGGTTCATCTGTCTTTAGGATAGAAAGTGTTGTTACTGTTTCTCGCAATGGAACAGTCAGAATCGATTACAACGGGCCGATTCGCAACTCAAACTAAATTTAGCATTATTAGATACCCGATATGTTTAAGAAGTCGGGTATCTTGATGTAGCACTTTTTATTCTGTAGGTTGGGTTGAGGCACGAAACCCAACACTCATTAATTGGATGTTGGGTTTCGTTCCTCAACCCAACCTACTACTACAAGATTATTTTGGGGTAGGGAAACGGCAATGCCGTGTCCTCCCGTGGCTCTATCGCACTTTTAACTACAATACTCCAACTGTTAAAAGTTCCGTCGCTTCTTTCTCGTTCAATTCGTCAAGTTTCTGCCAAACCTGTTGCATCAATTCATCTAATCCCACTCGACTGACAGCGGAAATTGATAAAACAGGAGCTCCACTAACTTCTTGAAGTCGAGAAATCAAATTACCGATTTCTTCGCTGTCGAGATCGATCGCATCTACCTTATTAAAAGCAAAAATCTGCGGTCGATTCGCCAAACCTCGCCCGTAAGCTTTTAACTCATCCCGAATTGTCATGTAATTCGCGATCGGATCTTCATCAGTCACATCAATCAAATGCAGCAGCAACCGAGTCCGTTCAATGTGTCGCAAAAACTCATAACCCAGGCCCGCGCCTTCGTGAGCTCCTTCAATTAATCCTGGAATATCGGCAAAAACCGTACCGTCACCACTCGGTTTTCTGACTACGCCCAAATTCGGGACTAAAGTTGTAAACGGATAATCGGCTATCTTAGGACGAGCCGCCGATAAAGCAGAAATTAGCGTAGATTTCCCAGCATTTGGCAAACCAATAATTCCCACTTCAGCTAACAGCTTCAATTCCAGCCGAATAAACTTGTGTTCTCCTTCCCCACCGGGCATCGCATAATCTGGAGCGCGGTTAGAATTGGTCAGAAAACACTTATTTCCCAAACCGCCTTTGCCGCCTTTAGCAACACAAAAAGTTTGTCCAGGTGTCACCAAATCTGCCAAAATCGCCTGAGTTTCCGCGTCATACACTACAGTACCGCAAGGAACTTCAATTGTGCGATCGTCCCCACCGGCACCAGTCATATTTTTAATCGCGCCACGTTTCCCGTTGTCGCCTTTAAAAATTCGGTTGTACTGAAAATCTAGCAGCGTTTGCAGACTTTCCACCGCCACCATGTACACAGAACCACCTCGGCCCCCGGTACCACCCGAAGGCCCGCCCGCTGGTATATACTTTTCTCTGCGAAAAGCTACCATACCGTCGCCGCCTTTGCCTGCTGCGACTTGAATATCTGCTCGATCGATAAATTGCATAATATATCTGTTGACTGTTGACTGTTGACTGTTGACTGTTAACTGTTGACTGTTGACTGTTG
>NZ_NXIB02000069.1 GCF_002412335.2 Tychonema bourrellyi FEM_GT703
ACCAATAACCAATAACCAATTGACTCACTGGCAACCCAATGCCCAATGCCCAATTCCCAATGCCCAATGCCCAATTCCCAATTCCCTGTTTTAAGTTTAAATCAATCACTGCATCGTACTATGTTAACCAGCGTTGAACGCCTATTATTTGTGAGGGCGGTTCCGATTTTTAAGGAACTGCGGGATGATTTTCTCGTGCGTCTAGCATCGGTCATGGATGAACTTTCATTTCCTTCTAAACACACAATTTTTACGGAAGGGCAAGAAGGTCGATCGCTCTATATTCTGGTATCAGGAACGGTGCGGGTTCATATTGGCGATCGGGATTTGGCGCAGTTGAAGGCTGGTGCTTGTTTCGGCGAAATGTCCCTGTTTGATGCAGAACCGCGATCGGCTTCTATTACGGCTCTTGAACCTTGTGAGTGTTTGATGTTAACTCAAATGCAGCTCTATGATGCTATTGATGAAACACCGGGAATTGCTGTTAATATTATTCGCTTGCTGTCACGGCGGATTCGCGAATTGAATCAAAAGTTAAATGCTAAAGAAGTGGTTTTATCGGTGCCAGATCCTGTAGTCATAAAATAATTAAAAGCCCGGTTTCTTTAATAAACCGGGCTTTTGAAATTGATGATCGAGTGAGATTTCCTACCTAAACCAAGCGGAAAATAAACGGGTAGCGGTAAGATTCGTTAGGACTTTGGAAAACGTGAAGGATGGCCATGATTGTCAGTCCCCAGTGGATAGCGAAACCGATTAAGCCAGCTAAGCCAAATGTCACAAAAGATAGTGGGACGAGAATGATAGCGTACAGCCAGACATTCAGGTGAAAATTGATGGCTTCTTTGGCGTTATCTTTGACAACGGGGTCATCGGATACGAATAATATACCGATCGGCACTCCGATCGACAACCCTAACGTACTCAAAAAAATAGCGCCGTGACACAACAGTGATAGCAGCTTACGCTTGTCGGAGTCGTACTTGACACTCCCCGCCGTAAACGGCTAGGATTCTTCATTCACAGGGAGATGCCTTGTAAAAGCAGTGCCTTTACTCGGTCTTACTCTCCCTCCTGAAGCAGTAACGGTATGCCCTACCGCCAAAATTCGTAAACCTTCATCCCGAATATTCTGAGCAGCGTTAATGTCTCTATCGTGGTTTTCTCCACATTTAAGACATTGCCAGCTACGAATATCCAAACTCAAGCTATCCACGCGATTTAAACAGTTATTACAAGTCTTAGAACTGGGATAGAACCTATCTACTTCGATGTAGGTTTTTCCTGCCCATTCCGACTTGTACTTCAACATGGTGCAGAATTGTCCCCAACCAGCATCACTAATTGATTTAGCTAGTTTGTGGTTCTTCACCATGTTTCTAACTGCTAGATTCTCGACAACTATGACTTGGTTTTCGTCAACTAATTTACGACTTAGTTTGTGCAGAAAATCTTCGCGACATCGGACAATTTTAGCGTGAACTTTGGCAACTTTAATCCGAGCTTTATGACGGTTATTAGAACCTTTAAGCTTACGGCTTAGTTGCTTTTGTCTCTTAGCTAACTTCTTTTCATATTTTCGATAATATTTAGGATTCCCATGCTTGGTTCCATCGGATGTAATAGCGTAATGGGTTAAACCAACGTCTATCCCAATCGCCTTTCCTTCTGATGATTTTTCAGGTAAATCTTTACCATCATCATACAGGCAGGCTACAAAATATTCCCCCGATGGATCAACTGAAACTGTGACCGATTTTAGAGTCCCTTCTGGTTGCCTTGAGACTTGACAATGAACATCACCAATCTTAGGCAATTTCAATGTATCATCTTTTAATTTACAACCTTGAGGAAATCTAATAGACTGTCTATTTTGTTTCTTTTTGAAGTTGGGATATTTAGCCCTACCTTCAAAAAAGTTCAGGAAAGCACTAGAAAGATTTAAGGCTGCTTGCTGCAGGGCTTGTGATGGTGCTTCTGTCAGCCATTCGTACTCTTTCTTAAGGGAAGGTAGAAGATTGATTATTTCATTTCTACTTAATCCTTTCCCTGTTTGCTTATAGGTTTCAGACGTTAGATTGAGCGCATAGTTGTAAAACCATCTTGCACAGCCAAACGACTTTGCAAGCAAAATTGATTGCTCACTGGTCGGATATATTCTGTAATTGAAGGCTTTTAGCATTTCGCTTACCAAACTACTAATACTATGGTAGCATAGAAAAAGATTAAATGCAAAGCCGTCTTAAAAGACGGGGTTTTAAACCCACTCTTCTGATAACCGAAAGCAATTTGGTCACAAGCCCCGGACTCGGCCGTGGGAACAATCTAAAATCCAAAATCTAAAATCTAAAATCGAATGACTACAGAACTCGAAATTGAACTGCAAACTGCTACCCGGTGCCGACGCAACTTTGCCATTATCTCACACCCCGACGCGGGTAAAACTACTCTAACAGAAAAGTTGCTGCTTTACGGGGGTGCTATTCATGAAGCAGGTTCTGTGAAAGCCCGTAGAGCTCAGCGACACGCTACTTCTGACTGGATGGAAATGGAACAGCAGCGGGGAATTTCTATTACCTCTACTGTATTGCAGTTTGAGTATAAAAAATATCACATTAATCTACTCGATACTCCGGGACACCAAGATTTTAGTGAAGATACTTATCGGACTTTGGCCGCTGCTGATAATGCGGTGATGTTGGAGGATGCTGCTAAGGGTTTGGAACCGCAAACTCGCAAGTTATTTGAAGTTTGTAAGCTGCGAAGTTTGCCGATATTTACTTTCTTTAATAAGCTCGATCGCCCAAGTAGAGAACCTTTGGATTTGTTGGACGAAATTGAGAAGGAATTGGGGTTGCAGACTTATCCGGTGAATTGGCCGATCGGTACGGGCGATCGCTTTAAAGGTGTTTTTGACCGCCGCCAACGTCAAATTCACTTGTTCGAGCGCACTCAACATGGTTCTCGCGCCGCTGTCGATACGGTGATGGAATTGGGTGATCCGCGCCTTGAAGAACTTTTGGAACCAGATCTTTACAGTCAATTTAAAGATGATTTAGAACTGCTGGATGAGTTATGGGATGAACTAGATTTAGACTTAGTTGCTACTGGGAAAATGACACCTGTTTTCTTTGGCAGTGCGATGAGTAATTTTGGGGTAGAACTATTTTTAGATGCGTTTTTAGATTACGCTCTCAAACCGAGCGCCCGCAAGAGCAGCGCCGGAGAATTACCGCCAACCTATGAAGAATTTACGGGGTTTGTGTTTAAATTGCAAGCGAATATGGACTCAAGACATCGCGATCGCGTTGCGTTTATTCGGGTTTGTACGGGTAAGTTTGAGAAGGACATGAACGTGACTCACGCTCGGACTGGTAAAACGGTGCGTTTGTCAAGACCTCAAAAGTTATTTGCTCAGGATCGAGAGTCTATCGACGTTGCTTATCCTGGGGATGTGATTGGTTTGAATAATCCGGGAGTTTTTGCGATCGGCGATACGATTTACACTGGTCAAAAACTGGAATATGAAGGGATTCCCTGTTTTTCACCGGAACTTTTTGCTTATCTGAGAAATCCCAATCCTTCTAAATTCAAGCAGTTCCGCAAAGGTGTTTCGGAGTTGCAGGAAGAAGGGGCTGTGCAAATTATGTATTCGGTTGATGAGTCGAAACGGGAGCCAATTTTGGCGGCTGTGGGACAGTTGCAATTTGAGGTGGTGCAGTTCAGAATGCAGTCTGAATATAATGTGGAAACTACGATCGATATGTTGCCTTATGGTGTGGCTCGTTGGGTTGATGGCGGTTGGGATGCGTTGGCGAAAGTTGGGCGACTTTTTAATACGGTGACGGTTAAGGATAGTTGGGGTAGACCTGTTTTGTTGTTTAGAAATGAGTGGAATTGTCAACAGGTGGAAGGTGAACATCCTGTTTTGAAATTAAATGCGATCGCGCCTGTGGTTTCTGGTTTGGAAGTGATCGCCAATTGAGGGGGATAATTGGTTTGTAGGGAAACGGCACTGCCCATTAGTGTCAACTTAAGCCTGAAAGCCCTGAGAAATCTGGTTTTTACCTGNTTCTTAAGGGGGGTTAGGGGGGATCTGGCCTTAATCGTCAAACAGTAGTCTCTGAAGGGGTTTGACGTTAAGTTGACACCAATGGGCACTGCCGTGTCCTCTGTTGCTCAAGAAAAATCGATAATCTATTAGACATCTCTATAAAACCCAGTCTTGAACAGGCAAGATGCCTGTTCCACAAGAAATATGGTCGATGTCTAATAGCAACACAACTTATTTTGACGCGCGGGTGGCTAGAAACCGGGTTTTCCCATTGAATTCTTCGTTGTGATGCGTAGATTCGGGCAAAAACCCGGTTTCTTTGGTCCGAGTGCATAAATCCTGTTACCAACAAAACCTCTCAATCGTGCTCTTCAATCCAAAATCCAAAATCTAAAATCGATTGACGGCGGCCCCCATTTGCGGCTACGCTTTGAAGTGAGAGGTTGCAGGACAAGCAGCCCGCGTCGCCCAAAAATCTAGTTACGCTGCCCAAAGCTGCTGGTAACAGCAATGGACAGCTCACCGCCAAACTGAAACAGCCAGTCTGGAGGCTCCGAGAATCTTAACATTCTCTGTAGCCACCTTGCTTTGCGTTGCTGTGCGGGGTGGCTGGGTTTTTGGGTTTTTCTAGAAAACCCAAAACCAGGAGAACAGAATATGACTCAAGAATTCGTGCCCAACGATGACAAATCCGTTAGCGCATCCCCCGGCCCAAATGACGAATCAGCAGCAGTATCGGAACAGGATGTGCTGTGTGTGACAGTGACAGGTTCGCCCAAGGGTGTCAGGGAAACCATACTGACTTTGTATCGGCTGGGATTTGCGGAAGTTGGCGATTGGAGTCCCCTACAGCCGGCGGCGAATCCGAAGCAGGTGATGAGTGTGCTGATTCGTCGGAAGCTGGCTAATGGTAAATCGTCGAGACAATCTGACGGTAAGCCGCAAGGTTAAGTTCTTATTAGGGCTTACGCATGGGGCCAGAAACCGGGTTTTTGCCCGAATCTACGCATTAAAACGAAGTCCCCCAATTCGTAGGGTGCGTCAGTTGGAAAACCCTGATTTTACTGAGTAAACTAAAGACTGACGCACCCTACAAATGATGCCCAATTCGTAGGGTGCGTCAGTTGGAAAACCCTAATTTTACTAAGTAAACTAAAGACTGACGCACCCTACAAGCTAACCAAAAATGACAACCTTGGAGGTTAAAATGCAAACAATAGCACACCCTGAAAAAAAGGTTTACACGTCAGAAGAATACCTCGAATTTGAGGTCAACTCGGAAGAAAGACACGAATACATCAATGGTGAAATTGTCCTTATGACTGGTGGAACTCCAAATCACAATCAAATTACTGGCAATTTCCACGCTGAGTTAAACTTTGGGCTCAAGGGTCAGCCCTATCGTGCCTTTGTTGCAGATCAAAGGCTTTGGATTCCTGGAAAACGCATACATACTTATCCTGATGTGATGGTAGTTCAGGGTGAGTTGCAATTGGAAGAAGGGCGCAGAGATACTATAACTAATCCATTAATGATTGCTGAGGTGTTGTCAAAGTCTACCAGAAGCTATGACAAAGATGGCAAATTTGCGGCCTATCGTAGCATTCCAAGTTTTCAGGAATATCTACTAATTGACCAGTATGAGATGCACGTCGAGCAATATTTTAAAACAGATGGGAATAGTTGGACTTTTTCGGAGTATGATGATGCTAATGTCACGATATCTCTGAAGTCGCTTTCTTTTCAGTTTACGTTGGCAGATATTTATGATAAAGTTGATTTTGAGTCGGATTAATTAAGTTTAGAGCTTAGGTATGGGGCAGAGAAACCTGATTTTTTAGAGAATTTATTGATGATAATTGAATTGGATTTGCCAGTCGGTTTCAACCGACTTTCGCTATGAGACGGGGAATTGATTCCCCGGCGGGCTTGTGGGTGAATGCAAAAACTATTGAATGCGAAAGATTTTGGGTAAGCCACATAGTCCAACCGGGGTTAAAAACCCCTGTCTCATAGCGAAAGTCCTCTGAAAGAGGACTGATGATTTCTTTTTGAAGGCTGACGCGCGGGTGGGCAGAAACCGGGTTTTTTCGAGAATACTTCGTTATGATGCGTAGATTCGGCCAAAAACCCGGTTTCTTTGTCGGAGTGGGTAAATCCTGTGAACTTTTGGTGTAAGTTAACTCGACACATCCTCCTCCTGAATGCCGCGTCTTTACTCCTTCGTATCGGGCTAACTGCTGACAGTATCCTCACCCAAATTATTGAGAGATTCTTGCAGCGAATCGCGTCTATTGCGAAGACGATCGTCATTAGGAGCAATGGCTAAAGATCGATTAAACATTTGTAGCGCCTCTTGCCAATTCTTGAGCGCTTCCTCTTGCTCAGATAATTGGGCTTGCAAATCACCCATACTTTTCAGTGCAAGCCCTTTGTTGTGGATAGCATAGTTATCACCCGGTGCAATTCGTAAAGCCGAATTGTAGACATCGATCGCCTCTAAGTAAGAATGTTGGGCAGCCTCAAACTCACTTAGCTCTTTCTGCAAATCACCCAAATTTTTCAGTGCAATCCCTTTGTTGTTCAGAGCATAGTTATCATCGGGTGCAATTCGTAAAGCAGAATTGTAGGCATCGATCGCCTCAGAGTAAGACTGTTTGGCTGCCTCAAATTCACTTAACTCTGCTTTTAACTTACCCATACTTTTCAGCGCCATCCCTTTGTTGTTGAGAGCATAGCTATATTCCGGTGCAATTTGTAAAGCAGAATTGTAGGCATCGATCGCCTCAGAGTAAGACTGTTTTGCAACTTCAAATTCACTTAGCTTTGCCTGCAAATCACCCAAACATCGTAGCGCATTCCCTTTGTTTTGGATACCAGAGATATAACCGGGTGCAATTTGTAAAGCCGAATTGTAGGCATCGATCGCCTCAGAGTAAGATTGTTTTGCATCCTCAAACTCACTTAGTCCTGCCTGTAAGTCACCCAGACATTCGAGCGCAACCCCTTTATTGTTGAGAGCAGATTTATTATCCGGTGCAATAACTAAAGCAGAATTAAAGGTAGCGATCGCCTCAGAGTAAGACTGTTTGGCAGCCTCGAATTCAGTTAGCTTTGCCTGTAACTCACCCAGACTTGTCAGCGCATTCCCTTTGTTGCTGAGAGCAGATTTATCATCCGATGCAATAAGTAAAGCAGAATTAAAGGCAGCGATCGCCTCAGAGCAAGAAAGTTTGGCAGCCTCAAATTCACTTACCTTTACTTGTAAATTACCCAGACATCCCAGCGCAATCCCTTTGCTGTTGAGCGTATCTTTATTATTGGGAGTGATAATTAGTTGCCGCTCATAAGCTGCAACAGCCTCTAAATATTCCTGTTTTGCCTCTACATATCGAGCCAGCCGAGCATAGTAATCTCCCTCCGATAGCGAAATTCTACCCAGCCGAAAATCACTTTTTATCCACAACTCATCTCTAACTCCCAGCAGCAACTCGCATTCCCCATAACGACTCAACTCCAATGCTTCCTCAAACACCTCTACCCATTCCTTCACACCCCGCAGCCAATCCAAGCGATTAGCATGAAAAATTGCCTCAGCCCCATCCCCCACTTCCCGATAATGCCCCTCTAAAACCTCATGCGCCCTGCGTGTTTTCGGATTATCCCGATCGGCATCCAACCGCCGCAATAAATCATGAATCCGATACCAATTATCCCCCCGCTTTTCCGATTTCCACACAAACGAAAAACTCGTCAAAACCTCAAAATTTGCACTACTTGCCTGGAAGTGACAACCCCCTCCCAATTTCACATACAAATCCTCATCAAAAGCGCGACAAGCACTCAACGAATGCACCGCCGATCGCACTTCGCGATCCACATACAAAAGCAACCGATCCGTTAACTCCGCAGTCTTATTTTCCAACTTCGGAATCCGCGCAAAATCCGACGCCAGCAACTCAATTCCCCGCCTTCTTTCTGCCAGCACCACATCCGCGCACAAACCCAAATAAAACGGATGTACCTGCAAATTCTCCCAATTCTCATCAGGATTGACGCTGGCATATTTAATCACAGCATCAGCTAAATCTGCCTTATCAATCTCCACTTTGTGCAAGTAATCCCTAGCATCGGCGGGAGACAAATGCCACACCAATTGTTTATCTATATAATCTTCAGGAATCGGAAACCTCGGCGCATTCGGCCACCGCAGTTGTGTGACAGGACAATCTCGCCCCGCCACAGCAACCACAATCCCCAATTTGTAATCCAATGCCCTCAGCAACCGCCGAAACCACTCATCTTGATACCAAAAAGTTGCGCCCTGAGAATTGCGTTTTTCATCCCACATTTTCTCGTGAGTATCGAACAGCATCACGAGGCGATCGGGTTTATTTATGCTAGCCATTGCCGCATTCAAATCCCCTGCAAACAATTTCGGCAAACAGTCGATTAATTCAGTATCAATATCTTTGCGGCGAATTTCATCTGCCGTTTCGTCACTGACACCCAAGCGATTTTGAATTAATTTCATCGCCCGCTTAATCCCGCCCAATTTATCTATGCCTTTCAGCACCGCGACAGCTTGCGCCACCACCGGAAATTCCGCAAAAGTTTCAACTACAGGTGCCACCAATTCCGCCACATCATCGGGGAAAAGTTGGCTGAGAGTTGCGTTGGATTCGCCTTTGTTCAGTAAATACCAAAAGCAAGCAAAATCATAATTGGGAAATTTAAATTTATATTTCTTTGTGGCTGCTGCGACATTTCGCCGCAGCATCAGCAAGCCGTAAAATCTATCTTGCGGTTTATCTTCTTTAATCGGTATCAATCCGAAATCGTGTTTGACTACGGGGATGGGAGTGTAGGTTTTGGGTTCTGCATTGCGGACGAAATCAGCAACTTCGGCGGCTTGTGATTCTGGGAGTGCGCGCAATTGTTGCCAAACCTGCGGCGCAAATTTTTTGCAGCAGTGATACTGCAAGTGTTTTAAGAGCAATGACTTGCCGTTGCCTCCATCCCCGAAAAAATACAAAATTTTTGCGGGAGGGGGGTCATCGTTTAAATAAGAGGCAAATCGGCGGGTAAATTCGTGTCTGTCTGTGAAGAGTTGCAGTTTGCGATCGTCGCTGATTTCGATTTGAAAATCTTCGTCGTCAATTGGCATAAATGTATGGGTGAGGAGTGTTTTTATCATATCACCGGGCGATTGAAATTGGGAATTTTTGGTGGGTGAGGGCGGGTTTATTTAACCTGTTTGCAGCCTTTAAGACTATTGGTGAACCCGCCCCTACCAGTTATTGAGAATGGTGTAACATCTGTGCTAGAACCGTAATCGATCGATCGCGCAAGCTATCTTAGACAAAGCGCTAGTGCAACCACTCTCATGGCATCTCCAAACAATCAAAATTCGGCGGATTCATCTGTGAAACAGTCTCTAGAGGCTGGTTTAACGGCTTTGAAAGCGCGAGATTACCCAAGGGCGATCGCGCTTTTGGAATCTGTTGCTGAATCTGCCGCCGATCGGCCACTGGGTACGCGAGCCCAAATGGGGTTGGTGGCTGCATACAAAGCCACTGGTAATCTGAAAAAGGCGATCGCACTCTGCACTTCCCTCACCAAAAATCCCAACACTCAAATCAAAATTTGGGCCGATCGCACTTTAGCCGAATTGATCAACCGTCGTCCCCCAAAACCACCAGAAACTCCCCCAGAAACCGGATTCGTGGCCTTTGAAGTTGGCACTGAGTTACCGAAAATATCGCCAACAGCCGACAAACCATCAGCCGACCCAAAAACAGAATTTGTAGCTTTTGAGCAGACTAGCGGGCAAAAAAACCTCAAATCGCCACACATTCCGCCCCCACCTACACCCCCCAAACCACCGCAGGTCAAGAATTCCGAACCAGAAGCATCAACAACAACCGCGCCCGATCGAGATTCTGCAACAGATATCCCCGAAGTCGTGACTCCAGACACTTACGAACTCAGTTGGCGCAATTCGGGGCGCGCACCTGCGGGCTGGCGCAAGCTCAAAGCCATGAAATTAGAGGGTTTGTGGGTAGAGGCGATCGCAAGTACGATCGCCCTATTTTTCCTCACCCGATTCATCCTGGAATTCCTGCTGACAAACATTAATAGTTTGTTAGTTCAGTTGTACATATTTACGAGACTGCCTTTTTTCGCACCAATTCAACTTTTTTATCGCGATCCAACTCAGTTTATTCAATTCATTTTCGGATTGTTACTAGCCTCGTCTCCCTGGCTGACAGATGCACTGCTAAAACTGATTTGTGGACTCGAACCTCTGGGAGGAATAACTTTATTGAAGTCCAGCAAAGAAGCTAATCGGGTGATTCGCAGTTTTTGTAAACAGCAAAATATGCCAGCACCGATGCTCAAACTGTTACCAATTGATGTACCGGTAGCTTTCAGTTACGGCTGTTTACCGAGATTTGCTCGGATTGTTGTCAGTCAGGGACTTTTGGATCAATTGACGGAAGATGAAATTGCGACTATTGTGGCGCGGGAATTGGGACACATCGCCCATTGGGATTTTGCGCCGATGTCGTTGGCGGTTTTAGTCATGCAGATTCCTTACATGATTTATTGGCAAGTCACTTACTGGGAGGAGCGATTATCTGCTTTAATTACGATCGAGTTTTTTCGTTCTATTGTCAAAGTTTTGGCGGCTGGGATTTCTGCTGGAAGTTACGGAATTTATAAGTTGCTGAGATGGCCGATGTTGTGGGTGTCGCGCCACAGGGTATATTTGAGCGATCGCACGGCTGCGGAAATTACCGGGAATCCCAACGGTTTGACGCGGGCTTTGGCTAAAATTGCGATCGGGATGGCGAAAAATCTTGAGCAGCAGCAGCAAACTAGCTTTTTCCTTGAAGGTTTCGATCTGCTGTTTCCCGTCGGAGTTAGAGAGGCTGTTACCCTTGGTTCGGCTGGATTACACGCGCCTCTGGAACAGATTTTGCTGTGGGATGTCAGCAATCCTTTCCGCAATTGGTTGACGGTTAACAGCGGACATCCTTTGATGGGTGAGCGTTTAAAGTTGTTGGCTCTTTATGCTCAATTCTGGCAGTTGGAAGCTGAGTTGGATTTGGCGAATCTGGGAACTTTGCAGCCAACTAAGCACAAATTTCTGCTTTTTAACTTGTTTAAGTCAATATTCGGGGCGGGCACGAAATCTTCGGCGGGCACTAATTCCAGGGCGGGCTCAAAATTCAGGGCGGGCACGGGGGCACCGCCCCTACTGTTGCAGGGTGCGCCTTTTTTTGGGATTCCGATGGGTTTGGCGATTGTGGGGGTGCTTTGGCTGATTGGGGGGATTTTTTCGAGGACGAGTTTTTGGCAGTTGGATTGGCTTTGGGGCGATCGATCGATTCTTTGGGGCTGTTTGCCGATCGGCTTTTGTCTTGGTACTTTGATCAGAATTAATGATTTCTTCCCTGATATTCCGCCCAGAAACATTGCTGAACCGAGTTTACCGCAAATCTTGTCAAATTCGGAGACTTTGCCCTTGGATGCTCAAGCAGTGCGGTTGCAGGGGCAACTTTTGGGGCGATCGGGTATGGCTAATTGGTTGGGACAGGATTTGATTTTGCAGACGGCGACGGGGTTGGTGAGGTTACATTATGTTTCGAGGTTTGGTCCGATCGGCTCTCTTTTTCCGACACCTACTCGCCCTAGCGATTTGCTGGGTAAATCAGTCGTGGCGACTGGTTGGCTGCGTCGGGGTGCTAATGTGGCGATCGACCTCGAAACCCTTCGCAGTCAAGATGGCAGAGTTAGTCACAGCGGACATCCTATCTGGTCTGCGATTTTGGCCTTTGCTGCGGCCTTCTGGGGAGCATACATCATTTTCCAAGGCGAAATGAATCGATTTTAAATTTCGAGGGAAGGAAGAAGGTTCGGCAACGGATTTTGTAACGGATTTAACGGATGTAACACCAATGCCCCATGCCCCATGCCCCATGCCCGATTCCCGATTCCCCATGCCCAATTCCCGATTCCCGATAAAAATGTTAGCAATTTTACCCATCACCGTATTAAACTAAATACTGGTATTCCGATCGCTGGCAATTGACATCCTGGGAAATAAATTTCGACACGGCACTGGCTAAAAACATTCTGAATCAAAACCGGAAGTAAATAATACAGAATAGCCAATAGCCTCAACATTTAAGTGATGACTAAAAGTTTACAGAACAACCTTAGATTTAAGACCTCTCTGCATAGGCGGCCAAGTTGCGGCTTCAGGAGAGTCAATTGTCTTGGTCTAAAAGGTGGCGAAAGCTGTCAAGGTTGGTCGGAGGAACGCGCAGATGCTGCGGTTATGTCGTCTTTCCCTGCGGTCAATGTTCAGTTGACTTCAGGTAATGCTGTTCCAGCAAGTTAATTAGAATCGAAATCAGGAGGAATCTTTCATGTCTATTCGTTTATATGTTGGCAATTTACCAAAAGAACTCGATCGCCAAGAACTGCAAGATGTTTTTGCACCGGAGGGCGAATCGGTAACAACAAAGGTAATTACAGACCGCAAAACTGGTAAATGCAGAGGATTCGGTTTTGTGACGGTGTTGACTGATGAACAAGCAGACCAAGTTATTGAGAAATATAACGGCTTGATGTTCAAGGAAAACCCGCTGAAAATAGAAAAGGCTCTTCCCCGCTCTAAGGGTAAATCTGACAAGGGCGAAGAAGATCAACAGCAGTCACCGCAGTCGCCCCAGTTGGCATCGGTATCGGCACCTATCCAGGGTCAGCCACAGCAACAGCGACGCGAGGCTTCCCCCAGTCAAGGTGGTGGAGGTTCTGGTAAAAGCAGTCGCCGTCGGGACAACAACAAGTCTCGCCGCAATCCAGCAGCCACAACTTCGTCAAACGTTGATTCCGGCTCGGTGCAGCCAGATCCACGCTGGGCGAACGCTCTGGAAGAACTCAAGCAAAGGTTGCAGGAAGCTCAGACTACTACCTAAGCTAATTGCTGCTGTCGATCGACTTTGGTTGACTGATTTATCTAAAAGTGCGATCGAGAACTGGTTTTTTTTAGCCGGTTCTCGATCGTACAGTTAATTCTAGGGTAGGGAAACGGCACTGCCGTGTCCTAATTAAAGCAGTTGATTCTAGGGTAGGGAAACGGCACTGCCGTGTCCTGATTAGAGCAGTTGATTCTAGGGTAGGGAAACGGCACTGCCGTGTCCTAAGTTACCTTGGCTGATGCCCTATGCCCAATGCCCTATGCCCAATGCCCTATGCCCAATGCCCAATGCCCTATGCCCAATGCCCAATGCCCAATTCCCAATGCCCAATGCCCAATTCCCAATTCCCCACACCCAATTCCAGTCAAGTCTATTCAGGCGCACCAAATTCAATAGTCTCAATAAACTCTAAGATTTTGTCCATCATTGTCTCTACTTCAGACTCCAGCGAACCCAGTTCATCCGCTTCCTGATAAACTCTCTGAGAGCTCACCGTATAACAAACATCCTCAGCGATAAAAGCCAGAAATCCCCGGTAGGCATTCAGCCGAGTCACAGGGTCCAATTTCTCCTGCACGCTGATAGTCGCACCCCCAGGCATATCAACAACCGCAAAATAAGCTTCCTCATCTTCCAAAGATTCAGTGTGGAGTAACTTGGAGTTAGGAAATTTAGCAAGAATTGCCCCATCAATATAATTGTTGAGAAATGAACTGAGATAAGCAGCTTCCCCAACAGACTCAACTAATTCTGCAACTTCACCTGCGATCGGGAAATAATCAATTTTCAGCAAAACGCCAAAGTCGTCAGAAAAAGCGAGACTGCCTTCTTCCTCATCAATTTTACCCCCTTTTTGCTCATATACTGGAATTGGGACAGTAAAATAGCCTTTTGGAGATTCATACAATTCCCCATCTTCTTCAGAAAATTCTCCATCTTCTTCAGAAAATTCTCCATCTTCTTCAGAATATGCAGTAATTACCTCCTCAATAATTTCCTCAGCCTCCTCATCTTCCAAACCTAATGCTTGCTGAAACTCCTTCAGAAAAAGCTGATGTTTGTCAGACACTTCGCCATCTACGACAAACATCGCTACCGTCATGGCAAAAGTATCTAAAACCAATTCATCTGGCATTGACCCCCAAGCGGTATTAAATAATGCTCCTAAACCGTCTTCGGTAGCAATACCTGCGAGTTTTTCGAGCATTGTTGACAGATCATCTTCCGAATATTCAGCAAAAATTTCCGATTCCCAAAGTATGCTTTCTAAGATATCTGCATCAGTGTCAGGAGAATTTGCCAGGGCTGCGACAAGTGCTACCGCGGCTAAGGATTCCTCTGAACTCAAGCTGGCTTCGGAGGTATTTTCTGAATTGAATATTTTATCGAACTTGCTCACAAGTTTTGCTCCAATAGAGTTGAGTTTTGCTATTCATAGCAAATTTATGACGTCAATGGATAGTAGCCTGAGATACTAAATCCCAACTATTTTACCAAGGACTGCCAATTACTGTAAATCCCGCCCAAAAATGTGGGTGAGATAAATCTAAGTTAGGCAAGTCTTTTTGTGAAAAACCCGGTTTCTTTGGCGGAGTCTGTCCAGGACTGTCAGTGTTTACAACACTTTATCAAAAACAACTTGAGATTTCTGCATAAAACTACTGAGTTCACCCTGATAAGTAAACAGGAAGAACAGAAAGGCTGTAGGGGCGATCGAACTTTCGTACCAACAACCATCTCGAATCCGCAATCCGGCTATCTCGCAATCCCATTGTATCTACCACACATGGTTTGAGTCTTATATCATAAAATGTGTCATATGTCAATAGTTAAATAGGCTCAACTGAACACACCAGAAACAGGTGATCCGGGGAGTAGCCTTCAGAGGTTATCCTTAGAGATCGAGCTAGTTATTGAAATACTTGGATATGTTTGCAGCAACTTTATTTGATATTCCCAGAAATTTAATGTTCTTGTTCGACGGTAGCGCGATCGACCTCCACAAACCCGTATTAGCGCAAGCAACAGGAATGGAAACAATGATTGCATCAGAAAATACGGCAACAATTGCCCTACTATTAATCGCTGTGGGAATCCTGGGTAGGGGTTTTTATCGCGCTAAACCTTTTGGCAAACTAGGAATTTTGGCTTGGTTGCAGTCAGTTGTGCTGATGAGTCCCTGGCTGTTATTCTTTGGTTTGTTCTCGGCTGGGATTTACCTAAATCTAGTGGCAGTTTTGTTGATGTTGGTGGCATCAACCGGATTATACATTTATCTGGGTCGGGAGCTGCGATCGGCCGCCGGAGATTCAGCCGGGCGATCGCCCGATACTACTGAGGTAAAATCTGTAAGCGATCGGAATTCTGCCCCTGAGTCACCCACACCGCCCAGAGAACCAGTTAAAACCCTAACATCGTCCCAGACAAATGATCAGTCACAAATAATTCCAATTCCCGCTGAAGACTTAAAAGCAATTCAAGGTATCTTTGGCGTCGATACTTTCTTTGCCACAGAAACCATTCCCTATCAAGATGGGGTCATTTTAAAAGGAAATCTGCGGGGAGATCCAGAACAAGTACACTCGCGGTTGTCGGCAAGTTTACAAGCAAAATTGGGCGATCGCTACCGACTATTTTTAGTAGAAAATCAGGACGACAAGCCAGTAGCGATCGTTTTACCCAGCGAAAACGATCCCCAGCCAACTACCCTATCTCAAAAAATCCTAGCAGTGGTACTGCTACTGGCAACAATTGCTACTACATTAGAAACCAGTGGATTGTTACTGGGTTTTGACTTCTTGAGTGCACCGACAAGATATTCAGAAGTTCTGCCAATCGCAACAGGAATTTGGGCGGTTTTGGGTTCTCGTGAAATTGCTCGTCGAGTTCTGGCAAGTCAGTACAATGTTCGCTTAAGTTGGCCATTTTTTATACCAACTTGGCAGATAGGTTCTTTTGGGGCGATCGACCGTTTTGAGTCACTCCTACCCAATCGCAAAGTGCTATTTGACATCTCCATCGCTGGCGAGGCCACCGGAGGAATAATTGCTCTATCCATGCTGATAGTCGGTTTATTACTTTCTCACCCCGGCAGTTTATTTCAAATTCCCGCAGAATTGTTCAAGGCTTCACTGTTGGTGGGAACTTTGTCAAAAGTAATTTTGGGTTCAGCTTTGCAGCAACCGTTGGTAGACGTTCATCCCCTAGTGGTTATCGGGTGGTTGGGTTTGGTAATAACGGCGATTAACTTGATGCCGGCAGGACAGTTGGATGGGGGTAGAATTGTGCAAGCCATCTACGGACGGAAAACTGCTAATCTGGCGACTTTGGCGACCTTTGCAGTGCTAGCGATCGCTTCTTTAGTTAATCCTTTGGCTCTGTATTGGGCGATCGTCATTCTGATTTTACAACGAAATCTGGAACGGCCCACCCTCAACGAGCTAACTGAACCTGATGACGCTCGCGCGGCTTTGGGTTTGTTGGCTTTGTTTTTGATGATTGCTATACTATTGCCGTTGACTCCAGTTTTAGCTGGGCGTTTAGGCATTGGAAACTAATCATCAGGCAAGTTGCGACTAGCGTGTACTAAATCGCACCCTAGATTCAACTCAATAGACCTAATTGAAAAGCTTGCAATTTGTTTAAACTTAATTTATCAACTAAAAATCACTTATCTCAGCATTTAGGGTAAAGTTATGGCTAATCAACTTCCTCCTGTATTGGTAACTTTTGATGCAGATGTTTTGATGGCTGGCAGAACCCAAATATGGCAAGAATATGCCAAAGTGGGCAACTGCTACCTCCCGGAAGTAGTTTATGACGAAATAGATTATTTGACAGGGAAAGCAGTCGAAAAAGCTCAAGAGCAAGTAGCTAGAGAGTTTATGCGCTTTTTTGCCGACAGTGGCTGGATCATCACTGATGCTCAAGAAACGCACCGCTCCCTAGAACCTTCCATTAAAAATCAAAGCAAGGCAGCAATGCTAGTGGTAGCAACCGCTCAGTGCGTTTACGGTTTAGCTCAGGAACACCCAGACGCACTCGTAATTTTTGTTTCCAATAGCCAGCCTCTGCTCAAACGGATAGCTTCCGTAGGAAGTGCCAATCTCTGCGGAATTACCGGGGCCATGCTATTAAATTGGGCAAGGAAGGCGGAACGTCCAGCGGCCGCGACTCAGCAATTGCAAAGTTTGATGCGAACTCTCGCCGATCGCAAATCAACTCAGCGGAGCCGTAGTAGAATTGAGGAGGATACTGTCAACAAAACCAGATCTTCTCCTAGTAAGTTCACTGGGACGCGGAGCAATCTTGAAATCAAGTCAGCTACCAGTTCTACTAAAACTAATAAAACACCTTTTACTGAGCATCGCAGTTCGAGTTCACCCCCAAAAAATCCGCCTCGCAGTCAGGAGGAACCGCCGGAAATGGAGCCTGCTGTATATCGCATGAAATACATTACTCCTCCCAAAAAAAGGGGTGACAATTTTATTTCTCATGCGTTCAATTTTCTGGGAGCATTATTCTTCTTGACCGTAGCAGTAGGTATTTTATGGCGAGTTTGTGATGTCAAAAGTTTTAGAAAGACTTTTGTCCCCGCCCTCCCGAAGCCTGTACAACAATTTGTCAAGTCGATCGATCCTCGGTAAATGATATCGATTTTGGGCTGCCGATTTCTTACGCCGAAATACGAATTAGTACCGATAATTGTTCCTATGCCCCATGCCCTATCCCCTATCCCCCATGCCCGTATTGGTGGATTTTTTCTGAAAAAGTGCCTTAAGTGCCTCGTCGAGAGTTTCGGCCATGACAATGCGGTTTTCGTAGGCAACAATGACTCTTACTAAAGTGGGCAAACTATTGCGATCGGCTTCTAAGTAAAGAGGTTCAACATACAATAAGGATTGTTCAATGGGAATCACCAATAAATTGCCTTGAATTGCTTTTGAACCCTGACGATTCCACAGAGATATTTGTTCGGAAATCACCGGATCTTGGTTAATTAATGCTTCTATTTGCTCTGGACCATAAACCAATCGCTGTTTGGGAAATTGGTAAAGTAGTAATTTTCCATAATCACCTTCGTCAGAGCGGCCTGCAATCCAAGCAATTAGATTATTCCGACTTACAGGAGTAAATGGCAGTAACAAAATAAATTCTTCGGATTTTTCGGTTGGTAATTTTGTAATCAAATAGTACGGTTCTACAGGCTGCTGTTCGCCACCATAAATTTCGTTAGGAACTCGCCACAAATCCTCCCGATTGTAAAATACCTGCGGGTCTTCCATGTGATAAGTTAGCAAACGTTCCGATTGAACTTTTAACAAGTCCATTGGATATCTCATGTGTTTACGGATAGCTGGAGGCATTTGCTCAATGGGTTTAAAGAGTCGGGGAAATATAGCAATCCAACTCTTGATAATTGGATCTGAGGAATTGACAACGTAGAAGTTAACAGAACCGTTGTAAGCGTCGATGACAACTTTTACGGAGTTGCGGATGTAGTTAAATTCATTTTTGCCTGGATCGGAATAGGGGTATCTATCACTTGTAGTGTAGGCATCAAAAATCCAGTAAAGATAGTTGGGAGAATTCTTGCCAACTGAGGGTAAAGACTGAGTATTTTGGGCAGTTTTACTTGGTTCTTTTTCTGTTAAATCGCCTGTGCCGAGATGGGCATTTGCTACTACTAAGTATGGATCTGAATCGTAGCGTAAAAAAGGAGCGATCGCCCGCACTCTTTTTTGGATATTGCGGCGGTACAGCAATTTAGTTTCTGGTGTAAAATTACGAGTTATTGCCATTTGCCAATTTTTGAGATAATTAGCAAAGATCCAGCGCTTCCAGATAGAGCCGATCGCAATTCCGCCTTTACCATTATATATATTGTAAACATTGTCTTTGCCACTGGGATAGTCAAATTCTTTAACTTTTGTCGGTGTCATTACGTCTGTATCGGTGACTTCGCCGTAATAAATGCGTGGATGCCCGATCGGAATACTGACCCGAATGCGATCGCTAGTTATGTCTAAAGCTGTTTCGCCAGAGCCCGCATCAACTCCAATATCTTTGACAAAATAATCGGGCAAACCACCAACTCCTACAGTATTTACAGGAGAAAGAGTAAAGCCATAACCGTGAGTGTAAACCAGATGTTCGTTTACCCAGGTTTGAGCTTCGGGAGAAACTGCTGTGTAGTCTAATTCCCTAGCGGCGAGAATAACTTGCTGGCTTTGGGATTCTGCCATTTTTCCTGTTTCGTTTTTAACTGTGTAGCGATCGATATCAGCATCTAAGAATTTATAATAAGGTCGGATTTGCTGTAACTGTCGGTTGGTTTGTAGCAGCGGTCTTTTGTCCCAGAGACGGATATTGCTGATAGTAAGCTGATTTTTTTCTAAGTCTGAATAAGTCAGTTTTCCTTCTGGATCGAAAGTTTTTATTTCTATTTCTTTGAAGTTGAATCCTTTTTGAGTAAAGGCAATACTATTTTTTATATATCGTTTTTCTTGTGCTAGTTCATTGGGTTTGACTATAAGTTGTTGCACCATTTGTGGCAGCAAAAAAATTAACAGACAAATTAAAATTGAAAAGCTAAAAATTATTTTTTGAAATTTTTTATTTTTGATTTTTAATTGAAAAATAGGCGAAATAATCAAAAGTGCGTGAAGCGAAGCTATCCCGAAGGGAATCGCCCATGCCACAAAACTGAAAAATCCATAGAGTGGCAAGCGTACTGTCGCGTCAGCATAATTTGCGCCATAACTAACATCTCCCCGTGAGTACAGCAATTCGTAACGGGCTAGCCAATAGTGAAATCCGGTGGCTAGCATCAAAGCTGCACCCAAGCCATACAAGTGCCGCTGCTGCGATCGCGAAAATCCCCAAAATATCCCTTGACTCAAGCTGTTTCCAGATAGTAAATATGTGAAAGTGCAAGATACTAAGCCGTACAAAAATACAACTGTCAGGGAGAAAGAAAATAATTCTAAGATTGGCAGAATAAATACATAAAAGCTAATATCTTGACTAAAAATCGGATCGGTTGCGTTAAAGTTAATTGGGTGGAAATATTGCAAGACTTTTGTCCAGCGACTAGCAATGATGATCCCGATCGCCAAACTGACAAAAATGGCGATCGCCCGCAGCCCAAAATCCGGCTTAATTGTCACAGCCAACATCAGCCCCAGCACTACACTCAACTCCCACCAATCAGAAAATAGCTGCACGACTATCAGCCCAATTGACTCCCATCCCAACTGAATTGGTGGTACAGACAAACCGCCAGCCATACTCAACCCCGCGAGGCTACCCGCAGCTAACTGCCCCAAGTGAATTACCATCAAAGCTGCGATCGCACTCAATCCCAATAGCGCCAATAGCAGCCACGGAAATGCAAGTAGAGATTTGGCTGCGGGCATTTGATAATTCTCCCCCATTTTTTTCAGATTTACTGAAGCAAATAATCCCCCCGAAATCGGCGATTTAGCTTCCTCAATCGGATGTTGCAGGTGGCGGGCCAATGCCAAATTTCCCATCAAAAAAACAGCAGAAATAGCAGTTGGAATCACCCCCGCTAACCCTTGAGTTTTCAGCCTCAATAGCAAAACTTCAAGATATCCAACTTCCTGAAACCAAAGAATTTCTGCCACAAGGCGGGAGGCTAACTCTAAAATTAGCCCTAGCCCTGCAATCAGTAAAGTTATTTGATAAACTAGCCTTTTAGTCATTAGTGATTAGTGATTAGTTATTAGTTATTAGTCATTAGCGGTGCCCTGAGCGTAGTCGAAGGGTCATTAGTCATTAGTAGGGTGCGTCAGCTAGAACCCTTACGCAGAAAAGGAAAACCTTGTACGGGCTCTCTTGCCATTCGCCCCTACGAACCCTACGCCTAATAACCAATAACCAATAACCAATAACCAATAACTAATAACTAACTAGCTATACTGCTGATTGACATCCACATCCAAATTAAATAGCAATTGCAAAGTCTGCATTGCTTGCCTGCGTGCCTCAATGTCTTGTTGAGCACGCAACTGTACCATCGGATCATGCAAAATTTTATTCACAATCCCTCTTGTTAAAGATTCAATCACATCTTGATGTTTCTCTGAAAACTCAGAGCCCAGACGCGATAAAGCTTTTTCTAATTCTTGTTCGCGAATCAATTCTATTTTATCCCGCAAACAGCTAATAGTAGGAACAGTTTCCAGACCGCGCAACCAGACATCAAAAGTCTCTACTTCCTGTTCCAGCAAGCCCTCAGCCTCCATTGCCATTTTGCGACGAGTTTCGTGATTTTGAGCTACCACAGCTTTCAAGTCGTCCACATTAAACGATCGCACATTAGCCAGCTCTTTCACGTCAGAATCAACGTTACGTGGCACAGAAATGTCCACCAACATCAAAGGGCGATCGGGCGCTAAAACCGTTGCTAACTTAGCTTTATTTAACAGCGGCTCAGTAGCAGCCGTACTGGTAAACACCAAGTCGGAACTAGCAATTACTTCGATCATTTCCGAGAGTAGGTGCAGGTGCAATTGAGCATCTTTAAACAAACTTGCCAACTCCTCGGCACCGCGCATCGATCGATTGACGATCGAAATATGGCTAGCTCCCTTAGAAAGCAAATGCTGCACCAAAAGTCGCGACATTTTGCCAGCACCGATAATCGCAATCCGGCTGCTTGCCAAATGCTGACCCTTGAGTTGAGCCAATTCCGCCGCCGCCGAACTGATCGAAACCGCACCCGTACCGATGCTAGTTTCTGTCCGAACTCGTTTCCCTGCTGTCAGAGCCTGTTTCAGCAAACGCTCCAAAATTCTGCCAACACCTTTATATTGTTGAGCCAGTTTGTGAGTTTGTTTCACCTGAGCCAAAATTTGCCCTTCTCCGAGCACCAAACTGTCCAGCCCAGAAGCAACCCGCATCAAGTGCATCACCGCATCTTCGTGCAGCAAAATGAACAGGTGAGGCCGCAAAGACTGCAAAGGAACTTTACTACATTCCGAAAGGAATTGAGTAACTTCCCGGACACCAGGTTCTGATTCAGTGGTAACAATATAAATTTCTAAGCGGTTGCAAGTGCTGAGAATAGCAACCTCTTGGATATGCGGGTAGCTACGCAATTGGGCGATCGCCGCTTCAATCTTCTGTTCTGGAATGCTCAGTTTTTCGCGAACTTCAACCGGTGCTGTTTTGTGGCTAAGACCTACGACTGCAATATTCATGTTTGTGATTTGTCACTATTTATTTATTACTTGTCAACAGTCACCTGTTATTAGTTATTAGTTTATCGCTCTTTTGACATCATTATTGTGGAACAGGCATCCTGCCTGTTCAAAACCTACTTTTTAGGAGATGTCTATTAATAATAACTGGTGACTGTCAACCGTCAACCGTCAACTGTCAACAGCCAACAGTTAACAGTCAACAGTCAACAGTTAATTAATGACTACTTCAATTGCAGAGATTTAGGCTGGTCAAACATATGGATTGTATCCACAAACCGAGCCGTCTTCGACTGAGAAGAAATTACCAAACTTTCAGTACGAGCGCCACCACCAAAGAAGCGAACTCCATCCATCAGCGTTCCGGGAGTAATTCCGCAAGCCGCAAACAGCACAGTTTCTCCAGATGCCAATTCTTCAGCATTGTAAATCTTGTCTGGGTCTGTGATGCCCATTGCTGTAAGTCGAGCGATATTGCTCTCTTTACTTTCACCGATCAAACCAGTTTTGACAACAGCCGGATCATAAATTAACTGTCCTTGGAAGTGACCACCCAAACAGCGCATTGCTGCTGCGGAAATCACACCTTCGGGCGCAGCGCCAATACCCATAAGTGCGTGGATATTGGAACCAGAAAACGCGCAAGAAATCGCAGCAGAGACGTCGCCGTCGCTGATCAGCCGAACTCTTGCACCCGCTTGCCGAATTTCAGCAATTAAATCTTTGTGGCGAGGGCGATCCATCACAACAACAACCAAATCTTCAACACTACGGCCAAGACAATCAGAGATAATTTTTAGGTTTTCGGTTGGTGTCTTGCGAATATCTACATGATTTTTGGCAGCCGCAGGAGCAGCCAATTTGTTCATGTAGAAATCGGGAGCAGCAAACAAACCGCCTTTTTCAGAGATTGCCAAAACAGCCATCGAACCGTTTTGACCGTAAGCAACCAGGTTAGTACCTTCGCAAGGGTCAACAGCGATATCAATTTCGATCAATTCATCTAGGTTGCAGACATCTTTGGCATCTTCGCGGGTACAAATACCTACTTCTTCTCCGATGTAAAGCATGGGTGCGTCGTCGCGTTCCCCTTCACCGATCACGATGCGGCCGCGCATATGAATTTTGTTCATCCGCTCCCGCATGGCTTCTACAGCCACGCTGTCGGCTTCATCTTTGAGGCCTTTGCCCATCAATCGAGCGGAGGCGATGGCAGCCTGCTCAACTACTTCGATAATCTCTAAACCGATTACATTATCCACGAACTATATTCTCCCAATTACTGAAGCCTGTTTTGTGCTTTTTGCACTCCCAGCCATCAAGTCTATCAGAGGCGGGGATCTGTGTGAGCGTAAGCAGTCGCTCAGTTTGTGTTAACTTTTGCTTCTTTGAGTCTGGGAGGGGGGGAG